>CAZGZA010000008.1:0-28159 GCA_964529655.1 uncultured Methanosarcinales archaeon | reverse complement strand
CCCGTAAAGAAGTTTTGCAAAGATATTTGGAACCTGTTTTTTTACAATCCCCGGCCCATTATCCTCAACAATGACCCTAAACCTTTCATTGCCCATGTCAACCAGCTCTACAATTATTTCAGGCAGTGTGCTTGCCTCCTCGCACGCATCCAAACTATTGTCTACAGCTTCCTTTACAGCTGTGAGTAAAGCCTTTCTTTTGTTGTCAAAACCAAGTAAGTGCCTATTTCTTGAGAAGAATTCCGCAACTCCTATCTCTCTTTGTTTTTCCGCCAGTTCCTCTGCCTTGATTTTTTCTGGCATTTTAGTATTCCTGCATTACTCTTTGTCTCCTCTGTTTTTCTAACCATTTATAAACATTTCTGTGCAGGCTTCCGGAAAGCAGCATTTCAACAGCTCTTCGCGCTAAACCAAGTGCATCCATATCCCCCAGTATTGTAACAGTTTTGCCATAAACAGAGATATATGCCATGCTCATCTCTTCTATTATTTTTCTGCTTTTTCCTTCGCGGCCAATAATCCTGCCCTTGAGCCTGATGAGGGCATTAGGCGTCTTGGCATAATCCTGCATGTTTATGACAATAAGTCCATAATCGGGTTTCAATAAAAGAAATGCCAGCTCTGGATTAAAGCCGCGTCCAATCGCAAGCACAATCTCTTTTGAAGTCAGAAGTTTCAGCGGGTCTGTTCCAGCCACAAAAACATCCCCCTCTACGGAATCGACCTTAATTTTGATGCCAACAAGCTTTTCAAGCTCTTTTTTAATCTCGCCTTTCTTTCCGATTAAAACAGCTATTCTGTCTCTCGGTACTTTTAGTTCATAGTTGTATTCCTGGGAGGCCATAAACGCATTAAAAAATCTAGTGCTATATAAAGGTTGGGGCGTTCTTTACAAATTAACTGCCCTACCATACCAAAGATTTCTTGGCATAAATCAAGGGGGTGACAAAGCCCGCTACATATGATATTGCGGTAATTATTGGCATATGCACCCCAATTTGCAGATTTAATATCAGTGCAAGCTGGTTGCTTAGGACAGAGATAATATAAATGTTGATTAAAGCTATTGCCGGAATAAACAGCTCGGGCATTATCTTTGGGTTGTCTTCAATCTTACCAATGTCGTAAAGCACAATGGTGTATAAAGAGCCGAAAGTAACCCCAATTACAAGAAGCCCTGGATAGAGAAGATAGGCCGGAGCTATCAGCATAAAAGGTATAAGGACAACCGAAATAATCATGTTTCCGACAATAAGAAGAAGAAGAGCTCCCCAGAAAATCAGCTTATTCAGCCACACCATCAGCCATGGCTTTTGCTCGTGGCCGCTCTTTATGGCCTCGAGCGTCTGCATAATCTCCTCGTGGCTCCAGCCTTTCTTTCTCAGGCGCTCGTATTCCTGTTTTAAAAAACTCTCTTCCATAAGAATTAGTAAGATATCTGGTATTTTAATTTTTATGGTTTTTGGGACGCAATCTACAAAACGCTTTCAACAAAGTCGATAAACTCAGTTGCCTTTTTAAAGTAGTCCTCTATTATATCAATGTCTATCTCAATCTCCTTGTCCTCCAGATGGGCTGTCATTGTCACATGCCTTCTGAATTCCATTGCCCGTTCAAATGGGGCTTTGTTGATGTCCCTTAACAAAAGGTAAAGCTGCATATACTGCTGCACTTTTTCATCATAAAACTGCGTTTTTTGCAGGATATCCACCTTTACTCTCGGGATATTTGGAATATTCTTGACTTTGGCCTTTTTAAGCAGCGCCTCAACCCCGAAGTCAAAGGCGTTAATCAGCCTTTCTACAAGGCTTTTGATAATATCAACTGTTCGGGTATATTTCAGGCTAACATACATTAAGTGGTCTGCTCTTTTAAGCTCCTCTTTTGCCTTATCCAGAAGTTCAAGCATATTCGGAAAAGAGAAGGGTAACTTTTATATAATACTTTTGCAAATTTAGTCAGCAGCATCAGAATTTTAAGTTGTCTCTTAATCTGCCTAACGAAAAACGCCTTTTCGAATGGAATCTTTATATACCTCAGGTTCTACAAAAGGGTTATGCCGTTTAGAATGAAGGAAAAGTTCAAGACATATAACGATGTCTTTGATTTGTTTACTGAAGAGACTATTCACAGGCTTATCTCAAGAAAATTAATAGATGGGTTGGAATCCCCAATTTGTGTGGGAAAAGAAAGTAATGTATTTACTGCATTGAAAGATAACGAAAAGCGCATTGTTAAAATCTACAGGCTGGAAACCTGCGACTTTAACAGAATGTATGACTATCTAAAGCAGGACTTAAGATTCCAGAATCTTAAGAAACAGAAAAGGAAGGTGATTTTGGCGTGGGCGCAGCGTGAATACCGGAACCTGCTCGCGGCAAGAGATGCTGGTGTAAAAGTTCCAACGCCATTAGCAATACTCAACAATATTTTAGTGCTGGAGTTTATCGGCAATAGAGAACCAGCCCCTAAACTGAAAGACAGCTATCCGGCTAATCCAAAAAAGTTTTTTGATGAGATAGTTGGGGAGTTGAAAAAATTATTCAAAGCAGGGTTAGTCCATGCAGACCTGTCGCATTTTAATATACTTAACCATAATGAGCACCCTGTTCTGATAGATTTTTCACAGACAACAACGTTAGACGATCTCAGCGCTAAAGGATACCTAAAGCGGGATATCTATAATCTCTGCAATTTTTTTGGCAAGCTCGGCATTACAGCTGATGTTGAAACAGTGCTAAAAAAAATTCAGAATTGATAGGATAACTGCTTTAATCAAATTTGCTGTAGTGCAATACCTGGCCATCAGTTGTTTCCCTGTAGCTGTGCGTATCAAGCAAGTCTGTAAGCTCTCTTGGCAGCTCTTTGGAAGCAGGGGTAGATTCTACCTCTATCACCCTGCGGTAGAGGGAACAAATTTTAGTGACAGGGTCAAAGCTGTGTGTGGCAAAGAAAACAGCCCTGCCATCCTTATCCACTGAAATGGTGTTATCCCTTAATTTACATAAAACAGCGTTTTCCCCCATTAAAAAGCCGGTATAGCCTAGCCATTCCTGGCTTTGGCTGCAGGGTTTATATTGAGCGTGTTGTGTGCTGAAGGTATTTTGCTGAATCCAGCTATTGAAATGGTCAAGTTCATCAAAGTGTTCTTTATCTGTAAATTTTTTAGCATATGTTGGCGATAAGAAATACGTTTTTTTAACAAATTTTGTGGATGCCATACATTTAGGAAATTTAGGGTAATTTAAAAAGATATTGCATTAAATATACCTGTTCATTGAAACTGTGCTCATATAGCTTTTGTAGATGCAAGCTGCCAGCAGGTTTGCGCTTCCTTTTAGTGCTGTTACTTTTGGTGTTTCCTGCGGCACAGTATCAATACAAACGATTTCATCTATTAGTGAGGTAACGAGTTTTTCAGGTGCAGTGCAGACATTATGTGTTACCCATAAATCAACCTTTTTTGCGCCATTTTGCTTCAGAAAAAATGTTACCTCATTTGCAGTGCCTCCGCTGCTTACCATATCATCTGTGATTATGCATGTTTTTCCGGAAAGATGCTCCTTTTGTATGCTTGAATAAGGCTTAATGCCCTTGATTCTGACAGTGCCTGCATCAATTCTTTCTTTGTCTATAACGCAAACTCTTTCAAAACCCATCTCTAACGCCAGCGCAAATCTTTTTGCCCGGTCCTCTGCGCCATCATCAACAGCGATGATAACTGCATTGTTGTACTTGCCTATGTTATTTACAAAATAATTATAAAAAGGTTTTAAGTTCATTAATTCGCGTTTACCTTCCTCTGTTTCAGGGTTTAAGCCTAATTTTGTGTAGTCAATATCCTTCTGAAAGGGAGTCATATCCTTATGCTCAAGCCCGAATAAGTCACAGTATATCCATAATTTTGGGTTATGAGGGTCTATTGTAATTAGTTCAACCTTTGCAATTTTATTCGGCCACTCTTCCTTTACATTGTAGAGGTCCTTTGCAAGCCTTTGCAGTGTGTTGGATTGCAAAAGCCCAACCTTTTCATATTTTTCAGCGCTGTGGGCTCTTACATAAATCGGGTAGGGAAAAGCAATAGTTAATTTCCTGAGAGTAATATGCCTTAAAAGCTCGCCGAACGCCCTTGCCTCTGCTTTTTTGTCATTGACTGTAAATCCGGAGTTAGGTTCAAGAAGGTAGTCAACAAAAATTATATGGCTGTCCTTAAATGCGTTTAGGAGGTCTGTTCCGCACTCCACTCTTGTCTCGCCATCCGGAAATCTGTCAATTATCAGCAGTCTTTTGTTGTTCTTGTTTTGTTTTTCCTCACTGCTTAATTCATTGTATGTCTTTGATAAAATAAGCTTGGCTGTTCCAACTTTGTAAACTCCTTTTAGGAGGTTATAGATTTCCTCGGTAAGCTGTCTGCTTTTCCCGCTTCCTGAAACAAGAAACAATTTATCTTCAGCCACACTGTTAAAATTTCCAGCCAAATATAAAAAAGTTTGGGTGCTAATGAAATATAGGCAAGGAAATATATACGAAAACTAATGTCCTTGCTTATATAGAGAAGACTTTAACAAATTTCATACGAATATTAAAGTCTTCTCGTATAGTTATGATTCTCGTGTTTTTTTTATGCAGATATGTACAAGTAAGCTTTAATCCTTCTTCTCAGGCATGGCAGATGGCGCCTCTCCTCCATGCCATGTAAACCTTGGCCTTACAGCCATTGAGTAAAGCCTTTCATTTGTGTCATCAACAGCCACCGCAGCTCCCTTTGTTCTTGGCAGTATATTCAGCTCCTTGTCAAGGCTTGACCTGAGATAGCTTTGCATTAAGTTTGCGAGGGCGTCTGTATCAATCTTTGCGGTTATTCTATGGCCTATGAGGATATCAGCCTGTGTCATTACATCAGTGTGTATCTTGCCAGGTTGCTGTGTTGCCATTATTAGTGAAATTCCAGGCTGGCGCCCCTCTCTTAGGAGGGTTATTAAAGCGTCTGTTGATGATGTCCTGCCCTCAAGCGGCAGAAATTCATGGGCCTCATCAACAATGAGCCATACAAGCGGCATTTTCTTTTTTTCAGCAGCTTCCTCTATAAGATAATGTTCTGCAAATTTTATGGATTCAAATTCCTCCATTTTTCTGGCAATCATTCTCTCAATGAATAGCCTCATTGAAACTATTCCTACAACAAGGGTTTTAATCCTCCATCCACCGGGCATCGTTGCGTAACAGCTTAAATCAAGAACAGTAACCTGGCCTCCTTTGGCTAGGGTTTTTAGCGGAGTCCCCTCCTCGCTGAAAACACCCCAGTTAAGGGTTGCCAAAAAACGGTTTTCAGCTGCGTCCCTAACATTTTTTTCAGTTTTGGTGTCTTTTCTTATCTCCTGTATTATGTCTACAATTGAGAATGTTTGTTTTTCTTTTTTTAAGGAGAGAATAATGCGCTCTATTAAAACACCAATAGAGTCATTAGCGGTGATATCAAATGTCAAAAACCAGTCTTCTGGCGCTAATTCTGAGGGCCGGATGGAAAATGGCGCATCTGTCGGGATGCCTTTTTCTTTGTAGTCTTTATAGTATCCTACTGGCGTGAAAATTCTAATCTTAAGCTTCTGCGGCTCCAGATTCCATTCCTGCAGCAGAAGTTCGTCTCTTTTGTTCGGGTATTTCATTGTCCAGTAAACACCCATGGTGTCAAGGATAATAACACTTATGTTGTCAGAAATTTCAGCAGGCAGGCTTGACATTCCCTCAGCCATTACTCCCATGGTGTATGACTTTCCAGAGCCTCTTTTGCCCACGACTAAAACAACATGTGAGCGTGTTACATCCATATAAATAGGGTTTGAGAGCGATGCTGTCTGGCCCATCTGAATGTATTGTTTGCCTAAAAAAACCGCTCCTTTTGTGCCAAATATCTTCCTGTCTTTTTCTGACCTGCCTAGGATAACATCATAAACCATTAATCCAAAAATTGATTTTCGGCTATAAAAAACTATCGCGGAGGCGTGGCGAATAACGAAGCCTAAAAATTTTCAATAAATATTTATATCCCTCCTCTTTTTAGTGAAGCTGAAATGAGGCTTGTTTTGTCAGAGTCGTCCTATCTTAGAGATAGCATCAGCGTAATCTCTGATTTGGTAAATGAAGCCAGATTCAAAATTACAAAAAATTCTGTTGAATTGGTTGCCATGGACCCCGCTAACGTTGCGATGGTTATCTTCAAGCTGTTTTCAAGCTGTTTTTCGGAGTATAGTGTTGAGGCAGATACTGAGATTGCAATAAACCTGAACAATTTTAAGCAGGTGCTCAAAAGAGCCAAGCCAACAGACATAATAACACTGGAGTTAAGCAATGACAATAAGCTGCAGGTTCATTTTAAGTCAAACTCTTTAAGGATATTCTCATTGCCAATCCTTGAAATGGAGGAGCGTGAGCAGAGGGTGCCTGAGCTTGAATTTCCGGTCAGGATTAAAACGCAGTGCAGCCTGCTTAATGAATCCATTGAGGATGCAGATATCGTTGCAGAATCAGTTAATTTTATTGTTGAGGGGGACAAATTCACGATTAAGGCAGCAGGAGATCTGTCACGAGCGCACATTGAAATCGTTAAGGATGGCAACACCCAGATTAATTCCGATGTTGTTGGAGCTGTTAAATCAAAATACTCGATTGAGTACTTGAAAAAGATGATGAATGGCAGCAGGCTTGCAAAAGATGTGGAAATATCTTTTAATCAGGATTATCCTTTAAAGCTTGACTATAAGGTAATGGACAAGGTTTTTCTCTCATTTATTCTAGCGCCAAGGGTTGAGAACGACTGAAAATTCATTGATTCTTAAGCTCAAGAATGGCCGCAGCAATATCCCCATTATGCTCCTCAAGGGCCTGCCTGGCTTTTTCAGCGGTAGTGCCTGCCTGTTCTGTTACAGTTTTGATATCGTCGTCAGTAATCTCTGCCACGCCTTTTTCATGAATTTCTCCTGTTATCTGAAATGTTTCCTGGCCCATAAGATTAACCTTTGAAACAGTGGGATTTGTAATAATAATATCCCCTTCATCCATTTTAATTATAACCTCTTTTGCCGGAATCTCTGTCTGGCTAATACCCATTTTCTTCATCATTTGCTGCATCTGTCTAGGATTAATGCCGGGAAACATGGTTTATATCCCTAATAGTTTATAGCCAAAGGCGTGTAGCAGGAGAATAACAACAAGAATAACAACTGCAAGAACGATTATATGGCCTGGTTTGAATTCTATCTTTGACTTATATTCATCAAAATAACGCGTAATCCCGGCCGTGCTTACCGGCATTGATATTTTGTCTGATGCCATTTTGGTGTTTGTAATAATATGAGGTGGGAATAAGCCGCCTTTTGTCAAACCCAAAGACGGTCTGCAGTAAGCAATGTTTTGAGCATTGCTCTCCTGATTTTAACTGTCCGATGGTTTGTTTTAGCATTTGACTAAGCGAACTTAAAAGTTCTTGCACAAGTCAGGTCTATCCGTTTCAACGTATCCCTGCAACATACTCAGCTGGTTGCATTAAGCCGGTGCTCAATGTGCCAAAAACCATTAAAGATTCACAAAAAAATGCCGTGCATTTTTTGTGCCCAGAAAAGCAAAGCTTTTCTTGGGTTTGAACAGCTCCTTTCTGTCGCCAGAAAGTTCACAGCATCCTCGCGATGCAGGGCCGTGCCGTTTCTGTGATGTTGCCCTTCATTTCTGAAGCTTGCTTTCACAAGTGGCTGCTTCCACGCATAAAACTGCATGGTGTGGGCGGACTTTCCTCACTGATAACCGTAAAGTTATTAGCGATAGCTAAATACCCACCTCGTGCAAACTGAATATTGGACTCTTTATAAACCTATTGGTGGGTCATTAAATTTGCCACAAAAATTTATAAACCTCTTTTTGGTGTTTAAAGTGTATGGCCAAGTTTATTGATCCATGGGGAGCTTCCCTGCCAGAGGACTACGAAAAGCTTGTCCGGGATTTTGGTTTAGAGCGTTTTAAGCCGGAATTGTTTCCAAACCCTAACAGATTAATGAGGCGTGGCATTGTTTTCGCAGGTAGGGAGCTTGAGGTTATTGCAAAGTGCATCAAGGAGAAGAAGCCATTTTATGCTTTAACAGGCATCATGCCCTCTGCGGATAAGATACACCTGGGCAATAAGATGGTTATTGAGCAGATGCGTTATTTTCAGGAACACGGGGCTAAGACCTATGTTTTAGTCGCTGACCTTGAGGCTGCAGCAACAAGGAACATCCCACTTGAAGCAGCTAAAAAGCGTGCGTTGGAGTTTCATATTCCTGTTTTTATTGCTCTTGGTCTTGATCCAAAAAAGACTGTTTTCTATTTTCAGTCAGAAAATAAGGAGGTAATGCATTTCGCTTACGAAGCAGCCAAGCGAATAACTTTAAATGAGTTTAAAGCAATTTATGGTGTTGCTGATCCAAGCAGGATACTAAGCGCATTGACACAAGCCGGGGATATTTTATTTCCACAGTTTGGAAAAAAGGAAAACAGAATGCCCGGTGTTATTCCGGTCGGACCTGATCAGGATCCGCACATAAGATTAGCGCGCGATATAGTAAGAAGAATGGAAAATAACTATAAATACCTCAATCTTTGGGCGCCATCTAGCATCTACCACAAATTCACACCCTCATTGCAGGGTGACCTTAAGATGTCAAAGTCAAAGCCGGAATCATGCATAGACCTGCCAGACGATGTTGCAGTAATCAAAAAAAAGCTGATGAGTGCGTTGACAGGCGGCCGCAATACCATTGAAGAGCAAAGAAGAAAAGGCGGTGTGCCTGAAAAATGTATGGTGTTTGAGTTTTACAAGCATCATTTGATTGAAGACGATGGAAAACTTAATGGGGTATTCAGTTTATGTCGGTCAGGCCAGCTTGTTTGCGGTGATGACAAAAAGGACGCCTGTGGATTGATGGAACAGTTTATGAAAGATTTCACCAAAAGGGTTGAAAGGGCAAAGAAAAATATAAATAAACTAAAATTTATTCATTTCAGTGAAAAGAGGTGATACAGTGGCGATCAAAACTAGGGAAGAAATGAAAAAAATGGTGAAAAGGATTAAAGCGGATAAAAAAAAGATTAGGCTTGAAAAAAAAGAGTTAAAACACGCAAAAAAATTGAGGTTTGAAAAAAGAAGGTTTGCACCGCTTAAGGCATCTTTTATGTTTACGAGCATGGTGGGTTTTGTGGTAAGTGTTTTGCTGGTTCGAAAATGGGACCCGAACTGGGCATTTGCTTTCGCAGCGCTCTTTGTGCTGATGTTTATTGCATCGCTTATTAGCATAAGCCATTCAGCCCCAGACAGTGAGTTGGCGCCAAGGGTCAAGAAAGAGCTTTGATTTGCGATACTTAACTTTTGTATTCTTAGTTTATTATATCTTACAAAAGTTAAGTTCGTAAACTGTCAAGAATCCCGGATTCTTGAGCATGCTCATAAAAGCTTTGCTTTTATGACATTTTGCCTATGTTTAGCTATAAAAACGCAAAAGTTTACCGATAAATTTAAAAGAGGCGGATTATTCTGCATAAGAATGAAACAGCTATTAATTCTGGTGTTGGCGTTGATGCTTTTTTCAGCTTGCATAAAAGTGGTTGACCGGCCTGCTGACACAACAATTAAAGCAGACGTGCCTCCATCTCCAACTAAAGATTCTGTAAACGAAGTGATAACTAAACCGGGTCTGGAAGAGGGTACTGAACCTGATGTTACACTTCAAAAAACAGAGGCACAGAAACTAAGCCCAGCTCTTGCGGCATTAAAGCAAAGGGCTGACTCAAAGGTTAAGAGTTATTCATTTATCTATGTTGCCCCGCCGGATTATTTGGCGAGGGACACATGGTTTATAAAGGGGAATAAAATCAGGGTTAACCTATTTGATGTGGAGTATTTCCAACGTGAAAATTATTATGACACCATCTTTATAGATGCTGAAAAAAAGGCCGCCGCTGGTTATTGTATGTCAGAGGATGAATCAAGATGCCCTGTTAAAAACAAGCAGCTTATTCTTGACTATAATGAAGTGATGATAAAAACGCCTTATCAGATTATTAAGTTAATGCCCTATGGTGAAGTTGCTGGCTCTGAAGTGCTCTGGGATAGGATGTTTCAGGTTGTAAAGTACAAAAAGGAGGGTATTACCTACAAAGTATGGGCTGATTCTTATTCAGGATTAGTAGCAAAGCAGGCGCTTTACAACGAAGACGGTGATGAAATAGAGAAATATGAATTTAGGCATATACAGATTAATAACATTGATGATGCCTATGTAACACCTTCAAAATTTTTGGGATAACAAAAGCACAAAAATCTCCGAAGATTTTTGGCTCCTAAAAAACGTTTGGTTTTTTGTGGAATTGCGCTAATTCTGTGGCTAAAGCCCAAGATATTCAATCGCGTAATTTTTTATAAAACTAAAGAATGAGTGCATCACCATTTTTTATTGGGTGTATTGAATGACCCAGCTTGTAGTTTAGTTCTTTGCTCAAATCTATAAATGCCTCCACTTTATCGCTCTCACCATGGGCCGGGATGATATGTTTGGCCTTGATTAAATGCAGGAAGTCCCTTAAGTCCTCCCTTGAAGCGTGGCCTGAAACATGAATATCCCTGAAGATTCTTACGCCGTAATGTTTAAGTTGCAGTTCAAGCTGTTCCCTTAGAGTTTTGTTTATCTTTGTGGGGATTATCGTGCATGAGAAAATGATATGGTCCTCAGAATTAAAATGGAAGGGTATAATCTTGTTTACCATTTTTGAGAGGGTTGAATTTGGTTCTCCCTGATGCCCTGTAATAACAAGCAGGTAGTTCTCAAGGCCTTTTTTCTCAAGCTCTTTTAGTTTTGCCCTGATTTTTTTCCCGTATTTTATTATTTCAACATCCTTGGAAAAGTTAGCTATGCCTGCTTTCTCAGCGGCAATAGTGTATTTGGCAAGCGACCTGCCCATGAATACAATCTTCCTGCCCATCTTTTGCCCGAAATCAACAATTGATTTTAAGCGTGCAATATGGGAAGAGAAGGTTGTGACAATAACCTTTTTTCCTCTTGAGTCCACATTCAGGAGCACATCCTTGAGCATCTCCCTTGCAACCGACTCAGATGGTGTTTTAATGTTCCTGTCAGCATAAAGGCAATCTATAACTGCTGCGCTAACACCCATTTTTCCAAGCCTTTCCAGAATTTCATAGTTTGGTTTTTTTCCAACAACTGGCCTGTTGTCAAACTTAAAGTCATTAGCATAGATTACAACCCCATAGGGTGTATGGAGGGCTGCCATCACTGTCTGTGGAGTTGAATGGGTAACATTGACAAATTCTATTGTTAGCTTGTCCGAGATTTTATAGGAAGAGTTGGGGTTTAGGATTTTGAGCGCGTTTGGTATTCTTATCTTTTCATCCTCAAGAATCTGTTTGATAACCTCAATTGTAAAAGGGGTTGCGATAATCGGCGCTTTATATTTTGCCGCAAGGTAAGGGATTGCTCCAACATGGTCAAGGTGCGCATGAGTGGGGATTATTGCCTTAACCTTATCCTTCCAATCGTGAATAATATTATCATTAGGTATTGCCTTGGCTGCTTTTAGCTGGAGCGTGCTGATTTTTTCTGTATCCTCACCCTCAAGCTCTGTTAGAGCAATATAGTGTGGCAGGTGCAGGCCCATATCAAATATAACCACCTCATCATCTACCTTGACAGCGGTCATATTCTTGCCTACTTCATGGTAGCCCCCAATTGCCCTTATTTCGATTGCCATAATAAATTTTAATGAAAAGAGCTATATAAAGGTTGGGAATTGTTGGTAACGTCAATTTGCCCAACACCACAAACTTGACTTTACCTTTTAGAAATGTTTTAAAATTCTGCATCACTTCAGCACTTTATGAAGGTTTCTGCTGGCAACGGCGTAATTGACAGCCTGTTAGAGGGCGGTTTTGAGGAGGGTGTGCTAACTACAGTTTATGGGCCGTCAGGAACCGGAAAAACCAATATCTGCATCTTCGCCGCTGTTGAGACTGCAAAAAGCGGAAAAAAGGTAATTTTTATTGATTCAGAGGGAGGGTTTTCCATCGAACGGATCAAACAAATAACCCCGGCTTATGAAACTCTGCTTAACAATTTTATTATCCTGCAACCCACCTCGTTTGAGGAGCAAAAAAAGATATTTGCCAAACTCAAAGATATGATAAAGCCAAATACCGGATTGATTGTTGTTGATACAATAGGAATGCTTTACCGCCTTGAGCTGTCAAACAAGAATAGCATAGCTGAAATTAACAGTGAACTTGGAAAGCAGATTGCAATCCTGAACACAATTGCCCGAAAATCCAATATTCCCGTGCTGGTTTCGAACCAGGTTTATTCAACTTTTGATGCCAGGGATAAGATACAGCTTGTTGGGGGCGACATATTAAAATATGGCAGCAAGTGCCTGATAGAGTTGCAGCTTACTCCCCTGAAAAAACGCAAGGCAATACTAAGAAAACACCGCAACATAGCTGATGGCGGGGAAATCTGCTTCGATATTACAAACACAAATATGGTTCAGGTTCAGCATAGGGGATTTAGGTTATTCTAATTCTGTCGCTTACCAATAAAACAACAAAATTAAATATGGGCATTGCCTCTGTTGGCTTATGAACTTAATTGAAGCTATTGCACTGGCAATCATACAAAGCATTACAGAATGGCTGCCAGTCAGCAGTTCAGCACATCTTGTCATAGGAGAAAAACTACTTGGTTTAAATGTAGATATAAATTATATACTGCTATTGCATGCAAGCAGTTTGATTGCAGTTATAATTATATATAAAAAGGATATCCTTGAATTGGGCAGGGTAATAATCGGCAAAGGAACTGAAGACTATAAAAAACTGTTTGGATATATTATTATTGGCACAATTCCCATTGCGGCCATAGGGCTTGTTTTTCAGGAAACAATAGAAATAATTTTTAGCTCAACATTTGATATTGGCCTGCTTTTGCTTATAACCGGATTTTTTTTATACGCATCTTCCAAAAAAAGGCCTGTCAAAAAACTGACTATAAAAAATTCTTTTATTATCGGGTTATCGCAGGCATTTGCCCTTCTGCCAGGAATATCCAGAAGCGGGCTTACAATCTCTGCAGCAAGAATACTTGGCATTGAAAAGGAAAAAGCCGCAAGATTCTCATTTTTATTGTTTATACCTGCTGTAACAGGAGCGTTAATCCTGCAACTAAGAACTATTGAGGTAGCTAATGTCGGGGTTATGCTTGCCGGGTTTACTGTTTCTCTTGTTTGCAGCTATTTCACACTAAAACTGTTACTAAAGCTTATAAAGCATGAAAAGTTTTACCTTTTTGCATATTACTGTTGGATTGTCGGATTAATTATAATGGCTGTCAGCTTCAAAAACCTTTTTGTATATTACTGCTGCTGAATTGTCTGATTAATTATAATAATGGTTAGCATCAACAATGGAAACTAAACAGCTCATTCGGCAGTGCATTGCCGAAACAAAAAAGCAAATAAGAGAGAGTGTTAGGCAGGACTACCTAATCATCCAGTCAGTAAGAATAGTTGATGAGCTTAACAAATCAATTAATAGCCTTACAAAAAGATTAAGAGATTGGTATGCCTTATACAACCCTGAAACAGAGCATGCTTTTATTGATAATGAAGCTTTTGTAAAAATAATCCTTTCCAAACCCAGAGAGGAGCTTCTAAAGCAACTTAGTGTAGAACAAACCATGGGCGCTGACCTAAATAAAAATGATTTAGCACAAATAGACAATCTGGCAAAAGCAATCAACCAGCTTATTTTATTAAAAGGCGAGTATGAATCCTACCAAAAACAGATTGTGGCACAGTTATGCCCGAATTCTCTGGCAATAGCCGGTTCTAATATCACCGCAAGATTAATAGAATTAGCTGGAGGCTTTGAAAGGCTGTCAAAGATGACCTCTTCTACTGTGCAGCTGCTTGGAGCGGAATTTGCGCTATTCCGGCACCTAAAAACAGGGGCAAAACCGCCAAAATATGGAGTATTGCACGAACATCCGCTAATCGCAAAGCATAGAAAGAATGCCGGGAGAGTTGCACGAGCGCTGGCGGACAAACTTGCTATTGCGACAAAAGTAGATTTCTTTAATGGTACTTTCATCGGCACAAAATTAAGGAATGACCTTGAGAAAAAATTTGGAAAATGGTAGAAAAATCACGATTTTTTGAAATTTTTGAATTAAGAAAGGGAAACAAAAGAGTTATACTCACACAAAATCTTCTCCCGGGGAAAACTGTTTATGGTGAGTATCTTGTAAGAGCCGGAAAAACAGAATATAGGGAATGGGACCCAAACAAAAGCAAGATTGCTGCAGCAATACTCAAAGGCATAAACCAGATTGGGCTCAACAAAGGATTAAGAGTGCTTTACCTTGGAGCTGCGTCAGGCACAACTGTCAGCCACATATCTGATATTATTGGCGCTGAAGGAGTAGTTTTTGCTGTTGAGATATCCCCTATAGTAATGAGGGACCTTGTATTCCTGGCAGAGGCAAGGGGAAATATTGCGCCTATTCTTGCTGATGCCAACAAACCTCAAATATATGAGAATACTGTACAAACTGTTGATTGGGCATATCAGGATATTTCGCAAAAAAACCAGGCAGAGATATTCCTAAAGAATGTAAACCTCTTCCTTAAACCTGGAGGTTACTGCCTTATTGCGGTGAAGGCGCGAAGCATTGATGTGACAAGAGCGCCATCACAAATTTTTAGGGAGGTGCGTGACACCATCAGCAAAAAGCTTACTCTGGTCGATCACCGGGATCTCTCGCCATTCCAGAAAGATCACTGTCTCTTTGTATTTAAAAATGACCGACAAAACAAGACTTGACGGAATGGACCTTTGGTTTTTGGCAAAAGAGTTTAATGAGCTTGCGCACTCAAAGGTCCAAAAAATATTCCAGATTGATAACACTTTTATTTTTCAGTTTTTTGTTTCAGGCAAAGGCAAAAGGCTCCTTAAAATAACACCGGGATTTCTTTTTTTGATTGATGAGTTTAATGCGCCAGGGCTTATCAAGCCTTTTTGCCGGATTCTAAGAAACTATCTTGCCAATACGCTGCTGCTTGAAATAAACCAGATTAAAACCGAGAGAACACTCCAATTTTCATTTGCAACAAAAACAGGAAATATTAACCTCTTCATTGAACTATTTGACAAAGGGAATCTTATAATTTGCGATGCCTCTAACAGAATAATACACCCTCTTCACTCTCAAGTTAGGAAGGACGGGCTAATAACAAGAGGGGAGATTTACCTGCTGCCAGTTAAAAAATCCATATTTGAGGCAAAGCCCGAAGATTTTAAAAACCAGACTAAGCCACTATCTCTCATACTAGCGGTTGATTTCGGGCTTGGAAAGGACTATGCCGAGGAACTTTGCTTAAGAGCGGGATTAGAGTTAAACCAGCATAATCTGGCGGTTATAGAAATAAACCGCCTGCTTTCTGAGATAAACAAGCTAAAGCTGCAGAAATTAGAGCCGGTAATTGTTGACGGCAGAGCTGCACCTTTTGTCTTTAAAAAAGATATTGCAAAAGATTTTACTCCTGCAAAAAGCTTTAGCAAGGCGTTAGAAAATACTGTTGTCTTTGTCCAAAAGCAAAGCCCTCTTGAAAAAAAGCGCATTAAAATAACTAAGATAATAGAACTTCAGAAACAGCAGATTGAAAATCTTCAAAGACAAAGTGATGAGAACAGCGCAAAGGGCGAGGCAATCTATTATAATTATATGCTGGCTAAAGAAATCCTTGAAACTGTCAATAGCCTGAAAAAAATGATTTCCTGGCCGGAAATTAGGGAAAGATTAAAAAACAATGGGCATATCAAGGAAATCCGGGAGAACACCCAGGAGATTATACTGGAATTATGAAATGCGAAATTTGCGAAGAGAAAATTGGAGAGATATTCCTAAAAAAGATTTTAGGGACCTGCATTAAGGATGCTGCCGGGAAAAAGCATTTCATATGCTTTGAGTGCCAAAAAAAGCTTAAAAGCAAGGAAGAAACTCTTAAGCAAATTCAGAAGTAATGCCCTCGTAGCTTAGTGGTGGAGCGGCTGCCTCGTATCTTGCCAAAGAAAGCAGCAGGTCGGGAGTTCAATCCTCCCCGAGGGCTTTTTTCTGTTTTTGTGTGGCTTCACGAAGTGAACGCCACACTGTTTTTGATTGAACTTTTTAGTTAAAACACTCAAAAATCCATTCGGAATTTTTGGTGTCCTAAAAATTCCCAGAATTTTTATGAGTTCAGTGAAATTCTCCCCGAGGGCTTTTTCTGGTTTTGTTTTTATTCTATTAAAAACACAACCTGAATTGTTGCAGAGTTTGATATCTGCTGTGGAGAAATATCTGTTTCAGCATAGGATTTAGCCATGCCCTCAGCAACCGCTAATCTTGGATAGTATGAGGGGGCTGCAAAATTAGATTCTGACACTGACATTACTTTACCAAGAGAAACTCCGGAAACATCAGCTAATATTTTTGCCTTTTCCCTGGCATTTACCACAGCCAGCTTTAAAGCCTCCTCATTAACTTCCTTTTGTTTTTGTTTCGAAAACTCAAACCTTATGCTTTGGATGTTTGTTGCTCCTGCTGCAACTCCTGCATCAAGATACCTTCCAATATTATCAATATCTTTTGTCTGCACTTTAAGGGTATGGAACGCTTTATAGCCCTCTAGGCTTTCCTCTCCTGTCTTTGGGTTGTATCTGCGCCACGGATAAACAGAATAACTTAATGTTTCAATATCAACCGCTTTAATTCCTGCCTCAATTAATGCTGATTTTATTGAGTTTATTGCCTCTGCATTCAGGCCAGAGGCCTCTGCCGCTGTTTCTGCCTCTGACTCAACCATAACTTCAAATACCGCTAAATCCGGCATTGTCTTAAATTCCGCCTGCCCACTTAC
Source organism: uncultured Methanosarcinales archaeon (assembly GCA_964529655.1). Classification (GTDB taxonomy): domain Archaea; phylum Nanobdellota; class Nanobdellia; order Woesearchaeales; family JAGWAF01; genus CAZGZA01. The sequence goes on along the minus strand of CAZGZA010000008.1, from coordinate 11,173 downwards.
CATAATCTTGTTGTAGTCTGGTTGCGGAGATAAAGTAATATAAGACTTGCATCCTGATAGCGCTACCAATAAAATTAATGCGGCGATAAAAATTGTGTGTTTCATATTATAGCTAAAAAACTTATTGTTTATAAATGTTGGCGAATAAATGCCAGTTTTTTCTGCAAAAATTCATTCCGGGCATCTAGGCTTAGCGCCTCTTTAACCACGCCCTCTGCCTTTGCAAACTTTTTACCCTCAATAAAAAGGTTTGCCAGATTAACATATAGGTTTATCCATTCAGGAGATGCTGATTTGTTTTTCTTAACCGCCCCCTGAAGAAGAGATACCGCCATTTTTCCCCTATCTGTACTCATAAACAACTTCCCAAGATGGGCATAAGCTATAGCATCATTCGGGTTCTTCTTTATCCGCTCCTCAAGATAGTGCTGCAGTTCATCATATTTTTTTTCTTTATACAGCCGAAGAATCTTTAGCGGAGCTTCAAATTTCTTGGCTATAACCTCAATAACCCTCTGGAACTTTGGCAGGCTGGTTTCCTTAAGCGCTACCTCAAAAACAGCTAAAGCCTCCCTGTATTTTTTTGTTTTTGTCAGCAGCAAACCAAGGTTATTATAAGCAATTGGATTTTTTGGATTTAGTTCAACCGCCTTTTTAAGAAGTTTTATTGCATCCTCGGATTTTCCAATTTTGTAGCATAACATTCCAAAGTTGATGTATGCGTTTTCGTCATTTTTTTCAGCAATGCTTTGTTTATACGCTTCTATTGCTCTAGTTGTTTCACCACTTTTTGCATAGATATCTCCAAGGTTAGTTAAAACCAGTTTATATTTTGGGTTAAGTTCAGCTACCTTTTCAAAACATTTCTTAGCCTCTTCATATTTTCCGGTATTTTTGTAAATCATACCAACCTCATAATATGGCCGCGGATTTTCAGGGGTTTCCTTAGCTTGTGCCAAGCCCAGCTTGAGGTAATCCTCTCTTTTTTTGGCAATTACCTCCTGACTTTTCAGGTAGCCGTAGTGGTGTATCGGAATCCGGCTATTTTTTATAATGCCCTTGTTTGCAAGAATTGAATGGTCAACTGCTTCGTGCACTCTATAGCTGAAGGCATACTCTTTTTTATTCCTGAAAAGCCGGATTATAGGAGAGACAAAAAAACCTTCACCCCTCGCTTCCTGATAGCTATCTCTCGGGGTCCAACCAAGTGAGGTTTTGTCATTTGTATAATTTCGCTGATGCATCAGGTATGCATCTGCTGCATTCGAATTAATTATACTGCGGATATTTTTCCAGTCTTCGGATGAAATAATCTCATCAGCATCAAGGTATATAACCCAGTCTTTTGTTGCATGCCTAAGGCTTTCGTTGCGCGCCTTGCTGAAATCATCGCACCAGGCAAAATGAAAAACATTAGAGGTGAACTCCTTCGCAATGCCCATTGTATTGTCGCTGCTTCCGGTGTCAATAACAATAATTTCATCTACAAAACTTTTGCAGGATTCCAGGCAGATTTTGAGGCTGTCAGCTTCATCTTTTGTAATCATACAAAGACTTAAACTTGCCATGGCTAGTTGAGTTACGTTCTTTTTTATATATTTTACCATAAACCTCAGCTAATTACCACTAAACTTTTGCGTTTTGTACCGAAAATAGGCAAAAGTTTAGTGAAGTTAACTTTTGCACGATATGCGAATTTGAAAACGCAAAAGTTAACTACCATAAAACTTTTAATACCCTCTCCCTTTTGCCTGTATAATGGAGCTTTCGGTTATTATCCCGGCATACAATGAGGAGGGAAGGCTAGGGCAGAGCCTGACAAAAATAGCCAGCTATCTCGATGCTAAAAAAATTAATTATGAGATTATTGTGGTAGATGATGGCAGCCAGGATAATACTGCAAACCTGGTGAATGAGTTCGGCAACAATAGGATAAAGCTTTTACGCAACAGCCAAAATATGGGCAAGGGCTTTTCTGTAAAAAGAGGGATGCTCGCCGCCAAAAAAAACTATGTGCTTTTTTCTGATGCGGATTTATCCACCCCAATTGAAGAGCTTGAAAAATTTATCCCATTCCTTGATGGTTATGACATCCTTATTGGCTCAAGAAACCTTAAAGATTCTGACATCCGAATAAGGCAGCCATTCCTAAGGTCAAAACTAGGCCGCATCTTCCCAATCCTTGTTAAACTGCTTTTAGTTGGCGGAATTAAAGATACCCAATGCGGATTCAAACTTTTCAGGAAAAAGGCAATTATCCCAATCTTTTCCAGACAAACCCTCAACAATTTCGGATTTGATGTCGAAATACTGTTTATAGCAAAAAAACTCGGCTTTAAAATAAAGGAAATACCAATTATCTGGGTCAACTCCAGCGGCAGCAAAGTCAGGCTGTTAAGAGACCCTCTTAAAATGTTTTGGGATATCATCCGCATTAGGCAGAACAATAAGGCAGGTGCTTATGAAAACAGCTGACAAGATTATTACAGGATTAATTCTGTTGTTTTTTTTTGCAGTTTCCACTATAAGCATTACCACCAAATCCATAACAAACGATGAACTTGCGCACATTCCAGCGGGTTATTCCTACTGGAAAACATTTGATTACAGAATGAACGTGGAGCATCCGCCGCTCATGAAACTTTTGGCGGGCATACCATTACTTTTTCTCAACCCGAACCTGCCTGAGGGTGCTGCCTGGAAACAATCTGCTGAATGGGTTTTCGGACAGCAATTCCTTTTTGAGGCGAATACGAATGCTGACCAGATTGTATTCTGGGCGCGAATTCCAATGATACTGGTTGCGGCTCTTCTTGGTTTTTACATCTTTAAATGGGCATTGGAGTTATACGGCAGAGCAGCGGGCTATACTGCACTAGTTCTTTATGCCTTTAATCCGCTTGTTCTGGGCCATGCAGGGCTTGTAACAACAGATATTGGCGTTGCTGCTTTTATGTTTATTACTGTCTATTACCTCTGGAGATTTTGCCTAAATCCCACTAATAAATATTTGTTTATAACTGGTATTGCTCTAGGATTAGCGCTCTCGGCGAAATTTACAGGTGTTTACATGCTTCCAATAATTGCCATGCTGATGATAGCCTGGCAGCTGCGCAATACCGGCATTAGAAAATTCTTAACAGCAAAATCAAGCCGAAAAATGCTCCTCAATTTCTTTCTTATAGCGGGGATTGCGGTTGGTGTTTTGGTCTTGACATACGGCATTTTCGAGTTCCCAAAATATTTTTCAGGCTTCAGGCATGTCAGCCTGCATTCAAGCTTATTTGGCCATAAATCCTATCTTTTTGGAAACTATTCTGAAACCGGCTTTAGGTATTACTTTTTTGCAGCATTCCTCTTTAAAGAACCTATACCCCTCCTGATAATGTTTGTTGCAGCAATCTTCATGCAACGATGGCTAATGCGCAATAGCTGTAATGAACTATTTCTTCTGATTCCAATATTTGTTTATCTCGCCGCCTTTGTCATGAACAATATAAATATTGGCATTAGGCATATTCTCCCAATTTACCCGTTTTTATTTGTTTTTACAGGCAAGATTACAACATGGAAGTTTAGGTATAAATACCTCCTCTTGATAGCTTTGCTGGGATGGTATGGAATAACATCGCTTCTCATCTTCCCTCACTATCTTGCTTACTTCAATGAATTGGGTGGAGGGCCGGCAAAGGGCTACAATATTCTGATAGATTCTAACATAGACTGGGGCCAGGATTTAAAGGGATTAAAACAATGGATGGGCCAAAAAGGGATTTCCGAGATTAAGATGGCATATTTTGGCCACGACAGCCGAAGCTATAGAGGCATCAACTATAAAGAGCTTTCTTGCGGCCCTGCAAAGGGATTAATGGCTATTTCAGTAAACAGGCTTGTCGGCTTTGATGAAAAAGAGCATCAATGTCTTAAGTGGCTTCGTGATTCAGAAACAATAAAACCAATTGATACAATAGGATACTCTATCTATATTTATAATGTCACAGATGAGCAGCATCTGGAAAGCCTTGACTCTATTTGTGGAGCTGAATGCAATGAACTTTGTTCCAAGAAAGGGCTGCAATTTGATAAAAGCAGTTATAACACTGGCAGATGCCTATGCAACTGCGCCTCAAACAATGGCATTCTTCAAAGCTATTAACTCAGGATCCTGAGGATTAAGATAGATAGCGCTGTTCATAGCTTTTCTGGCAAGCTCTTTATTATTCATCTTATGATAAAGCAATGCCATAGCTTTATACACCCTAAAATCATTAGGCTCAAGCAAAAGCGCCTTCTTTAAAAAAAGTTCTGACTTATCAAGCTGTTTGCTTTTCTCCATAATCAATCCAAGGTTAAAGTAAGCTCCGGCATTTTTATCATCAAACTCAAGGGACTGCTGTATCATTTTAGCCGCTGTTTCAAGCTTGCCCTCTGCCATATACAAGCTTCCAAGATTAAAAAGCGCTCTTTTATATGAGGGCGCATGTTCCACTACTTTTGTAAAAAAGTTCTTTGCTTTTGCCAGATTACCAATATTAAGATGAGCTATAGCAGTATTATAATTAACTCTCGCATTTGATGGCTCTGCAGCAGCATGCTGTTCCAGGAGCTCTAGATTTGCCCGGTAACAATAGTTATGGACAGGCACATCAGTTACGTGCTTTATAACTGCTTTCAGCTTATCAAGCTCAGGCATTAGGCTTTCATCGATATTAAACGTGAATTTTATCCTTTTGTCGTTTTTAATTAACCTTACCTGTTCTGAGGTGAAGTACCCCTCAAAGCCGTATGACCGTGCTGGCTTAAAACCCCCTGCACTCTTCTTATTGGTATAATTTCTGACATAAAACATATACGCAAGCGTGTTGTCAGATTTATTTTTTTCAAGATAATCCATAAGCTGGGCAATGTCTGCCTTAAAGATGACCTCATCCGGATTCAGAAAAAGCAGAAAATCGCCTGAGGCTGCCTCTATAAGCTTATTCTTTGCAGCGCCGAAGTCATTCTTAACATCAAATGCAATAATCTTAGCATCTGCCTCTGTTAAAACCTGCTGGGTATTATCGCTGCTTCCAAGGTCAATTGCAAGAATCTCGTGCAGAAACTCCTGTATTGGATAAAAACACCTGCGCAAGGCGCTTCCATTATTCTTAGTCAGCAAACATAAACTCAGCTTAATCATTATACCCTCAGATGTTTCATGTATTAAACCAATGATTTTAATAAACTTTTTGTATTTGCTTAATAGAACTATAGCCAAAGACATAAATATTATACCGTAAACTTTTGCGTTTTATACACAAATATGCAAAAGTTTACGTATCTAGCCTTTTGCTCGATATCAAAATCCGAAAACGCAAAAGTCTAGATACCAATAGATGTCTTTGGCTAATAAGCAGAAGACATATCAATTGGTTGATTATTTGTGTCCTCTGCTATATCCAAAACCAATTCTCTTACTCTATCTTTTCCGGAGGAACAAATCCGTAACTTGTCATTTGCTTTCCTTTGGTATAAACCTCTAAACCATAAGGCTTAAATGAGTATATAACAAAAAATTGAGTATCTGCAAAACTGCTCGGCTTCCCAAACATTTTGATAATATCCTCAAGAGTGCCGGTTATCCTGCTTTTTCCAGGCAGCATATCATTCATCCCCGGCCTAACAACAATTCTGGTGACTGTATTGTTATCAAGGTGAATAATAAGATATGCCTCTCCATCCTTTTCATATTTGAGGTTGGTATTGCCATCTGCATAATCCTCAACATAATCAGGCAAACCTAATTTTTTCTGAACATCTAGGTATCTGTCCCCAAGCTTAACACCCTTAACAGCGATATTTGTGCTCTTTATGAGCCTCTTGCTCAGCATTTCAAAAACATCTGTTTCCGTGATTTCGTAGCTGTTGGTATCGGTAATTTCATAGTTATACTTTTCATTAAAATTTGAGTTGATATCTCTCGAAACCGGTTTTAGGGTACAGCCAATGAGCAATAAAAATACCCCCAGCAACAAAACAGCGGCTATTCGAGTTTTTTGCATTACTATGGCTAACTGTTAGCTTATATTTAAATTTTATGAACAAGCTGTTGCGCCAGCTTTTTAAACAACAGCGCTATTTTTCAGCTTATGATAGGCGCTTATCATGTGGTTGCTGATGCAATTTACCATCATCTAACGGGTAAACTAAGCAGAAATAGCCTAGAGGAAATAATTCTGCATCAAAAAGTCTGCCTTTCTGAAACTGTATTTAACCAGCTTAGGGATGCTGATACATCCTATGAGCGTGTGTTTTCACTGTTTGAAAAAGACAGCATTTTTTCAGTTGCATTAGACCATACAAAAGAGCCCCTGCTCAAAACAAGATGCACTCTTAACTGGGAAAAATTTATAGTTGACAAGCTTATACTGCAATCAACAGGATTTGAATGTTCTGCCAGCTATCATTTCCATCCAAACGGGAATCGCAGCGCTGAGGAAAATCATGCAGTTGATGCTGCTGGCTCAAAAATAGAATACTATGATTGGCATCCCTCCTCTCTTGATATCTATACCTTAATAAAAACCAAAAAGACTGGGCTGATTGGATGCGCAAACCCCGTATTTCACATTCGGGCATGGATACCGGTATTTTACCATGGAGAGGACAGATTATATACCAACCAACATTGTATTGTTCCGCTCTTAAAGCATTTCCCTGAAATGAAGGCTGACCTTAATGATTGTCTTGGGAGATTTATTTCAACAGTGAGCACCAGAATTGAAAGGCATCGCATTGAGTTCGCATTTCTTGAGCTTCCAATTTCGAAATCTTAAAATATAGTTTCTACTAATCCACCTGTAAATGGAACAAAAAAGGCATATTAAACTGTACATAGGGCTCTTCATAGCTTTTATCATGGTCACCAGCATATTTGGCTTTGTTGGCTCTTACCAGTCTGAACAGGAGCCATCATTTGAGTATAATGGATTTACATTTTATCAAACAAACAAGGGATTATATACAAAAATAAATGGAGATAAAATCTTCTTTTACTATGAACCCCAAGAGCTTGAGGCCATAAATCTGCCCTTAACAGTAAGAGATATTATTATCAATTCAAAAGCACTTGCCCTGACATACGACCCTGCATCAAATTTTAAAAAAATCCTTGGAGGAATACAATATGAGTTTAGCTCAATAATGTATAATACAGCTGGTATGATTGTCCAAACAGGTTTGACTAACAACAGCGGTTACAAAGTTCCCCAACTCAGCTGCAGCAATTCAACATCTTTTGTTCCTGTTGTGCTATTCAAAGATGGGGAGGATGGCTATGCGCTAGAGGAGAGCTGCATCATAATAACATCAAGCACAGATATTGGCTTTGTTAAACTTTACGATAGGCTGTTGTATAACATTTTTGGGGTAATTTCATGACTGATAGAATAGAAAGCCAACCAGACCCGGTTACAGCTACAAATCAGGATAGCACTCTGGAGGGGGAGATTAATGTTAAAAAAGGGCCGTTAATCTGGAGCATTATAATCATACTCCTGGCATTAGCGGTATTTTTTATAAGTTTCAAATTGTTTGGCGCAACTAATCTATACCCTGTTGTGGATTATAATGGGTTTCAATTCACCAAAATAGAAAATATGTGGTATACTGAACTAAAGCTTGGCGATAAACTTGTAACCCTGCCTCTCAGATTTAATCCGTTGGAGGTTAGCAATACCTCAATTCGCGGCAGGCTTAATACAACATTCAACAGAAACGATGTCTATATCACCTTTGACCCAAGGAATGACACCGGCAGCAATTTTACAGTGCTTGCACTTGCGGCGGCTGAACTTGGTTTGAGCCTTACAAAAGCAATGAATCTTAACCTAATAGCATCCTGCGCATATAATTCTTCGGATATCTGTGATGGAAGGCCAACGGTTACATGCGATGAAATAAATAAATCAGTCATTATGCTGCTTGATGTTGGAACACCGGAAATATTGCTGTATAATGACTGTGTTGTACTCAAAGGGTATGGCATAAACCTTCTCAAGAGCGTGGACAGATTCCTCTATCAATGGTATGGCATAATAAAAGAAACGCCAACAGAATAAGCAGCTAATCTGCTTAAATCTCTTCTATACCTTCCTTTGTCAGGGCAATCAGCCGAAAAGCAAGCCCAAGCCGCATAACTGCAGATAGAATTGCCATATGCTCTTTTCCAGTTCCGGAAATCAGGTTCAGGGCAATTTCATGAGAGGTTTTATCCTTGAGCTGTGTTATGATATCCGCTGTTAACTCCTTTAGCCCTTTACGCGAGTCAACAACAATAAAGTGGGTTTTCTCGGTTCTTTGGAATTTTTCAACTCCAAAATCATTTGTTATTAGAAACACCTTTTCCCATGAGTCCTCGCTTAGCCGTGAAACATGGCCCCATGTTCCTGTGCCTGATGATAAACATGCTACTAAATCTGTCATAACAATCCGGAAGAGAGTTTTGTTTATAAAATTATAGCAATCTTGTATGCAGAAAGCTCGTTCGCAGCAGAGCTTTTTGCAACCTAACCTTTTTAAATTATGGTTTAATACATGGCATTTAGACGGAAAAATGCGGCTTAAACTCATTATATTAATGTTGGTATTGTTAGCATTGCTTAGTTTTGTTAGCGCATGCGCTAACACCTCCCTAAAGGGTAAAGCCTTGTCGGATGTTGAGCTAAAGGAGCTTTATCCATGCACAGGAGTTTCGTGCAGCGTAAATGAGGTGTGCAATGCAGGGAAGTGCGCCTGCAGCGATGATTTCAAACGCTGCCCTGGGCAGGATAGCTGCATCTCAAAACAAAACTGTTGTTCTGACAGTGACTGCAGCTTTGGAAACTCCTGCATAGATAATGCATGCAAATTTTCCTGTACAAATGTTGAACCAGAAAGCAACAAGGTATGCGACCCTGCTGTAGAGGACATTGTCTGCCTTCCAGGCCATAAATGGTGCGATGAGCAGCTTAAGTGCATTCCTGAGGACCACTGCTGTACAAGGTTTGATTGCAGCAGAGATCATAGGTGCACCCAAAGTTCATGGTCTGCTGAAATCTGCCTTGAGGATAACATGAAAAATTGCAAGGTTTTAAATGAGGGTGAGGAGAAACTTTTTAAGGCAGGAAATAGCGAGGCAACCATTAAGCTTGTTAAAACATTCTATGACCGAAAAGCAACATTACTTATTGATAGCAAAGAGCTTGAAATTCTAAGAGGTGAAAGCCGCACCCTAGATGATAAAACCCTCTTTTTGGCTGCCCTGAAAGATTATGGCGGGGCATGCTTAAAGAAATGAGCACAATCTTTTAAGTTTTGGGAGGTCTAGCTAAAATGATGATTACACTCGCTGAACTTTTTGATATGCTTTTTATGACGGCAATCGTAGGCTACATTTTTATGGACCACTTTAAGGCCTACCTGACAAAACCTGTTGAAATTATCTACACAACCAGAAGATTTGACTGGGAAAGCTTCAAGCTTGCCTGTATGATTACCGCGCCCGCAGTTATCCTGCACGAGCTAAGCCATAAGTTTGTTGCGCTTTCCTTTGGTCTGAGCGCTACATTTCATGCAGCCTATAGCTGGCTTTTTTTAGGGGTCATACTAAAGCTATTAGGCGGATTCATATTCTTTGTTCCAGGCTATGTCAGCATTTCATCCTCTACAGGGCTTCAAAGCGCGCTCACAGCCGGCGCAGGGCCTCTAATGAATCTCATACTTTTTTCAACAGCTGGATTAATCTTAAAGTACAAAAAACAATTAAAACATACAACATTTGTAATGCTAGCACTAACAAAAAAAATAAACCTGTTCCTTTTTGTATTTAATATGATTCCAATCAGCGGCTTTGACGGAGCCACTTTAATAAGCGGGCTTGCATCGTACTTTGTTTAAGCTTTAGTATCGGCTGAACTGACAAATTACATTATATTTTTAAATAACAACTATTTGGTTCAGTAATCATGGGTGTCAAATGTCAAAGCTCTTAAATAAACTCTCACATGTTTATGATAAGCACTACAAACTGCTGCTTTTAATCCCAAATATTATCATTCTGCTTGCAATTATTCAAATTATCAGCCAGGTTGCTTTAACAGGGGATTTTATCAATAAGGGCATCACCCTAAAAGGAGGGGTTGCCATTACAATCTCGGAAAGAAGCTATGACATCTTTAAACTGGACCAGGAATTAAGGTCAGTTTTTCCGAAAAGCGACCTGTCAGTAAGAGCGTTCACAAATGCAAAAGGGATAATAATTGAGGCAGCAGACATTGATGTTGACAGCCTTATTTCTGAGTTAAAAAAGAAGTTTGAAAACCTTTCAAAGAATGACTATAATGTTGAACAAATTGGCTCTGCTCTAGGCAAAAGCTTTTTCAGGGAAACATTCCGTTCACTAATCCTTGCCTTTCTTTTTATGGCTATTGTTGTTTTTATTACCTTTAGGACTGCGATACCAAGTTTAGCGGTTATTCTTGCCGCTGCCTCTGATATCCTGGTTACATTAGCAATATTTAATCTGACAGGGCTGAAGTTAAGCACATCTGGTGTTGCTGCTTTGCTTATGTTAATAGGCTACTCTGTTGATACAGATATTTTGCTAACCTCCAGAGTTTTAAGGCGTCGGGATGGCACAATTCTGGATGGAACCTACTCTGCAATCAAGACAGGCCTTTTAATGACAGCCACTGCTTTAAGCGCTGTTTTGGTTGCATTGGTTATCTCCATGTTTTTGACTATTTCTGACACCATTTTTCAGATTATGTTAATACTCTTTATTGGGCTGATTGTTGATACTGTAATGACCTGGATACAAAATGCAGGCATTCTACGCTATTATCTTGAGAAAAAAGAGGCCAGACACAAATGAAAAAAGAGTTGATTGAGATGGCAACAAACTGGAGGGTTGTTATAGTTTTAGCTTCATTGCTTCTTGCAATTGTTGCAGTGCACCCTCAATTTTGGAGTGATGGGGCTGCAATAAGAAATGTCCTTAGCAACTCATCAGCAGCTTTGGCTGGGATAGAAAATCCAAAACCAAATGTAGCCCCTACATCAAGAGAGGTTATTATCTCAATTAATAATATTCCAGTTTTGAATGCTGAGGATTACTATAAAATAACTAGCAGCCTTTCCCCAAACCAGCCAATTA
>CAZGZA010000007.1:31942-33470 GCA_964529655.1 uncultured Methanosarcinales archaeon | reverse complement strand
GAATAAGAATAGCTACCCTGGCTTTTCAGGAGGTGTCTGGCAGCTAGCAACTGCCCTTCTGATTTAATTACCGGGATACCGCCTACTGGTGTTGTCCGGCTTAAGAGCACCATCTGTTTTGTTTAGCTATACTCTTATTAATAATTGTCGGTTTCTTACCTTCTATTTTTTACAGCCTTTTGCAGCAGATGGTATCTCCTGAAGTGGAGGTAGGCAAAGATTAAGTTTAGCAAAAAGCCAAGGTAGCCGATATAAACCAATAAATCCCGGAATTCCAGCGGAAAGCCGTACAGTGCAACAATAAAAAAACCTCCAAAGGCAGAAAAGATATTAACCCAACCACTTCGGTAGCAGTAACTGCTTTGCCTGGAATATCTAATATAGGTTTTGCATTGGTTTCTAAACTCAGATGTTATCTTCACCATAACCCAACCACTTATATAAAAATAGTGAGAAAATGACTTTAAAAATCTTACTCAATTTTCGGAGAAATGACGAGAATAACACAAAATCGCTGCTCGGAGCTTATACTGGCTAAAGCCCGGAGTTTTATGCCCCTCACTTAATTGCGATTTTGTGGGATTAAAAAGTGCACACAAAGGTGAGGGGTTATCCTGCGCACTTTTTAATAATATTCGCAGCGCTGTTCTTTTCTCTGAAGCCAAAGCTCGGAGGAATTTTCTCAGCAGCAGCGCAGAAACATTTATAAGTTTTCAATGTTTTCTCAAACATATTGGGGGGAGATAAAATGCACCTAGACCATCTTACTATGGAGATTGAATATAACCTAAAAGAGAATAACTTTAAAATTTTTGGGGATGTAAATAAACGCAGTCAATACAGCCTGATTGAAACCTTCTTAAGAATGCAAATTGGTGCTGGTGAAGACAGAAGCGAGCCGCATGAAAGGGATGTATGCCATCTAATCCTGAAATGGTATCCCACAAGTGATAGAATTGAAGTTAAAAGTGACATCGGAAATAATGGGTTAAGAGATGGTATTCTATTGGATATATTAAAAAGGTTAGAACTATAGTTTTCTGCTGCCGAGAAAATCAGACTGAACAAATATTACGCCCATTATTTATACGCTTCAGGAACATTAAGAGTATGTTTTCCGCCAACCCTTCTGTTTGCAAATAATCCGCCAGGGGCATCAATTGCCTCTTTGCCTGAAACGCATTTTATAATTTCATTGCCGTTTGCGCCAATCTCCTCGGTAAAAACCGGTAATGGATAAAGCCTGTCAGGGCAAAGCTGTTTTTCAAGGCTGACCATATCTGTATTAATGACCATTCCGGAATAAGTTGAGTTCATGTAAAACAAGCTTCCAACAGCAGCCAAACTCACTAAAATCAAGATAGTAATGCTTAAATTTATATTGCGCAACTTGCTTTTTTTTGTCATTTTTTTAATCTTTTGTTTCTTTACCAAAAGTTCCAATGCCGGAATCTTTGTAGCTTACCAATACGGGGTTATTGTAATAATAAATAACCTTTTCGCGAGGATACCATTGTTTCTGCCAGCC
>CAZGZA010000007.1:2501-31932 GCA_964529655.1 uncultured Methanosarcinales archaeon | reverse complement strand
ATTTAGTGTCTGTTCCTGCTGTGGAAAAAATCCAGCCTCTCCCCTGTCCTCACGTCCCCAAAATGGGTTCATAGCATCTTTTACTGAATAGCATTCAGTATGATACTGGCCTGATGCCTCGCTGTATTTTGGGCTGCATACTACATTTGCGTAAGCGTAAGCGCCTGTTGCAACGCCAGAAAGCATCAAACTAAGAATAGCAATTAAACAGATAGAAAGCATAACCGCCAAATTTTTAGTTTCCTGCCTCATAATAAACCTATAAAAAACAAAAAAATTATGGTGTAGCTATTGATGTGTCAGGAGCTTCTTCCTTGCCAAATGTTCTGCTTCCTTGTACACCGCTTGGCTGGAAAATATCTACCTTGCCATCCTCTTTGTCAAAAGTGCCGGTGGATTCATATTCCTCACCAGTTACTGGATTGGCGCACAGCATTTTTCCCTCGCTAAAATAGCACTGTGTTTGGTCCGCTCTTTTTTCCCATGTCCCAAAGTTGACTGCTCCGGTTGTTCCATTGCTGAACATCATCACAAGCCCAACAATAGCAACTATTGCAACCATTGAAGCAATCAGCAGTCCATGATCCTTATTTTTTTTCATCTAATCACCTCGGCTAGATTAATTTTTCTAATAATAAACTTGATTTTTTAATTTAAATACCTTTCGTTTTGATGAATTGTAATGATAGACTTATTACCTTATTTCAGGTTTATGAATATAATAATAATTATTTCTTCTTGTCTTCTGCCTTTCATCAAGATTGAACTTGCCTGTCGGAACAACTATCTTCTCTCCGCGTGGAATACATTCATAAATGAATGTGTGCGGCCTGCCAGGGCCTGAAACCTTGGATATTACCGGAATGCTGTCTGCATCGCCGCATATACTCTCGCTTAAGAAAATATGCCTTTGACTCGCCATTCCTGTCAAATTATAAACATTAATCAGGCTAAACAGGGCAACTAACCCAACTGCGCTTATTACCATCAAAATAATTCTGTTCATGTTTGCGCCTTAATATGTTTGGAATCTGTAAGGGTCAGACCTAAATGCGTCAAATTTATCAGCATTTTCCTCACCCAGTATAAACCTGCCCCTTAGTGCAGGAATTCTATTGCCTTTAATACAGACAACTGTTGGCTTAAAATAGCCGTCAGCTAAATCTTTTTCATCATACAAAAACATAGTAGCGCCAGGTCCGCATATGCGCTCTGATAAAAATACCGCTCCTGTTGGATTCACCCGGCCAGAATTAAAAACAAGGCCAACTAACCCGAACAAAGCTACAATAATAAAAATAAAAAAAGCGTACTTTTCCATTTTAATAGAGGATAATTTTTAATTATTGCACGTCTGCCCAGTCTGTGTCACCGGTAATTGCTCTCTGTATCACCAGTAGTTGCATATGGTCTTTCAGCTTCCTGTCCTGAAACGCAGAGCAGCGCTGTTTGCATCCTACCGTCAGGGCCCTCTATCTCCATATTAGCCCACTGTCCTCCGCTAGCTGTGCACTCATCCGGATATGTCAACAAAGCGCCTGTAGTGCTTGCTTTGCTGAACAGCACAACCAAGCCGACTAAAGCTACAACAGCAACTATAGAAGACAGTATTAATCCGTATGACTCTTTTTCCTTCATGGTCTATCACCTCATGTGATACTAATAAACTGGATTTTAGGATATATAAAACTTTCTTTTTAGGCTGGCATTCAGCTAAGCACTTTACGGTAAAAATAAATCTGGTTCAGGCCGCAAACCACTGCTAGGCTAAAATAGAATAAGATTGAGAAAAAGATAAAATAGCCATAAGATTGGTATACTTCAATAGTAGCTGGAAATAAAATCCTGGTTGCAGCATACCAAACAGCCAAAAACAGGGTTAGAATAATAACATCCAGCACAATAAAGCCAGCGTACGACTTAACATGGCAGAAGGTGAATGCTAATGCCTCTCTTACTGCTTTGGCGCTGTTTCTCTTAATCAGAATAGAATGAAAGATATTAATAAAGCTGTATGCAAAAAATCCAATTGGAGCCAGAGTAACTATTGCATAAACCTCAAACCATAAGGGGTTATTAACACCCAAAGCAATAACCATCCAGAGGATGAACATAGCGTTCAGGAAAACAAATATAACAAGATTGCAGATATAAAATCTCCAAAATAGTGTGAAAGATGGTTTCTGGCCGCAGAAGAATGTGTTGAGTTCACGTAAAATAATAAATTTAAAAAAAGAGTAAACAAGAGGTGGCACTAACAAAAAAGCAAGGAACATCGCCAACCCAATGGCAATGCGCATAAAGAAAGTTGAGCTGTTCCAAACCAAGTCCCGTGCAATAGAACCAACACTATTCGAGAATGCAAAAAGCGCCAGCCATAAAAATAAGCTCGGCAAAACCAGCTTAATATAAAGTAGGGGGTTTTTTTTAATAATATTCAAAACCGCAAGAAATTCATAATTTTTTTTCAAGCTCTTCAACACCTGCAAGAAGATAAAGCCGGCCAAACGTTAGTGCTGGCAGCAGAAAAATTACTGCGGCTATTAAAGCCACTCTTGGAAATTGAGGTGTAATTACCCTGATTAAATAATCAAAACTAATCATCACCAAAGCAAACACAATCCATATAGGGAGAATATAGTAAAATTTAGCAATGCCAGTTTTAACCGCTAACCCAATTGTACCCCATATTTTGCTATCCTCTTTTAGCAAGACGTAAGAAAGAAAAACAAAATATGCAAAGCCAAGCAGGAAAATATACTCAAAAAATGGCTTTGTTTTTGTTCTGGCCAAAACCTCGCTTAACCTTACCACCAGCAGGACCACCTTATATAAAACAAATAGGCCAAACCAAAATAGGTTAAGCCTAAAAAACAGATGCATCCACTTTTTTGTATTTGTCTTCTTAAAAGCATCTTTTGTTCTCGCCCATGCAATGCCCTGCGTAAAACAGTAGGCGAAAAAGATTAGCGCAACTGTCATAAATAAAAGAAAGATGATTTTCACCGACAAAATTCTGGTTTCAGGAAAACCCAGCGCAATGTCAAACAAGCTCAGGTTTGTTGTTTCGTTATAAAGCTGCAGGCTCATATACCCAACCTGCACCAGGTAAAACATTGCTTTCTTGAATATCCCGCCCATAATCATTCCGTAAAGAATAAGAAAAAGTACATCCATCATAATGGGAAGAAGATAGAGGCTAAACTTCCGGCCCGATATCCTAAACGCCCTTGCCAAAGCTTTCATGAAAAGAACCATAACATTAAACTTCTAAACTATAATTTAAATATCTTTGTATTAGAAAATTGTATTAAAAAGTTCAGCTGTCGCGCCCGCTCTATCCAAGCCAAGCTTGGATGATTTTTTCTCCCCGCACAGGTGAGGGGAGAAAAAAATCAGTCTGTAAGACCAGAGCGGGCAGAATACGCATAAACTAGCACGATAATCTTTCAATGCAACCCTCCAGAAAAATTTGCCAGTAAATATTTTAATGCTGTACCTTTTCTTTATGCTCGGCAATAAGCTCGTTCTTTATCTTCAGGCCTTTTTTGTACACGCCTCTTCCTGCTTCATACAATAAGCTTAGTGTGTTTGTTGCAACCGGAATAAGAAGCACCTCAGGATGGCCCTGCTTCTCATCAAGCCCATAAATAATTAAAAAATAAGCAGTAACCTGTCCACATAAACCTACTATAGAAGATAGAGACAATTTAGAGTCAAGTAACTCGCTAAGTGTACTCCTGCAGTTAGATATTTGCCTTATAGCAGTTGGCATTGCGTATGGCACAAGATTAACAGCGGCAAAAGCCACTAATGCTCCTGCAACTGTATCACAGTAAGGGTTTAGCTGTTTTACTGCAGTCTTTACAGTCCTTTTGCCCATTTCATAAACTATTCTGGAAAGGGAGGGATTAAAGGGCTTTGTTTCTTTATCTTCCTCTTTTGTGACTATTCCCTCCAGATTAGAGCTATTATTATCAGGAAAATGTGGCGGCCTGTAATCGTATGAAGTATCCTCGCCCTCTGGATTCGAGTTTGTCATTTTTGGTTTCCTATTTTTAGGTTAAAAAATGCTGCATGCTTAAAAAGCTTTCTGAAACTTAATATTTAAGGTTATCCAACATAAAAAACTATTTAAAGTGATTTCATACCATAACCCGCGTGAACAAAAAAAAGATTATTGAAAAATATGCTCTTGAAAATGCCGTGAGATTTGGGGGAAAAGCAAACCCGAAAAATGTTATTGGCAAAGTGCTGGCAGAATATCCTGACTGGCGAAAGGATGCAAGAGAAATAGCAGAGACTGCGGATGAGATTGCTGCTGAAATAAACAGTTTGGGATTGGATGCCCAAAAAAAGTTGCTGTTAAAGATTGCGCCCGAGCTTTTGGAGGAAAAAACGTATGCACCAAAAGAGATATTAAAACCTCTGCAAAACATTGGTAAAAATGTTGTTATGAGGTTTGAACCCTCACCCTCAGGAGCGCTGCACATCGGCCATGCTTACCCTCTTCTTTTGAATTCAGAATACTGCAGAAGGTATAATGGTAAGCTTGTCATAAGAATTGCAGATACTAACTCCAGCAATATTGATATAACTGCGTACAAACTAATTGAAGAGGATGCAAAATGGATTACCAAAAATAATATTTATGAGGTGGTTATACAGTCTGACAGGATGGAAAGTTATTATGCCCGCGCCCTGCAGCTGATTGAGGAGGGGCATGCCTATGTCTGCACCTGTCCTGCAGAGGACTTCAAGCAGCTGCACGCAAAACAGACGCCGTGCGCCTGCAGAAGCAAGGGCCAGAAAGAGAATATTGGCGACTGGCATAAGATGTTCACAGAATTTGAGGATGGGGATGCTGTTGTCCGCCTAAAAACCGACATCAGGCATAAAAATCCGGCATTAAGGGATTTTGCGTTGCTGCGCATTAACTCAGATGAACATCCCAGGCAAAAACACAAATATAAGGTATGGCCTTTAATGAATTTTGCAGTTGCAATAGATGACCATGAGCTTGGGATTACGCATGTCCTAAGGGGCAAGGATCATTTTGATAACACCAAAAAACAAATGTATATCTATGATTATTTTAAGTGGAGGCCGCCTGAATTTTTACATAGCGGCAAGATTAATTTTGAGGGGCTTAGATTAAGCGCATCAGCAACAAGAAGGGCAATAAAGGAGGGAAAATATGCCGGATGGGACGATATAAAACTGCCCTTTTTGCCAGCTCTAAAAAGAAGGGGCTACCAGCCAAGGGCATTTGCAAACTTTGCATTGTCCATGGGCCTGACAATGGTTGACAAAAAGGTGAGTGCGGGCGAGTTTTTTAAGGGGCTGCACTTTTACAACAAAGAGATAATAGACTCGAAAGCGAAACGATTCTTCTTTGTTCCAAAGCCAAAAAAAATCAGGACGGTAAATGCTCCGCCCCAGAAAATTGAGCTTGACCTGCACCCGGATAATATTAAGGGCGGGAGAAAGTTTGATACAGCCACTGATTTTTATATTTCAGAAACCGACTACAAAGAACTAAAGCAAAACAAGCTTTACAGGCTTATGGACTGCCTGAATTTCAAAAAAGAAAAGCGCAAATTTATTTTTGACTCTTTGGACTACCTCAAATGGAAAGCAGGAGGGGATAAAATAATTCACTGGCTCCCTGTTTCAGAGAAGCTTATAAATGTTAAGCTGTATATGCCGGACGGAACAGTAAAAGAGGGTCTTGGCGAGGCTGCAATGAGCCATATTGAGGTCGGGGACATTGTACAGCTTGAAAGAATTGCCTTTGCACGGCTGGACTCAAAAGAAGATAGCTGCCTTAATTTCTGGTTTACGCAATAATCTGTTTTAGAGGGGGATATTAAACTGCACCAGATTCATATCGATGCCTGATTTTTTAAGCTCTTTTGTTGCCTGCCTTTCAGAGATATTCTTTATAAGAATAACATACTTAAAGTTTGTCTCCCACACCCATCCCTGTTTCTCAAGCTCAATAACCGCCTTTGCAAGATTTTCACACCTGCTCTTTAGCTTGTTGCCGATAGCCTTAAGCTGTTCCGCTGTTTCCCTGCCTTTGCTTAGCTCCTCCTCAACATCTGCAAAGAGCGAAAACCACACTTCTACCATAGCTGATTTTATGGTAAATCCTGTATTAAAAAGTGTCGGTTTAAAATTATGGAAGCTTCTCAGCTGAATATATCATAACAACCAAGATGATAAACATCACCAAAGAAATAGCTACTGCCGCCATTTTTATTGTTTGTCTGCCGGCTGTTGTTGAGAGCTGTTCCTATAAACAAGTTTAACAGCAGAGCTAATTTGATACGCGAGCACTGCCTCCTGATTATAGTGGCTTAATGTCAGCTGAATAATATTATTAATCTCCTCTTCAGTGCATAACACCCTCACCGGTATCATTCTGTCAGACATTGTTTTGCCGTCAGGATTTATCCATTGCCCTTTGGTTGTTCTTAGTATCGTAAGCCCTCCGGCCAGCTCCCTGATTTTTGTATCCCACTCTTTGTGGTGCTCTAAACTGTATTCAATGCCATCATTTGAATTTGCCGGAACCAGAATTTCCCATAATGTTTTTGCAGGCATAACCGCTAAAGGGAATGGCAAATATATAAAGATGATGGAAATAAGGGCGGAACCGTAAATTCCCTATCCAGTGTTTAGAATTAGCCATCTCAACCAAAACTATTTTAAATAGAAAATCAGCTCTCTAGCTGGGTGAAACCATGTTAATTGTGAAATCGCAGATAAAGGATGTCGCCGCAGAATTTAATGTTTCCGCGGATTTTGCAGAAGAATTAAACAAGAGAGTTGAGGAGCTAATAAAAACAGCATGCAGAAGAGCAGATGCGAATGGAAGAAAGACAGTAATGGGAAAGGACTTATAAGCCCGGAATCTTCTTTAATTTTTCTTTTAGTGCTGCAAGCCGCCCCTCTATTTTTGCAAGTTCTTTGGCAGGGTAGTTCTTAGATTTTTTAAGCTTAGCGCACATTAATAATGTTGCGGCTATCTGCTTTTTCAGCGCCAGCACTAGCATCTGCCTTTCTTTTGTTTTATTCCCGATTTTAATTTCCGGCCTTTTTTGTTTATGAAATTCAATAAAATAAGTCAGTTTTTTTTCAAGCTCTGCCATGCGATTTTTAAGCCGGTTCTGCAGGCCAGTTTCTTTTTTTTGCCTTGTAAGAATCTGCCTTTCTTTATCAATAACATTAGCGATGCGCTCCTCTAATTCAGCAAGTTTTTTCCTGAATTCAGCATCAGGCTTAAGCTCTCTTAGCTCCCTGAGCTGCCTGGCAAGTTTTTCCCTTAGCGTTCCTCTTTCCTTAAATTTGGTGTAAGATTTTACAGCATAGCCAAAGTATGTCAGAAGATTGTCACGGTCAATTTCAAAACTCATATAGCCTAATCCTCAGATGGTGGTGGTGGGATGCCCATTCCAGATTCCAACCCTGGCATTGGCTCAGGAGGCGATGACGGGCCAAAATCATTAAATGATAATGTCCTTTTTTGCGGCGCACCGCCGAGCATATCCTTAAGCTCATTGACCATGTCAGCAATGGCTACAACCCCCTCTGCAATCTGAGAATTTTGTTCCAGCACTTTATCCATTCTGTTAAGAAGAGGTTTCATCTTTTCCTGAAATGTCAAAGCGCCCTCCTCGGCTTTTATCATCTCCTTTGCCTCCTCAAAGATATCAATAAGCCTGTTAATCCTGCCGGAAAGCTCAACCATTGAAATCTGCAGCGTCTTTTCTGACGGCAGCGCCCTTAACTTTTTTAGCTCCTCCTTCAGCTCAAGAATATCTTTATGCGGAAGTAGCTCGTAATCATCATTAACAGGATTTTCAAATGGCTCTGTCTCCTTTCTTGCCATATCCATATAGCACCTCTTTTAGAATATGTAAAACAGATTTTAAGGTATTTAAACGTTTTGTTTTAAAGAATAAAAAAAATAAGAAATTGCTAGTAGTCTCCCTGAGGCATTCCCATCCCGCCCATTCCTCCAGGC
Source organism: uncultured Methanosarcinales archaeon (assembly GCA_964529655.1). Classification (GTDB taxonomy): domain Archaea; phylum Nanobdellota; class Nanobdellia; order Woesearchaeales; family JAGWAF01; genus CAZGZA01. The sequence continues at coordinate 23,900 of CAZGZA010000007.1, read as the reverse complement.
GGCATAGCCGGCATTTTGTTGCCGCTGCCTCCGGCGATAACGTCATCTATCCGTAATATCATCATTGCAACCTCAGAAGAGGACGTAACTGCCTGGGTTTTTATCTTTAGTGGTTCAATAACATTTTCCCTCCAGCTGTCCATAACCTTGCCGCTAAAAACATTAATTCCCGCCCATTTAAGGCCCTTTTCATGAGCTGCTTTCAGCTCAGCAAGCTTGTCTATCGGGTCTAAGCCGGCACTTTCCGCAAGTGTTCTTGGAATAACCTCAATAGCATCTGCAAAAACCTGAACCGCAAGCTGCTCCTTGCCGCTTAAGCTTGTGCTGTAATCCCTAAGCTGTTTTGCAAGGGCAATTTCAGCCGCCCCTCCACCTGCTACAACCTTCCCCTCGACTAAAGCGACCGCTACACCGCCGATTGCATCATCTAATGCCCGTTTCACCTCATCCGAAACATGCTCTGTTCCGCCCCGGACAAGAATAGTGACTACTTTAGGGTTTTCGCACTCCCTAACAAAAGACATCTGTTCATCCCCTACTTTGATTTCCTCTACCAGCCCGGCTTTACCTAAATCCTCTTTTGATATTTCCCGCAGGTTAGAAATTATCTGGCCGCCAGTTGCCCTCACTAACGCCTCCATATCTGACTTTTTAACGCGCCTCACTGCATAGATTTTGTTCTTTGCTAAAAGATACTGGGCATAGTCATCAATGCCTTTTTGGCATATCACCACATTTGCACCGCTCTTAAGGACAGCCTCAACCTTATCCTTAATCATTCTCTCCTCCTGGTCCAGGAAAGCCTGCATCTGATTAGGGTCGGTGATTGAGATTTTAGCGTCTGTTTCAGTGTCTTTAACCTCAATTGGGACATCTAAAAGCAGGATTTTGGCGTTTCTTACCTGAACCGGCATTGAACTATGTGCTCTTTCCTTATCCAGTACAACACCCTTAATAAGCTCAGTATTTTCCACTCCTGCACCAACCTTTTTTTCTAGTTTGATGTGCTCGGAATTTACACTGACTACCCCGTTGTTTATATCCGCAACATTAATAACCGCATTAACAACCATATCTGCAAGAAACTCCTTAGAAACCTCGGCACCCTTTCCGGTCATTGCAGTCATAGCAATATTTTTTAGAATGCCCACATCTTTGATTGTAACATGCTCGGCAATCTTGTTAAGGATTGCATTTGCTTTTTCAGCGGCAAGCCGATAGCCTCTTATAATTATTGTAGGGTGGATATTCTGGTCAAGTAAAACCTGTGCATTTTTAAGCAGCTCACCCGCCAATACAACTGCGGTTGTTGTGCCGTCGCCAACCTCTTTATCCTGGGTTTTGGCAACCTCAACAATCATTTTTGCCGACGGATGCTCTATATTCATTTCCTCGAGAATAGTAACTCCATCATTTGTGATGGTAATATCACCAAGGCTGTCAACAATCATTTTATCCATTCCTTTCGGGCCAAGTGTTGTTCTAACCTGGTCTGCCACCATTCTCGCAGCCTCGATATTAACCCGCTGGGCATTCTTGCCAGTGGTTTTTGTAGTTCCCTCCGGCAGTATAAAAATTGGTTGAAAATCCCTTGGCATAATAAACACCCCCTGATTTTAGATATCCAAAAGGGAAATTACTTTTAAAGCTTGCGGATGCTTTGGGTTATAAAAAAAACAAAACCCGAAATATTAAAAAAGCATGGTTCATAGTATCTCTTTATGAAGCAGGAGATGACTAAGAGCGATAGCTGGCAGCTAAACCAGTTTATTGCACGGGCTTATGGATTTGACGGATTTATCCGACCAAATTCAAGGGTGGAGATTATAGATAATGAAATAATACTAATTGACAACAGGCCTGCATGGTTTTACTATATCAAAAGGCTTGTTCCTACTGTACAAACGTTGTTGGATTACAACTTTCTGAAAAAGGTTTATGTTGAAAATGAGGCAATCCCCTATGTTAAGGAAAAGCTGGCGGTTTTAAGGCCAAGCATCGGAAGATTTGACAGCTCAATCAAACAAAACGAGTTTGTTTGTGTTTCAAACGAAAAATGGGATAAGCCATTTGCCGTTGGCATAGCTCTCTACGCTGGTGAGGATATTGCAAAGCTGAAAGCCGGTGAGATGATAAAGATTGTACATTATGTTGGCGATAGAATCTGGGAGTTAACTGGGAGTGTTTAATTTTAATCTTCTTTCTTTTGGAATATAGTTGAAAATCTTTTCACCATTAAATTTCCCGCAGCCAAAAACATCCATTTTATGTTTTAGGATAATAAACTCGCCGGCTGCAAAACCGGATTTTGTGACCGGAATATCCAGGCCAGCCATCCATGTTTTTGACTGTGCCTCATCAAGTTCAAGAATATTCTTTTCAGCATTTGATGCTATCAGCTGCGCCCCTTCAATGCTTAGCCTCATTTTGTTATCCTTAAACTCGCCAACATACAGCCCTATGGAGTTAACCCTTAATTGGTCTAGGTCAATTTTTGAGAGTGCCATGTTTGTAATAAATATTTTCTGTTTGGCATTTTCGAGAAAAACAAAACTGCCAAAGCAGCAGCCGAATTGCGCAAACATAGCTGTGTTTATTGCCTTGATTTCTTTGCTGTTTAGTATTTTAAGCCGCTCGTTTGCCATATAAAAAAAATAAGGAAAAACGAGCTTATAAAGATTTACATTTGTGTCATGTCATACCCGCACTTTAGCCACGGGCAGTCAGCACGCTGTTTCAGGTTTAAGAGACATTCTAGGGTCTTTAATTCCCGTTCAGCAATTTTATTCCCGCTGATTTCTGCAAGCAGGTTTGCCAAATCCCCATGGGTGTGTATTCCAGCGCTCGCAAAAAATGCTTTTGACGCATCCTCCCGATAAACCACAAGCAGGGTTTCTTCAATCTTTCTAGGGTCTATCTCCTGGGCATACATTTTATGATTTTGCCTCATCAACCCCAGCAAGCTATTTAGCTCCTGCTGCGCCATATGTGTGTTCTGGTCTGCATAATCGTCTTCTGCCATTTTATTAACCTCCTTATTTTTCTTTGCATATAAAATATTTTATATGCTTAAAAAATTATTTATAATTTTTTATTGAATACAATGCCTAACAAATCCACTATCCTTGCTGTATAGCCCCATTCATTGTCATAAAATGCCGCTATCTTAATCGTTTTCTCAGCTGTTTTCTGGATAGAGTTAAGGTCGATTATGACTGAGTTAGGATTGCCAATGCAATCGCATGACACAATTGGGTCAGTTGTTGTTGCAAGCAGGCCCTTCATGTCTCCTGCTTCATACTGCCGGAACAGGTTTTTAATATCACCAATAGCTATCTCACTGTCAAACACTGCAGTTATATCCAACAAAGAGCCATCAGGCACTGGAACCCGGTAAGCGTTGACAAAAACCCTGCCCTTTAGCTCAGGGAATATTTTTGTGATTGCCTTTGCCGCACCGGTTGATGTTTCTCGGATGGATGCCATTGCTGCACGACCCATTCTTTTCTCTTTTTTGTGGGAGCCATCAAGCAGATTGTCGCTTTGGGTAACTGCATGAACTGTTGTTACATGTGCTGACTTAAGCGGGTAGTTGTCGGCTAAAACCTTTAGGATAGGGGCAAGGCCGTTTGTTGTACAGCTTGCTGCGGAAATAATTGGTTCACCAGAATATTTTTGTGCATTAACTCCCGGGATGTACATTGGGATTTTATCGTCTTTTGGAGGGCAGCTTAGAATGACCTTTCTAACATTATTACGGAGGTGTTTGGAAAGGTCATCATAAGTCTTAAAGCTTCCAGTGCAGTCAACAACCGCATCAATTGAACTGTTCCATGGTATTCTTGCAGCGTCAGTCTCCTGATGGATATCAATCTTTTGTTCCCCAATACAGAGTTTGCCACCCTCGCTTTTTATTTTATCAGGCAAAAAAACCCCGAATACTGAATCATATTTTAGCAGGCACTCATCAACACCAGAACGGCTATTAATCGCCCCGACGTAAAACTTATTGCTATTGATGAGCTGTCTTATTAGAATTCTTCCGATACGGCCATAGCCGTTAATTCCAATGTTAATTGCCATTGCCTATCACCTCATGTATGATAAAGTCATACTTTGTTACAACAAGTATATAAACTTTTTCATATTTAGTCATACTAATTCGTAAAATTTAAATACCATCAACATTTAACTAACACCAACATGAAGGAGCGCATAACAATAACACTGGATGATAATATTATTCAAGATATAGACGCTATTATTGACAACAACAAAATACAAAACAGGTCGCATGCAATTTCTGTGCTGTTAAGAAAAGCGCTTGGCGGCCAGATTCCTAGAAAAGCGCTCATTCTCTGCGGCGGCAAGGGCACGCGATTAAGGCCGATTACCTATGAGATTCCAAAAGTCCTTATTCCAATTCAGGGAAAAACAATAGTGGAGCACCTGTTTGAGCTATTCAAAAAGTATGGGGTAACAGACATAACATTATCAATTGGCTACCTGAAAGAAAAGGTAAAAGAATATTTTGGGAATGGTTCAAGATTTGGAATCAACATCAGCTATATTGAAGAGGATGAAGCGCTTGGAACTGCAGGCCCAATAAAAAAAGCGCGAAAACAGTTTAATGAGCCATTTTTTGTGACAAACGGCGACGAATTAAAGGATGTAAACCTGCAGGAAATGTATAAGTGCCACAGGCAAAACAGGGCGTTAGTCACAATAGCATTAACAACCGTAGATGACCCATCTGCTTATGGTGTTGCTGACTTAAGCGGAAATAAAATTCTGAGATTTGTGGAAAAGCCAAAAAAAGAGGATGCCCCAAGCAAATTGATAAGCTCCGGGCTTTATATTCTGACACCGGAAATTATTGACCTTATCCCAGGAGATGGATATTCAATGCTTGAAAAGGATGTTTTCCCGAAAATAGCAGAACAGGGGCGTTTGGTCGGGTTTCCATTCGCTGGCCAATGGTTTGACACAGGCAATATAGAACGCTATGAGATTGCGCTTAAGAACTGGAGGGGATTAACCTAAATATTATTTCTTTTATCTCTTGGCTGATTTTTTAGCCAACCTCTTTCTGTTAAAAAAATCAAAAATCCTGTAAAGTCTTAAAATCCTTGGAAGCCGTGCTATAACCCTGACTGCGCGTGCACCCCTGCTTAGTTGTGTTGCCTTGGCAAGCTCCTCTGTTTGGATAAGCTTTGCGATAATCTCCCCCTCTCTAAGTGTTTTTGCCGCCTCTTTTTCAATGTCAGCGCCGATATGGAGTATTGACTGGGCCTCACTAAGTTCACTAATTCTGAAAATGAGCCCAAGAGGGGCAATTGCGATTATATCAATAAATGATGACTTTAAAAAACTCCAGAATGTTGCCTTCTTAAAAAAATTAAAGTATAAATCAAGAACAAAAAATGCAATGATTACATTATCAATAAGCGCTATAACTGTTTTGTTATGCTCAAAGAATAAGGTTATCCTCTCCATCCACTCCCATCCAAAGATATTAATAAAGCTGCTAAACTCCCCAAGTATAATAAACAGTAAAAGAAGCACCAACCACGGGATTAAACTTTCCACAATATGTTCAAGCCAGCCTAATCTTCTCTCGTTGAAATGGTTCCAGCACTCCTTCCATTTAGGGAGATTGATATCCCTCTGTTTCCTGAGATGAGGCGTATGCCTGAATGAACGCCATAACCTGCGCTTTGGGGTTGTATTCTTTTTCATTATAGGAAATAACAGGGATAAACTGCTTTTTATAGTTTTTGATAAGTTAACTTTTGCACTTTTAATTTGTTATACTCTGCAAAAGTTAACTACCTGAACTTTTGCCTAATTTTTATATAGCCAATGCAAAAGTTCAGGATAAGTTTAAAGCGCGCAAAGGCGCTTTATAATAATCGTGGTGTATGCCCCCTTTGGCAAGATGAAAGATAAAGAAACCTTTTCCCTGTTTGTATTAAGTTCATCAGCACAAAAATCAGAACAGCTGAACTCAAGCGGTTTTACAATAACATTTCTTTCATAAGTTCTAAAGAAATTCCCGGTTGTCTGAATATCAAATTCCGGCTGTTTAGTGCCCTCCCTGCGAAGAACTTTATCAGCAATATGTTGCTCTTCCTTACTAAAGTTTGTATCATTGCCTATTGTTTTGAATGTTTTGGGGATTTTATTGTACTCCTCTTCATTCAAGTTTTTGTATAGAAAAAGTTTCCCTGCTTTGTATTTTGAGGAGCACAGCTTTTCTTTTGGAATTCTCTTCTTAAGGACAATTTTAATGCATTCGTTCCACAAATAGCTCTGATAAGCTGAAACAAACAACTCTCTAAGCCTCGGCGGAATTTGTTTATATGTTTCCAGCCAGCTTTTAGTTTTTTTGTAGGCCGAAGCAATTTTGGATAGTGCCTTGTTTTGTATATCAAGATTCGCGAGATTATCCCAGCATTTTTTTATGAGATCTTTTTCTTTTTTTACACCGCTATTTTCGTGTTTATTGTAGCGGGTAAGAAATATTTTAACCGCCTTTTCGTAGTCTTTCTTAATCAGGTAACGCGCGATAAAAACATTGTTAACAACGCTGCCGAATCTCTGTGAATCGTAATAGTTTGGAACGCCTATTTTTTTAAGGTCGTCTATAGCTGCCTTAATTTTTGGAGTTTCCTCCTTTTTTAGCTCGCGAATAATAATCTCAAATCTGTTTCCGGTGAGGTCCCCTGCTTTAATCTTTTTTTCGAGGTAGCCCCGAAAGGTTATAGTGAAATTTTCCTCGCGAAGAGTTTTAATCTCAAACTCAGAGGGTATTGTAAAATACTGGCGAGTATGTGCATGCTTATCCTTAAGTCCGGCTATCCCAAATGCCGCTGAGGGGATACTATTCTTTTTTGACAGGTAGCGAAGCATGGCGAGTGTTTCCATGCCCCTCTTTTCGAGCAAATAAATCTTATACCGCTCTTTTTCCTGCAGAATTTTGTGGATTGCTAATTCCTCTACTTTAAAATCCTCAACATGCTGCCGAAGTTTCATTTTGACTAGGGTTGTAGTTTTTCCTTATAAAGCTGTGGTAAGAGTATCTCTCAAAAATTAAAACCGCCAGCTTTATAAAACACAGGCGGCTTATCCTCACTAAGATGGCAACGCACAAAGAATCAAACACTGATTTAGCCTCAAAAGTGAGGATGTACTGCAATAGGCTGATTGAGTTTTATCCAGAGCAGGAGCTTAATGAATTTCTTTTGAGTTTAGGTGACTTCAGGCGTTTTGTAGAAGAATACCTGATTGATAACAGAATAAAGGTTGATTTTGGGGTTTTAGACAGCTATTTCTGTTTAAAGGCGCACACACTTTTTGCTGATGTCTACCGCAAAAATGTTGAGGCTATTCAGCACGGATTTTATACACATATACCCCTGCCGCAGCTAGCGCTTGAATACATGCAGGCAGAAACTAAGAAACTCGCGCAAGAGATGGCATATATGTATGCAGCCGGCAAAAAGAAAATACGCTAAAGTCCAAACGCCTCTGTAAACTCCTTGAGCTTCTTATAGTTTGCGAGAAATTCCAGCCCGGAGTTTGTTATTGTATAATTAATCTTTTCATCCTCTCTCTCCTCTGCAATAAGCCCTTTTCCGATTAACTCTTTGATGTACTCCATCATTCTGTTATGGGAAAGATTTGACTTATACAACAAATGCGTAGGCTTTATTTTTCCGCCTTTATCGTGCATTGCCTTAAGGATATCATGCACAATATCTATTTTGCTTCTCCTTGAGTTCATTTTTTGAAGATAACAACCAAAAGCGCGGCCAGCATTGTCAAAAAACCACTAAACTGTAGAATATAAGCAACTGCGTAGCCTAATCCAAACATTTTTTGGAAAAGAAAAGCAAGAGGAGCGAAGGTATAAAGCAGAAACGCAATAAAGGTTAGTAGTGTTGCCGCTTTTCGTTTTGTCCAAAAATTCTGAAAGTAATAGCAGGTAATAAACCCCAGTAATATTAAGGACAGCAGATAAAATGAGGTAAAATAGCTGTTGGACAGGTAAATCAGGACAGACATCATCATCAGCATAAGAAAATAAGGTTTTTTATCCTCGATCTTAAGGCATAGCACAACAAGCAGCGCCAGCGCCATCAGCGTCAGCGCTATATGGATTGTATATCCTAAAAGGAAAATTTTTGTAACAGACAAAATCCCCTTAGCTACTACCATCTGGGGCAGATGCTTCATCCCCCAGTCAGAAACTGTCCTGAAATGAATAACAAGATTGGTAATGCTTCTAACAAAAAATGCGAGGGTAAGCAATCCAAATGCTGCGCTGAAATAAAGATGTCTTCTCTCCTTGGTAATCCTGTAAAGCTTAAGGCTGAACACAAAAATAGTGAGGCAGATTAGCATTGAAACTGCCTCTAAAACAGAATCAATTCCAAAGAACCATCTTGGGCCCGCCACAATTCCCGTTACCATTGTGGATTAGTGAACAAACCCGCTTTTTTAAACTTTATGTATTTAAGATTAGGATTATGCCTCTTTACCCGCTCTTCATAAACCATTTATAAAAGCACGGTTCTATAGCTAATGGGCGTGTGGGACCCGGGCCCAAATGGATGCCTGATGTCCCACCTCACCTTCATCAAAACGCCCAAAAAATATTCCCTGCCCTCTTTAAAAGGGAGTTTGGGCGCAGGCATTCCTGCACCCAAACTATATTATGGGCTATTAACATACAAAGAGGTGTCTTCATTCAGAAGCTGAATCTTATCAATGACCTTGAAATGATATCCTTCCTCAGAAAAAACTGCCATATTAATAGCTATGAAGCAAGATTTATGCGCCAGTTTGTTGAGGAGCTGTTTTTTGCAGAGGAAAAACTCAGATGCCCCAGAGTGGATTATTTTTACGCATGATTACAGCAATCTCTTTTAAAAGCTCTTTTTCCCCATCGGATAAAAACTGCTTAAACTCCCTTAACTTTCTGAAGTGTTCCTCTGGAATAAATGAATAAAGAATATTCCCCTCATTCAGCTGGCGGCCAACTGTAATATGCGGGACAGAAACAGCCGCCTGCCTGTTCTTTTCAACCTTTTCAACAGTTTCCTGTTCTGACTGGATTGATTTTATCTCGCTCAGGATTTTGCCGTCAGCTTTCATTATCTGAATACCTGATTTTAAAGTCCCCTCAAGAACAACAACCCCAAATACTGCAGGATTATTCTGCCGGAAAACATAGCCCCTTAAAGCCTCAATTTTAAACGGCCTTGTGATAGTTGCAAACTCGCTTTGCTCAATTGCCTTTTTCTTTGCGCTCTGCCATTTTTCAAGGTCCTCAACAAGCCGGTATATAACATCATGTGTAATAACCTTAACCGGGGATGTTGTCTCCTGCGAGGCAACATTAAACCCTAAAACAACGCCTAAAAGCGGGTCGGTGAGGATATTGCTTTCTGCATCAGCAATGTCTTTTTTTGTGATATTTCCAATAGTGGCCTTCCTGATAGGAATATTTTTTTCTCGCAGTAGATTAATCAGCGCTTCTAAGCTTCCCAAAGCGTCTGCTTTTACAACAACGCCCTTTCCATCAGTTTCAACTACAACCTCCTCCACTAAACCCTGAACACGCTCTTTAACCGCTTCAATATCCTCGCTGCCAACCGATTCAAATGGCATTCCTGAAATAGCATTTTCCGCCTCTTTTGCTGAAATTCTGACACCTGTTGCAGCTGTTACCTCTTTAACTTGGCTAAATTTTGTTTTTTTGTCACGCATCTCTGCCAGGGGAGCTGGCTCAAACAATGCCTTGACTTTTGCCACGATTGGGGCGTCAACACCCCCAATAATAATTATTTCATTTGTCTTGAGATGCCCGTCATAGATTATAGCGTCAAGAACCTGTCCGACACCGCGTTCCTCTTTTACCTCAAGAATCGTGCCTTTAGCAGGGCCTTTGATGTTGCATTTTAAGTCATTTTCAAGGTATTTCTGTGCTAATCCAACAAGCACCATTAATAGTTCGGGAATTCCCTCGCCTGTTTCAGCCGATACTGGAATAATGCTGATGGTTTTGGTAAAATCATTAACCCTGTCAAAGCGTTCTGCATTCATCCCAAATTTGCTAAAAAGCTGTCCAACCAGTTCGTAAAGCTTTGTTTCAACCAGTTTCTGCACCTCTGCTTTTTGTTGGCCTATGTTTTCAAGCAGGGTCTTGTTTTCACTAACCGCCCAACCTGGCAATAGGTCAATTTTGTTGGCTGCAATGATAAACGGCGTTTTGCACTGTTTGAGGATTTCTATTGCCTCTATTGTCTGTGGCATAAAGCCCTCGTTAATATCAACTACTATTACAGAGATATCCGCCAAACTGCCGCCCCTTTTTCTAAGATGGGTAAAAGCAGCGTGTCCTGGCGTGTCTATAGCCACAATTCCGGGAACAGTAATTTCCATCTTCAGGGTTTTGAGCAGGGTTCCGCAAATCTGGTTTATCTTTTCTATTGGAATAACAGAGGCGCCAATTGCCTGGGTAATCATGTCTGCCTCTGTTTCAACAATGGAAGTGTCTCTAATGCGGTCTAAAATGCTTGATTTGCCATGGTCAACATGGCCGACAACAGTCATTAAGATTTTGCGAATCATCAAAACCAGATTTAAGAAGAAAGTTTAAATAACTTTTGAAACGAGAAAGAAGAAACAAAATTAAAATAAAAAAATCCGATAAAGCTTTAGAAGTTTATCGGTGTGAAATCCACTTTTTAATTGCGTATCCAAGCCCTACTAAGGCGATAAGTCCGCTAGTGATTCCTATCATGCCTAGGCCAGCATCCCGTCTAACTGCTTTTGCCGCCTCAGCACGTTGCACTGCGGTACTGCGCATGTTATCAGCATCTAGGATACTTGCTTCTAACTGGCTTATCTTTGCAGCATCAGTTTGTTTCTGTGCAGCCAGCTTTTGCCTGTATGCCGCTTCAGGAATATATCCATATTTTGCGAACATCGCATCCTTATCAGCTGTTCTGCCTGCATTATAGCAATGGTACACTCCGTTTTCATATAGCACCATTTGCCCGTCAACGCATCCTGCAACCGCAAGAGCGCCTAGCGCTAAAGTTCCTTTATGTTTATTATCCATTTTTTGCCTCCTTAAACTTTTATTGAAAAAGTTTGACTTTAGCAGATAGATAAACCAGCCCTTTATAAAGCTTTTGGTTTTTACCACCAATAAGTGACTAAGAAAACAGCGGGCATTCAAACTTGTGAGTTTTTACTTCGTAAGGAAACCTTCCCCATATATCCCCAGAACATCCTTTTGGTTGCCCTACCCTGTACTCATAAATATCATTTAATTCCTTTTTTCTGAAGAATAATGGGATGCCATAAACCCGATTAAGATTAAGGGTAATAGCTGTCCTTAAATCGCTTAGCAGGCATTCTTTAATCCCGCTATGAGCTGCACCGTATATCAATCCAATTCTTGGCGATTTTTTTTGGAATTTTTTCGGGTTGTCTTTTAATAGTTTTGGCACAACGCCTTTTTTTGTTTTTCTGGCGCAGCTCGCGTTTCTTAATTCTTCAATCGGAGACTGGCTTATAAAGCTTAGACACGAATTGATTTTGCCTGCGATTTTTGTGATTTTATTGTTATCCAAAGTTAAAATAAGAGGCAACCAAAGCTGCAGAGCCATACCTCCAACAAGAAAAGTGTATAGTGAAGGCACATTTTGGCTTAGCGCACTGCATAGCCCATAAAGTGCAGCTGACGGGAAAGAACGGCTGAGAAGATGGGAAATTACAGTTGGATTGTATAAAATAGGATAATTCCATCTGGCAGCTATCTCAACAGAATATATTGGAATTGGTTTTTCAGTGATTGTATCCATATAATTCTGGAGTTCAGGCATTATGCCCAACTTAAGAGCTGCTTCAAATCTATTTGGCGGTACACGGCCTGTCTCGAACACTATCGCATCCAGGTCATCTATCGGCTCTTTTCTTACAGTACCATGTGTGGTTAATATTAATCTGTACTCAATCCCTTTGGCCTCAAATTCCAGATATGACATTAACGGTAGAAGCCATACACGTTTTATAAAGCTCTCGGTTCTTTTGCTATTGAATAGTACTAACATAAACAAAAGCTTTAAATATAACTCCGAACTTTTTACAGCTATAAAAACTTTAAGGGGGAAACACAATGAAATTAATAAAATCCGTATTTGTGTTTTTGCTAACACTTGCCTTAATGTCAGGTGTTGCAAGCGCGCTACCCATTACAATAGAGGAGTTTGAGTTGGACGGCGTTGAACTTATGCCTAACGCAACTACTCGCCTGGATCTTGAACGAGATCAGGAGTACCCTGTTAGGATAAAATTCACTCCAACAGCTAATTTGGTAGATGCTGAATTTACATTATTTATCAGCGGTTATGAATATAACCAATACCAGAAGATAGCTGATTCAACACGAACCGATGATTACAGCGCAAACACAACCTACACAGAAAGAATGACAATAACCTTGCCAAGTGATATAGACGAAAATGACTACAGGCTAAGGCTATTAATAACAGATAGGGATGGCGAGATGTCAAGCTTTAACTATTATTTGAGAGTTGACAGCGCCAAGCACAAGCTGAATGTAGAGGATATAGTCTTGTCGCCTGCAGGCCAGGTTGAATCCGGGCATGCGCTTTATCTTAACGCAAGACTTGAAAACGAGGGCAGAATTGATGAGCGAGATGTTAAGGTCGTATTCAGCATTCCTGAATTGAACCTTCAGGCCTCTGCCTATGTAGAGGAAATTGAAGCCAATGAGGAGGAAGAGCTTGAGGACGGCGTAACATTGGTCTTACCTAGCTGCGTCGCAGAGAAGGAATACACTGTGCGCGCAACTGCCCTGTACGACAACAAGCACAAGGAGGCTGTTGCTGAGGAAAAGCTTTGGATTACCGAAAGTCCAAAATGCAAAAAAGCAGCGGTAGGGCCTGTTGTTGCACCTGTAGAGCCTAAAGTAGCTGAGCCAGTAGCTGAGAAAGCAAGCAAGATAAGGTCTGCTCTTGAGGTAGCTTTATTGGTACTTGTTGGGCTGCTTGTTGTTATCGGCTTGATTATAGGCTTTAGCAAGCTTGGTTCAAAGGAAGAATTTTAAGGAATTTTTTTTATTTTTTTTTATTTTTTTTTTGGATTTCTGTTGATTGTTCCATTCTACCCTCTTCTCCAAATAAGTCTAATCTTCCAGGACATGAAAAAATGTTTAAAGTTGAAAAATAATTTTTCGGCTCGCGGGGCGGACTACTCTGAACTCGCTTCGCTCGCTCTCGGTCTTCACTTCGTTCGGAAAGCATAACAACGCTCGCATATGTTATAGGTAACATTTACTTTACAGCTCAAGCTTTCGTTAAATTTAAATATCATAAACCCCAGTTTTTAGCTGTATGAGCAAAAAAGGAGGTAGCCGCACTAGTTTTGAGTTTAAAAAACTGGAGCAACTTGGCTGGCCAAGCGAGATTATAAAAAAGACATTGAGCAGCCCGGATAATGGGCAAACTATCCTCAGGCTCGAACGTATTGGAATGAAGTTTGATGGCAAAACTCTTCTAAAAGATATTGATTTAACAATAAGGGAGGGAGAGATTTTCGGCCTTGTCGGACTGGCTGGCTCTGGAAAATCAACGCTGCTTAGCATTCTGGTAGGCCTGCAGAGGCCAACCAGCGGAAGGATTCTGCTGCATCTTAAAGAGACCGGGGAGGAGATTGACCTCTACCAACAAAAAGGCTTTACTAACTCTATTATAGGATTCTCAACACAAACACCCTCTTTTTATCCTGATATTACTGTAGAAGAAAACATAGAATACTTTGCCTCTTTATACGGCCTTTCTAACAGGCTGGATGGGGTAAAAGAGGCAGTGTTTAACCTTGTGCCTCTCAAGGATATCGGGCCGCTAAAGGCGCACAGCCTTTCAAAAGGCATGCAAAAAAAACTGGATATAGCATGCGCCTTAGTTCATACCCCTGATATTTTAGTGCTTGACGATCCGACAGCTGATCTTGACCCGCTTTTATGCAGGGAGTTATGGAGTTTGATAAGGCGCATTAACAATGCCGGAACAACTATTGTGCTGGCTTCACACAATCTTATGGGGATAGAGGATATTTGCACCCGGGTTGGGATAATTCACAATGGGATTATCGCCCGTTTGGTAAACACTAAATCTATTGACCGGGAACCCTACGAGATTACCCTTACGCTTCCGCACCCAAAACATTTCCTTAAAAATGTGGGGGTAGAAGCAGCATTCAGCGAAAATCAGGCTATCCTTAAATCCAAAAGACCGTTACAGACAGCCGGACTTCTTATAAAACAGCTGGAAAAAATGAAGGGAGGGACTTCTTTGGTTAGTTTTAATATTAAAAAACCCTCTCTTGAAAGCGTATTCAATGAGGTTATTGGATTATGATAAACCTGTGGGTTTTAATCAAGCGCAACATTAAAACTCTGTTCAGCCAGAAAACAACATCCTTGATGATTATCCTCGGGCCGTTATTGATAACCTTTATGGCTGGCCTAGCATTTGATGATGCAGGCTATAATCTTAAGATAGGGATTTTTAGTGAAACTTCCTCTCCGCTTGCAGTTTCCCTGATTAAAAGCTTTTCAACTGACCGCTTTAGTATGGTGAATTACCGCACAGTTGGAAACTGCATTGAGGCGCTGAAAAAAGCAGAAATCAATCTCTGCCTGCATATTGTGCAGGAGCCGCAAAGCGAGGCGATTGACACTACATTTTATGTAGATTATTCCAGGCTAAGTTTAGTCTGGCAGCTTCTTAACATTGTAGATGCCCAAATAAGCTCAAAATCAGCTGAGCTTGGCATAAACTTTACAACCCAGGTTCTGAACAGCATTGAACTCACAAAAAATGAGCTGGAGAAAAACAAGGAAACCCTGGTTGTATTAACAACACAAAATGATGATATCAACAAAAAAATCAACGCAATGCTTAATATTCTTAAATCAACAGATTTGCAGGTTAACCTGACTTCGCTGGATAATTTTACCGCCGCACTTGAAGATAACAAATTCCTCCTTGCAATCGCAAAGATGAATGAATACAGCGCTGAACTTTCCCAGGAATACAGAGAGGTAACTGACAGCCTGATGGCACAGCTCCAACAAAGCGCCATAAGCGAGCAGGACAAACTAAAGTTAGTGGATATCATCAATAAGGGAAGGGCAAACGTAAGGGCGCTGAACGATAAAACAAGAGTTATGACAGATATTTCACATCAGGATTTAATCCGCCTCCAGAATGATATTGTCACTCTTTCCATCGAGATTGACAAAGTAAGAGAGGAGTATTACACCCTCTACGGTTTTAAGATGTCTGGCATTGCCAATCTGGAGCGCATACTTTCAGCTCTGGACAAAAACCTTATCAGCGTCCTCACACTGCAGAGAGCCATTAATAAGATAAATTCCGGCTATAATGAGCTAAAGATAAGCGACCCAATAAGCGCGCTGAATCCGATAAAGACCATAATAAAACCGGTTGTTGCTCAAAAATCAGGAATGCACTATGTCCTACCTGTTTTGCTGGTGCTTATGATAATGTTTACCGGGATGTTGTTGGCGCCGGTCTTAATCTCAGCTGAAAAAAATTCTCCCGCTGCAATAAGAAACAAGCTTACGCCAGTCAGCCAGAAGATGTTTGTTTTGGCAGCGTTCCTATCCTGCTTTTTAGTAGTTGGGGCGCAGATGTTGCTTGTAGCAGGGATATCCATCTTTTTTTTGGGCTCAAATATACTTCTGGGATTTCCCCTCTCATTGGGTGCTGTGATACTGATTATAATGTTTTTTGTGCTTCTGGGCATGGCTTTCGGCTATCTTCTTAAGACAGAGGGCTTGGCATTACTTGGCAGTACATTAACCGCAGTATTCTTGGTTATATTTTCTGATGTCGTGCTACCGGTTGAGAGCATGCCAAAGATTCTGGAGGAGATTCTTAGATTTAATCCCGTAATCGTTAGCATAATGCTGCTGAAGAAAACCCTGTTGTTTGGCCTTTCACTGCCGGATATAGGTTTTGATATTTTGGTTCTGCTGCTTTCATGCCTGATTATTGGTGTCTTCGTTTTTCTTGCAGGGGGCGCGTTTAGTTTCAGGCTTTTAGGAAAATCCAATAAGAGCTGTGCCAAGAACAATAAACAGAATACCTAGCCATTTGAGCCTGTTCATTTTCTCATTCAGCATTTTCAGGGAAAGAAAACTGACACAGACATAAACCATTGCAACAAGAGGGTAAAGCACTGAAATTTCCCCGCCTTTTAATGCGATAACAAACAAAACTGTTCCGGCAGCATAAAAAGACAGCCCTCTCCACAAATTAAGATTTTTCATCAAAGCCAGTGGATTAAAGCTAAAGCTGGCTGATGCTCGTTTAAGATAAATCGGCCCGAATGCGCCTATAACATCACCCAAAAGGACCAACGCCATCGCCCAGAGCTCGGTCTTCATTTAGCCCTCCCGCCACCAACCCCAATGGCTGCTACACCAACAACGATTAATGCAATCCCCGCTATTTTTAACAAGCTAAGTGATTCGCCAGCAAACAGCCATGCCATGACAGCCACCCACACATAGCTAGTGGCAATTATAGGGTAGAGAACAGATACCTCACCATATTTCAGGGCAATAATAAGAAAGATGGCGCCAATGCCATACAAAAATAATCCTGAAAAAAGATAATAATTTGTGATTAAAGCATAGAAGTCAAGCTCAAGCTTATTGGCGCTAAATTTGTAGAGCATCTGTGCGCTTGAGGTAAGCAGCGTAACAAACACCACTATCATTATAGCCCAGAAGCTTGTTTTCATAAACATAGAATAAACAATAAGGATAATAAAAAGCTTTGCCTCTAAAAGTAACCAGCAAGATAAATGTATACAAACCGCAAAATTAACGGTTTAGGCCTATTTTAGGCGGCTTCTAAACCCTACAAGTATTGCAATAGAAATAATGCTAATTACACCTGCGTAAAAGAATGGCGCGCTTGGCGAAACATAGTGCCACAATAATCCAGCAATTAAGCTTGCAGGCAGGGTCACCAACCCGGTTATTGTATGGAACGTGCCTAAAGCCGTTGCCTTTAGTGTTCCCGGATTCAAATCAGCAACATAAGCTTTTTGGTTTACCTCAATCAAAGTGTAGGCCATGCCGTACATAATAAAAAGCAGCACAAAGGCGATTATAGAATTAAAATAAACAAAGCCAAACCCTGTTAATGCAAACAAAAAATACCCGCCTATAAGCATCCAGCTTCTGCTGATTTTATCCGAAATCGCGCCGAAAGGGATTGCAAATCCGGAGTATGCAAAATTAAACAATAAGTAAAGTATTATTGGCGCTCCGACCGCCACCTTGCCGCTGAAAATCAGCTGTGCCTTAAGAATAAAGAACATATAGCTAAAATTTGCAAGAGCAAAAACAGCGGAGATTAACATAAATAGTTTTAGCCTGCCGGAAAGGCCTTTTAAGCCAAGATTTAAGCTCACATTCTGCGGTTCTTTTTTTGTTTCCTTTACAAACTGAAGCGGGAGAAGCGAGGAAAATGCAATAACCGCGGCAAGCATAATCAACAACTTAAAATTCAGCTCAAAAAACCAAAATAAGATAAAAACCAGGGTTGTGCCAATAATTGCGCCAATCTTTTCAAGGCAGGTATGAACTCCAAAGCCCTTTCCCGCTGCCCGAGGCATTGATTCAGCAATAATTGCGTCTCTCGGAGCTGTTCTCATTCCCTTGCCGATCTTTTCAAGGCAGGCAAACAAAAGAACATACGGCAAAGTTCTGGACAGCGCCAATAGAACCTTAAAAATTGCGGCAATTAGATAGCCGAAAAAAACAAATATCTTGCGCTTGCCAAGCCTGTCTGACCAGTATCCGCAAAAAACCTTTAAGATGCTTATGATACTATCTCTTAAACCACCAATTAACCCGACAATAATCCCGCTCCCTCCTAAAGATGTAATAAACATCGGAAGTATTGGCAGAATCATCTCACTGCTAATGTCATTCAGAAAACTTACAATTCCCAGCAGCACAATATGGCGGTTAAACCTTATTTTCACGCCGCGTAGAAGAGTTGCTGGTATTTATTAAATTAACTGCCAAAAATTTCGCAAGCCGGCAGAAATTATTTAAACTTGGAGGTCCCTTTAATTAACAGTATCGGTGATTAAATTGCCAAATTGTGATGTCTGCGGAAAAGATACCAAACTGGTCAGCGCTATTATTGAGAGTGTTGAGATGCATGTTTGTGAGGGTTGCAGCATGCTGGGAAAAAGAATAGCTAAGCCGCACATAATCTACAAACCCCATATAGTCAAGAAAGAAATTCTTGAGGCAGTGGTAGAGGACTTTCCAGCAAGAATTCGCAGTGCAAGAGAAAGTATGCGCCTTAATCAGAAGGAGCTTGCTAAAAAGCTGAATGAAAAGGAGTCTGTTATTCATAAGCTTGAAACAGGCCATTTTACCCCCTCGCTGGGGCTGGCAAAAAAACTGGAAAAGCATCTTAACATAAAACTAATAGAAGATTTGCCTGCTGGCAATAAAGATGATTCAAAAAAACAGGCTGGAAGAACAATGACGATAGGCGACCTAATTAAGCTGGATTAATAGTTTACGACCGCATTGAAAAGTATTGCGTCGGTCTAGTTTCTGGGCATCCCGCCCGCTCTTGTCTTGCAGACTGATTTCTTTCTCCCCGCACAAGTGAGGGGAGAAAGAATATTAAAAAATAAGCGATTTTTTAATCCCTCAAATTTAATGTTATTAAATTTGAGTATCACTCAAACTTAGCTTGAGCAGAGCAGGCACGACAACCAAGTTTTCAATAACACCCAGTTTACGGATGTTTATAAATATAGTAAGTCCTTGTTTTGTACTTTTTTGTGAATACCAATTCATTTTCAGAAGAAACCATTGCAAAAAAGCTGTTAACATCCTGTTCGCACTTTTCATCTTCTAGCGCACAATAATAAACATCAGTTGAATAAATTATATAGTCATAATCCAATTGTGTATAGTCATTGTATGCGTTCTCCAGCGAGAAATAGATTGGACTGAACATTGCGTCAGTATACGCTGCAGGGATAGGGTCTGCTGTTAATATTCTCAAAGGTTGTAGCTTGGCAGAGCTTTCATTAAAGTAGCTATAAAACTCTGTCACTAAGTCAGGGGCTTCTGCAGGCCTCCAGAAATAATAGTTAACATCAGTTGGAATAATCAGCGCAATTGAAAGAACAGCAATAAGCCCGACTATAATCCTCTGCATGAGCGCATATTTCTCCTCTTTTGCAATAACCTCCATTAATGCGAAAAGCCCATAGCTTGACAGCATGCACAAGAAAGGAAGGAAGGAAATGCTAAACCTTATCTGCTTGTTTGGGATAATGTTCAGATAGGCAAAATAAAACAAAAATACTGTCATTACCAGATTGGCTTTGTGTTGCTTATATTTTTTAGCCGCAACATAAAAGATAATGCCAATAACCGCAAATACCAGCCAAAAATTTTGGCCCGCCAGCTGTTGGATGTAAAAGAATGCCTGGCCTGGAATCTCTGCAGGATTGTACTGGTGGCTGAATGCCAGTATAACCGGCCTGAACATTGCATGGTAGATATTTGCTGTTGATTTATAATACAAAAGTGCATTAAAAATAAGGAATGGGAGCTGAACAGCCAGAAATGGAATAACTAGGTATAATAGCAAATAAAAATTTTTTCTGGTGCGGTCAATCAAAAATTTGGTGCTGAAAAAAATAACAAGCGCTCCAAACAGGATGCCCTGCGGAAAGCGAGTCAAAAATGCTAGGCCAGCGCAAAGGCCTGCAAAAATATAGTCCCTGTTTCGGGTTTCATTTTTTGTTAAAAAGTATATCGCAGCAAGCACAAAAAGGCTGGAGGGGATTTCAGTTAAAATGTATCCTGAATAAAGGAAAAAAACAGGGGTAATCGCCAAAAGAAAGGCCGCTAAAATTCCGGTAGATTTGTTAAATGCATTTTTTGCAATCAGGTATGAAAGATAAATCATTCCGCCCGCGGCTATTATGGCAATTAGCTCTCCAAAAACAACCATGTTAGCGCCAAGGCCGCCGCCAAATGCAAGCAGAGACGGCAAAAGCTGCGGCCTAAACATCTCCCACAGGCCGATTCTGCCAAAAGATAACAGGTATTTTGCCATGCCCACATAAACTGCTTCATCCCATATGAGGTCATGAAACCTTTGTATATAGAAAAGTCTAACAAGAAAAAATAATATTACCATCAAAAAGACAGGATGGCCTCTTACAAATGCTGTAACCCTATTCTTTAATGCAAAGTGATTCATTTTTAAACGAGGAGCATATTAATTCCGCCAGCTCTTCCTTGTACCTGATGCCAGAATACTTTGTGTTTTCAATAACCAGTGTTGGATAGCCCTCTATGTTATACCTGCTTTTCATGATGGCAATTAATGGCTCGTTCTCCTCAAAATCAACATCAATCGGGAACACCAGCAGCTTCTCGCCATATAATTTTTTGAAATAAGTTAAAAGCACTCCCTGGTCAGAGCAGGCAGGACAGTACTCTTCTGAATAGAAATAAAGCAGGTTTACCACGTCGCTGTCGCATCTTAGCTTGCTTTTTCTCGCAAAAAACCAGTATTGCAGGTTGTCAAGTAGGTATTTCCTGCCAATGAGCATATAGCTCTTTTTGTTTATTTTGGAGTCCATCTTGTAAGCCACAAACTTGTCCAGTGTCTTTCCAAGCTCTGCCACAGATTTATCCAGGGTAGTCTGAAGAGCTGAACAGCTTTCTCCCTCCTCATCCAGTGAGGTTAAAAATAGGTATTGGAATTGCAGGCTTTCAAAATCAATTTCCTGCTTTTCTGTTTGGTACTGCATGGTCTTTAGCCGTGCATTGTCTATGATAACCCCAAGTGTCATGCCAAGCGAAAAGATTAGAAAGGTAATTAATCCTGCCAAAAGATATTTGCCCTTGCTTATTGTGCGTACTACCATTTTTGCCTCCTTCCAATAGCTAGTTCAACCAACACTATAACCGCAATAACCGATAGAATAAGAAAGTATATTAAAAAGTATAGGATTACCGCGATAATATTATTGCCCGAAACATGCTCCCGCGCATTTTTATGCGCAAGATAAAAAAAGAGTGCTGTACAACCAAACATAACTGCAAGTATGAGTGCCTTTGTCATGTTTGCTCCCAAAAAATTAATGCTCAGAGAAAATGTGTCAATATAAGGTTTTATGTTAAATCCGACAAGAGCAAGGTGCCTAATGTCCGACAGCGCCGGCCAAATCCAGAAGTATGCAAAAAATCCTACAGTGGTTGTT
>CAZGZA010000007.1:0-2491 GCA_964529655.1 uncultured Methanosarcinales archaeon | reverse complement strand
AGGGTAATATTAGTTAGCATCTGTATCAGCCCAAAGTCGCCGTAGGCTCTGTTTAAGAAGAGTTTCCTGTACTTGAAAAAGTTTAGAAGGCTACCCTTTGACCATCTGTTTCTCTGTTTGTAAAGCTTTCTTAAGGTGCCTGGAGTTATGGTATACACATAGCCGTCATGGCACTGCTTAATTGTAAACTGGTTTAGCTGAACACGATATGCAATCTCCTGGTCCTCTGTTAAATTGTTTACGTCAAATCCGCCAAGATTTCTGATGATTTCAGTTTTATAGAGCGAAAATGGCCCTGGCGCAACATAAATGCAGTCAAGGTGGCTTTTAAGCCGACACAGGAACATTGCAAGCAGGTATTCCATTTTTTGCAGTTTTTGCAGCATGGTCTTTGGCTTTAATACTCTCATGTTTGGAGTAACTATCGCAAGATTTTTGTCGTTGCGTTCATATACTGCCAGCATCTTTTTGAGTGTTAATCTGTCTACAAGAGAGTCAGCGTCAAGACAGGCAAAAAATTCGCCGCTAATTTTTGAAAGCGCGTTGTTCAGCGCAGTTGCCTTGCCCTGATTTGCCTGGCTTAGGAGGGTGATATTCCGCTTCGGGTTATGCCCTGCAATTTCATGTACCCGTGCCGAGGTTGCATCCTGGCTGCCGTCGTCAACTATTATTATCTCCACTTTGTCCGGGGGGTAGTCTAATTCTAGCACTGACTGTATGGTGCCTGTAATGCTATCCTCTTCATTATATGCTGGGATTACCACGGAAACTTTTGGATAGTTGGTAAGCTTGACATCCATACGCCCCTCTTCCCTGAAAATTTCTCTTTTCTCAAAAAAAACAAGGAGCCAGAAAACTGAGAAATAGAGTAGCAAAAAATAGGTTACCCACAAAACAACCATTAGTATGATGTTCAATCTACCACCGTAAAACCTGTCAACAATTCTTTTAGACGCAATCCTGGCAATCAAAAACTTGCCTGTTAATGGCATAAATTCTTATATCTGCTTTATGATATATTTTTTTAAATGTTTCGTTGTTGTTGAGAAGATTGTACAATCCATCTTCCTCATTATTTTTTGTTTTTCCCATATCCGCGGCTACCACAATATAATTAATGTTGTATCGCTTAAGCAGCGCTATTGTTTTTTTGATGTTATACAACCGCAGTAGGGCATCTGCTGCAGCCTCTCGTTCCTTTAACCATTCTGTTTTTTTGAGAAGGGTATCGAGCAGCACTGTTCTTTCGGCAAATGTTTCTATCCAAACCCCGTTTTCGGCAGCAGAATAGATTGTATCCTCTGAAAGCGAATTTTGTTTAAGCCATTCCATCGCGTTAATAATCTCCATATCAGGAAGTCCATGGATTAAACCCGATGCATAGCTGCCGGTTGAGCCAATTAATCCCATCACAATAAGCAGGATTGCAATACGTTTTAAGGCTAAAATTGTCCATGGGCTTTTTAAGATGTAAATAAATCCGAGGGTTGCAATAAAAACAAGGATAACATTGCTGTACACACTGTTAATTCCAAAGAAAAAAGTTGCGCCAACCAAAAGGAGGCTGAACAAGAGATAGCTTTCCTTTGTCTTGCTCCATACCCGTAAAAACCCGACCATTGCCAGTGCTAATAAAAATATGCTGAATCCTTTTGTGGCGCCAAAGTCTGCAACAAAATGCGCAAAATAAGGTACAGAAAATTCTATGAGGGGCAACCCCTCCTTGTGCGTCTGCGGGAGATAGACAAACAAAGCTATCAGCACAAAAATAAATATTAAAAGGCAAAGATGCGGCAGCTTTTTTTTATCATAAAAAGCGTAGCCTCCAATAAGCATAAGCGAAACAAGCATATGCGCAGGGCCGAAAAGAGAGGCAACTGACAAAAACACAGTTGAGGCAAAGGTTATCCTTCCGAGTTTAAGGTAGAACAGAAAACCCGTAAGCTGCAGGAAAAGTGCAGCTCCTGCATTATTGCCGCTAAAAACTGTATATAAAAAGACCGGCGAGATTATGTACAGCCCGCAAAATATGAGCTTAGGCCCTGGCTCAAATCCCAGCTGCCCTAAAATTTTGTATAAGCATGCAAGCGTTAAGAACCCCACCAAAAACGGTAGAAGCATGGTTGTAATTTTCAGCCCGGCAATAATGCCAATACCGCCTAAGAGAAGGTTATAGGGAGTGTACAAAAAAGGGATGCCTCCGTACACAAGCCTGTCCTCTGGAACAAAACCCTTTTCAATGATTGTGCTGGCAACTCTCAGATTATAGTAAGGCTCGTCCCCAACTAAAACAGGATTACCCGCCACTAGCCTACTAATGGCAATAGCCAATAGTAGAGTAGCGGCGAATAGTACAACAAACAGCTTTGTTTTGTTTTCTGTTAAAGCTATCATTTTATAGTAACGGACATTAATTTTTATACATAACGCAGACTAGCTAATTGATGCTATTATAGTAAGCGGGTCTGCGGAATTAGTAAATTTTACAAAA
>CAZGZA010000006.1:30071-34242 GCA_964529655.1 uncultured Methanosarcinales archaeon | reverse complement strand
TTGCTCTAGTTTAGGTGTGTTCTGCCCGCTCTGGTCTGACAGACTATTTTCTTTCTCCCCTCACAGGTGAGGGGAGAAAGAAAATACTCAAGCATGGCTTGAGCAGAGCGGGCGCAACAGTAGACTTTCAATAACGCTAGCTAACTATCTTTTCAGACTTTTGAGACAGAACCTTTCCGGTGATTACTTCAAAAGCGATTTGCCTGTCATCTCAGGCGGCTTTTGGATGCCCATCATTTTGAGTATTGTTGGGGCAATATCCGCCAATGAACCATTTCTTAGTTTATACTGTCCTGATAAAATGATAAACTGCACAGGGTTAAGCGAATGCGAGGTTTTTCCAGGAGGCATATCCTCGCAGTTGCCGTGGTCTGCGGTTATTATAATATGGCAATCTTTGGCAGATGAGACAATCTTTCCGATGCAGCTATCAACAGCGCTGCAGCCATTAACCGCAGCCTTAAAGATACCGGTATGGCCTACCATGTCACCATTTGCAAAATTAACCACTACAAATGGATAGAAAGTAGTTTTTAAGGCTTTAATAATAGCAGCGGAGATTCTGAAAGCGCTCATCTCCGGTTTTTTGTCGTACGTTTTAACTTTTGGCGAGGGGATTAAAATCCTGTGCTCTCCCGGGAATGGCTTTTCACGGCCGCAATTAAAAAAGAAGGTTACATGGGCATACTTTTCAGTTTCAGCAACCCTAAGCTGGGGCAGGCGCATCCTCGCTATGATTTCACCCAAACTGTGCTTGATTATAGAAGGTGGAAATGCGGCTGGCGCCCTAATTTTTGAGTCGTACTGTGTCAGGCAAACAAAACAAAGCTTCAAAATTCTTTTGCGCCTAAATCCTTTAAATGAACCATCAACAAACGCCCTTGTCAGCTCCCTGGCGCGGTCAGACCTGAAATTGAAAAAGATAACAGAATCATTTTGTTCAACTCTGCCCGGGCCAATTACTGTCGGAGGAATAAACTCATCAGACAAATCCTGCCTGTAGTAATTCTCTAAAATAGCATGGATAAACTTTAGCTGATTACTGCTGTTGCTTGTTTTTTTGAATTCTTTATAGGCCTTAATCCTGCCCATTTTATTGACCATTGCATCGTAAGCTTTATGTTCACGATGCCATCTGTTATCACGGTCCATTCCGTAGTATCGGCCCATAATCGTTGCAATCGAGGCCTTAATGCCTAGTTTTCTAATCCGCAAAAACAATTTTGTGATATACTTTTTAGCAGAATTAGGCAGGGTGTCTCTTCCATCAAGAATGCAGTGAATATAAATCCTGTCTTTGATGCCGTTCATTTTTGCAAGTTTTAACAAAGCAAAAAGGTGGTTGATATGGGAATGCACACCGCCATCACTTACCAACCCAAGCAGATGCAGGGCTGAACCTTGTTTTTTTACGTTTTTAATTGCCTGCAAAAGAGTTTTGTTTCTGAAAAAAGAGCCGTTCTGGATAGCTTTGTTAATTCTGGTGAGGTCAACATCAATAACCCTGCCAGCCCCTATTGTTGCATGCCCGACTTCGGAGTTGCCCATTTGGCCTTTTGGCAGCCCTACAAATTTCCCGCCGCATTTTAGAATCGCATGAGGAAAATTTTGAAGGTAATAATCAAGATTTGGGGTTGCCGCAGTTTTTGGCGCATTCCACTTTGCCTTTGTGCTGTAGCCCCATCCATCCAGAATAATAAGCATAATCTTTTTTGCTGCTTTCATAAACCACCGAATTTTTTAAGGACTGCTAAAACCTTTGGGAAGATTGGCTTATTAGATGCAATAAATTTCTTAGAGCTGAGATTCCAGTTAGCCCCGTTGTCCTGTGCTACCACCCCGCCTGCTTCCTCAACAAATAGCGCTCCGGCGGCAAAGTCCCCGGGTTTAAGATTCTTGTCCAGGTAAAAGCTGTAACCTCCATTTGCCACCAGGCAAAAATTGTAGCAGGCAGAGCCGCTTATTCTGACATCAACTCCTTTCTTAAGAAACGCCGCTAAAATTTTGTGCTGTTTTCTGTTCATCCCCTGGAAGTACTGCATTCCAGCATCTGCAAAGCTTTTGCAGGATGAAGCATGAATCCTTTTGCCATTCAAAAAAACCCCGTGTTGCCTGATTGCAGTATACATTTGGTTAAGTACTGGAAAATAAATCACTCCCGCTATGCTCCTGCCATTTTTGGTAAGGGCAATAGAATGCCCGAAAACTGCATTATTTTTCATAAAATTATGTGTGCCGTCCAAAGGGTCTATAACCCATTCAAACTCAGAGCTTGTTTTTTCCTCAGGCCTTTCCTCGCTCCAAAAGCTGTGGTTAGGAAATTGCGCTTTTATTGTTTTTATAATAGCCTTTTCGCATGCAATATCTGTTTTTGTAACAAACTCATGGTGGTCTTTAATTTTAAAAACTTGGGCATTCAAAAAATCCCTTTTTGCAATAGCTCCGGCTTTTTTAGCGGCCTTAACAGCTATCGGCAATGCATGGGGGATATTCATTTGTTTCAGATGCCCTGCAGCCCGCTGCGGTTGGGTATCTGAAACATTGAAAGCACCAAAATTACTTTGTGATTCCACAAAAACTTCGAGGTTTTTGGGACCCAAAAATTTTAAAAAATTTTTGTGGTTTTGTGCTTTCATTTTGCAGAAAATTTTCGGTTATATTTTATCTTTGTCTCTTCCTCTATTCTAAGAAGCTGGTTGTATTTAGCCAGGCGTTCACCTCTGCATGGTGCACCCGCTTTTATCTGGCCAGCACCAAGGCCAACAGCAAGGTCTGCAATAAAATCCTCTGAAGTTTCACCTGAGCGATGGCTGACCATCACATTCCAGTTATTATCAAAAGCGAGCTTTGCAGCCTTAATAGCTTCTGTTATAGTTCCTATCTGGTTTATTTTTAAAAGAAGGGCTGAACAGGATTTCTGCTTTGCCGCTGCTTCAATTCTCGCAGGATTTGTAGCTAATAAATCATCTCCCACAACCTGCACGCGCTTTGGCAGGCAGGCTGTTAATTCTTTAAAATCAGCAAAAGCCTCCTGCTCAAATGGATCCTCAATGCTTACTAAGGGGTAGCTATCTGCCAGACGCTGATAAATCTTAAGCATCTGGTCTGCGCTCCTTTTAGCGCCATTAAAATAATAGCTGCCTTTTCTGTAAAACTCAGATGCAGCTGCATCCAAACCAAGCCCAATTTTGCCATCATAGCCTGCCTTTTCCACTGCTTTAAGGATTAGCTCAAAAGGCTGCTTATAATCGCTTAGCAAAGGGGCAAAGCCGCCTTCATCCCCGACATTCACTGCAATCTTGCCGTATCTCTTTTTCAAAATCATGCCAAGATAATGGTAAACCTCAGAGCCAATCTGCAGGGCCTGGGAAAATGTTTTAGCCTTAAGGGGCAAAAGCATATACTCCTGAAAGCTGAGGTTGTTGCCTGCGTGCCTTCCTCCATTAATAATATTAAAGCACGGCACAGGAAGAAGCATTTTTCGCCTAACAAACTGATTAATATAAGAGTATAATGGCTTAGCTGACTCTAAAGCAGCTGCTTTGCAAACCACCATTGAGACAGCAAGCATGGCATTAGCGCCAATCTTGGTTTTGTTATAACTCCCGTCTAATTTGATGAGCATGGCATCCAGCTCTGCCTGAAATTTAGGATTTTTTCCTCTGAGTTTAGCTGAAATAATATTATTAATATTTGCCAGCGCTTTTTTTACGCCAAGGCCAAGATAGCGGCGGCCTGCATCTCTAAGTTCTAACGCTTCATGAACTCCGATTGAAGCCCCGCTTGGAACAGATGCCCTGGCAAAACAGTTTGAGGTTTTTATGTCAACCTCTACAGTAGGATTGCCCCTGGAGTCAAGAATCTCCCTGGCAAAAAGCGTTCTAATAGCCAATATTATACACCTCTTTTTATGGTGTTAATATAGTAATTGGAGTTTTTAAGTTTATTGAAAATTGTCGGACTAAAATTTGAGGGTATTTAAACCCGACAATTTTCAATTCCGAAAATCTGTGATTTTCGTTATTTATTCTAATTGCAATCCGTAACACTTTAGTATCCTGAAGAGTCAAAAATCGCAATTTGTAAACTACCTGCTTTAGCTAGGAGTAAGAAAGCTATTCCCAAGAAAAATTCAAAGCATTTTTCTGGGCCCAGAAAAGCGCCAGCTTTT
>CAZGZA010000006.1:12482-30061 GCA_964529655.1 uncultured Methanosarcinales archaeon | reverse complement strand
GTGATTTTCGTTATTTATTCTAATTGCAATCCGCTAGCTTTTTAAAATACTGTGCTGTTATGGGAAGCTATGCAGTTTGAATATGAAGACCTGGCTTTTAAGGATAACAAAGAGTTTGTAGAGGTTTCTTTCCTGAATTTGTTCGGTTTTGAGCTTGAAAAAAAAGAATTAGAAACCCTAAGCTATAAGAAATGTTCAGCAAATACAATCTTTTTTAAAAAAGACCCTGGCAAAAGATGGATGTATACGTTAGAAAACGGGTTTAAGCGCCTTAAGAATAAGCTGAATAACAAACCCGCGGTTTATATCCATAGAAACAGCGGCATCCCTCTTATAGGCCATATAGCTTTCGGCCTTATAGACAGGAATACAAGCCTGATAGAATTAAAGCCGATTACAGGATGCAATCTTAATTGTATATACTGTTCTGTGGATGCGGAAAAGCGGCAGGTTGACTTTGTTGTTGAAAAAGATTACCTTATTGAGGAGCTAAAAAAGCTGATTAAAACAAAAGGAAATAGCAATATTGAAGTGCATATTAATGCGCAGGGCGAACCATTGTTTTACCGTGATTTAACCTCTCTTGTTAAGGATATTGCGGCAATTCCAGCTGTAAAAATAATTTCTATGGATACAAACGGCTCGCTTCTTTCTGAAAAGATGGTTGACGAACTGATAAAAGCCGGGTTAACACGGTTTAATATCTCTCTTAATAGCCTTAATCCTGATATTGCAAAACAGATTGCCGGAACTACAGCTTATAATGTTAATCATCTCAAACAAATAATCAGCTATATTGCAGGCAAGAAAAAAGATGCGCTTATTATTACCCCTGTGCGGATTCCCGGCATAAACGACAGGGAGATTATTGATATTATCAAATTAGCTAAGATACTGGATGTGCCTGTTGGTATTCAAAACTTTTTAAACTATAAGTATGGCAAAAACCCGGCTAATCAGATTAGTTTTGACTGTTTTTACGCAAAGCTTCGTGAACTTGAACAGGAATATAGTATTAAGCTTCGCTATTGCGCCATGGATTTTGGGATAATACCCACAAAAAAGCTGGAATGCCTGTTCAAAAAAGGGGATATTATTAAAGCCAGGATAGTGTGTGACGGAAGGCTTAAAGATGAAAAGATAGCAGTTGCCAATGGCAGGGTTATTTCAATTCCAGGCTTTTTTGATAACAACACAAAAAATGTGCTGTTAAAGATAGTTAGAACTAAACATAACATCCTGCTTGGAAAAAAAATAAATTAAAAAAAAAATTATTTGCCGAGTTTCTTTTTTGCTTCCTGAACAAGCTTTTTTACATCGTCCTTTAGCCCGAGACCGAATGCTATAGCCGCGCCAAGCATTACCCCGCCAAGGATTATCAAAAAGCTATTCTTTGCAACACCGACCTCAACACCAATTTGGTCAAGCACTAGCAAGGCAGTAAAGACTAAAACAACCGCTTTGCCGATGGTTGATAACGACTTGCACCCTTTGGCGCCGGTGTGCCTTATTTTTAGCGCTACATAATCTGCAATGATAAATCCCGCCAAGGCAATCAATATAGCAATAATTGCTTTTGGAATCCATTCAGCAAACTTCATTAGAAGCATAGCCAATGGCTCGAGATTTATAATATTAGCTGCAGGAGGCAGGAACAGTATGAAAACATACCATTTAATGATTACTGCAAGCAACCCCGACAGCTTTAGCGCACCGACATGCGGTTTAAGCTTTGTTTTTTCCAAAACCCAGCGCTCTAATTTTGCTCTCACTAAAACCTTCTCTACCAAAGCGCCAACAAAATGCGCAATAAGGTAACCAACGAGAAGGACAATTACCGCATAAAGAAGCCCTGGAACTGCCGCCACTGTATTTTGCAATGCAGCGCTTAACGGCGTTAGCACAGACTCCTTCATAGATACTATTACGTCTACAGCCACCTCAATCACCTCTTTTTTTTAATAACTAACTTCTTTAATTCTTGTATCTAAAAGTGGATTTTTAGGTTTATAAATGTTTCGGCAAAGAAATTTATAAATTTTAGCTAAAGAATTTTTCCATCCGCAGAGTAAGTTCCTGAATTAGCCATATGAACACACTTAATAGAAGTGTCTGCATATGTTTTAAAGCCAAATTTTACCCTAGCATCATAACAGAAAATAAAATCCTCGCTGGAATTCAACTTTGGATTATAGCGCAGCTTAACACTTTCCAAGACCTCTTTTTTAATCAGGCAACAGCCAAAGCCGCAGCCAAAAATTTCAAAAAATCCATCGGCTGTAACTTCCTCTGGCTTTAGCGGCCTTGAAAAATCACGATACCCAGTCAAGCCCCTTAAAACAGGCAAAATCGACTGCACATTATTTAGCTGTTGATTGGCAAAATAGACGCCTGCAACAATATCCTTATTGTGCTGCACCAGTTTTGTAAGCGCGTATTTCGGTGGAATAACATCTGAGTCCAGAAAAAACAAAAAATCATAGCCTTGTTTAAGAGTGTAGTCAATCAAAACATTCCTGTTTTCAATTATTCTTCCAATTTTATCAGTTGATTTCGGGTGATTTTTAATAACTGTATATCCCTGCTGTTTTAGATAGTTAGCATAGTCCTCGCTGTCTGTTTCATCAACAAACAACACATCAAAATTAGGGTAATCCAATTCCCCGAGCCTTGCAATAAAAGTTTTAATGCAGCGTTCATGCCTTGAGGATGTTGGGCAGCCAATTAGAACTTTAGGCAATACCATAAACCCACTAAAATAAGAAGTGAATAAAAGCATTTTGCTTTCAGAACAATTAAAATAGTTTAACAACCATATCCTAAAACAAAAAAAGAAAAAATAAAAAAAAAGAAAAAAATTTTTTAGTTCACTTCACTTATGCAGTGACTGGGCTTACTCTGATATCAGTCAAACTTGTTCCAGTAACTACTACTTCTTTTCCTTTTAAGACATAGTCCTGGTGGTTTGCTAATACTCGAGCTGCTCTTCTAGTGTCTAGAGCGTCGTAACCAGCTACTAAGACAGCAACTTTGCCTTTGTTTTCGAACAACTTGACAATTGCTTTTCCAGGCGCAAAGCCTGCAGTGCAATCAGCCGGGTTGCCTAACAATCTTGCTGCTGCTGAGTTGGCACACGGGCCTCCAACAACGATTGCGTTGTATGCTGTAACATCAGCTACTTCTGAAGCTAATTTTGCAGCTCCAACTTTAATCTTTTGGACGCGCTGCGCTACTCCGCCGGTCTTCTTCTCCAAACTGTATTCACCAGCTGTTACAAACACATGAGACCCTCTTTCTACAAGTGGATACTCAATAGTCATATCCGGTGATTCACCGCTTGGATTGTAGAGCTCTACCAATACACCATAGTCAGTCATTGTTCTTTCTATGTCGTCGTTTTCCTTCAGCTCATACTTGTCCAAAACAGGCCTTGAGCCAGTTGTATCAAGGTTTAATCCAACCTCAATACTTGTTTTGTTTTCGAACCTGATAGAGATAACTTCATCTCCTCCCTTATCATTAGGTCCGTCCTCATCAAACTCGCTGTTTAAGGTTTTTAAGCCAACTCCAAAGACACCTGGACTGCCTGTAACGTTTGCTCCATAGATTGCCACGTCTGCATCTGTTCTGCCAGCAATTGTGGCGTTACACAAAGATGTTCCTAATGGCCTTTTACTGTCGCATACACCAAGGTCAAGGATTCCTCCACCCTGGATAACAACAGCTGACCTGCATGGTCCAATTTGCGCATTTGAAGTGTTGCTTATCGCTGTAGCTGCATTGGTTTTGTTACCCAAATCGGTAATTGACAAACCAATGTAGTTAGTTACCTCATTTATATTAGTGCAACGAGTGTTTACGTTAAACGCAGTTACATCCGTTTCTCTAATTGATCCGTCACCGAAGATTCCGTCGTTGTTCAAGTCTACTGATATATTGTATGGACTTGCTGCCGCTACCGACACTTTAAAGGAGTTTCCTCCAAATATAAGGTCAGTAACATTATAGCCACCAACCTGTTGTGTGGTAAACTCTCTTGTTTCACCGTACAAATCAGTGAAGGTCAACTGCCTGTTGTCGCTGCTGTAGGAATCATACTTGATTACGTGCGTGTAACCTGTTTCATCGTTGTCATCAGTTAAGATGAATACATCATCTTTTGCAATTCTCCAGTCAACCGAGTTGTCCATCTCAATCCAGACTAGGTCATGAGTTTGCTCACCAATCCTAAACCCTTTATTTGCTGAGTTATCTATGAACTGGAACCTGTAGTTTAAACCCTCCTGGTTGGTGAATACTAAATCATATTCATCATTTCCAGCAGAATCAAACTTTAGGATGCTTGTTCCAACATCCATAAGTCCGCCATAGACAATATCCCAGTTTGGGCTTAGCATTCCCTCTGGCTCAGATAGGTATTCTCTTAATCCATGCCCTGGTGGAATAAACAGGTCGCCTGTAAGGCTGTCTGCCTCTAGTCTGTATTTGATATCCAACAACTCAAACTTTCTGTTGCTGTCAAATAGCCTGCCTCGCATCTGGACAGCGCCATCTTCGATTATCTCATCGTTAACCTCAATGGTTCCTGTGCCAAATGTGGTATTTGAGGCGTTAGCAGATAGCTTTACCTCTGTTGCTCCAAGGTAGAATTCAACTAGATCTCCTCCAGTTACCTCCTCTGCCTCGTTTGGAAGAATCTCTCTTACACCGATTCTGGTTCCATCCTTAAGCACGTCAGATTCACCGTCTTTCAAGGCATCGGTTATTTCACCGTTTATCTTAAATTTAACGATTTGCTGCGTGTCTGACAGTATTAAGACATTAACCTCATATGGAACACCGTCAATGACATACTCTTTTGATTCACCCTCTTCCATAATGTCGGCGATTGCGCCGCCCATCAAAGTTAAGGTAACCTCAGTGCTGCCAGTAGTTATATCAGTGTCTGCTACAGCAAATGGGGTTCCCATTATGCTGAAGATTTCATCCTCCAAATCTACCAGTTCATTTGTTGACTTAATTTCTGATTCAGCGCCCTCCTCAAATTGCAGGTGCACTTCAAACATATACCTGTCAGAGGTATCGTTTGCGAATAAGAAATCCCCTACATTGTCGTCTTCATCCTTGGCATAACGTACAGCAAATGTAGACGTAAAGTCAATAGTTGCACTTGTTTCCTTAAACCTTAGATACTGATTGTAGTCAGTTGTGCCCTCGTCTGTGGTAACAACTCCGCCTCTTAAAGCATTTAAATCATTTGCGGTTAAAATTGGCCTTACATTGCCAATCTCTTCCCTTAGCTCTAAAAGGTCGTTTGGGGTACCAATCTCAGCTACATCACCTGAAAAACTTACAGATGGAGCCGCTCCTCCTTGGTACACTCCTGTTCCAGGGGCATATGCTTCCTCAACGACTGATTCTGCCTGCAATGCAGTGGCAACATCGATGCTGCCGATGACATCAGAGGCAGCTGCGTCGTCTCCGACAACAATGATTCCGTCGAATCGCCCGTCCTTAATAAATAGTGGACTTGGGTATTCGCTCAGATCAGCTGCTGCAGCCCCAAAAATAGTTGCTCCAACCATTGTTAGGCCGGATCCAAGAGCAACCATCTTATTAATGGCTTTTCTCACCTTCATCTAAACACCTCCGTGTTCTTTTTTATAACATATCAGCTCATAAAATATCAGCTTTATAGACGATATTTTAAGCCGATGTGCTTACTTCGGCTAATTTTCTTTATAAATCTTTCGCAAACCAACTGTTGCAAAAAACGTATTCCCGCTTTATTCAGCCTATAACCCTCAAATTTGCAGGAATTAGCTAGTTGTCACTCCAAAATAGTATTCCTTGGCGGATGGCCGGAAAACAGGCAAATTTTGAGATTTGATGTACAAGCGGCTTATTTAATCTGCTGTTATAATTTTTGTATTTATAGTTAGAAAAAGATTTTAGGATAGCAGCACTGCATTAATAGTGCCCTCCTGGCCAGGCCTTGAGGTAATTCTTGCTTTGCCGATATCGGTTTCAATAACAGTTCCCTTGGTAAGAATATTTCTCCTGACATAATGCCTGTTAGCGGGATTTTCAACAACTGTTTTGATAACCGCTTTTTTGTAGGATTTGGATTTAGGGTCAAACACATTTGCAACATTAGCCGCTAATAGCCTTTGCTTAAAGTTGCCGCCTCTTGTCTTTACAACCCTCTTAACAGTTTCGCCAACTTTTGGAAATGTTGGATTAGAGCCCATTTCATACTTTCGCCTAGAACGATATAATAGTTTATATCTGCCGCCTGTTGGCTTTCTCCTGCCTCTGTGTGAGGTAATAACCATTTCGGTTGTGGAGAGGGAGGAAGTTTATAAGTTTATCGGTGACTAGACTTTTGCGTTTTTTGTTTTAATATCAAGCAAAAGGCTAGATACGTAAAATGTCAAAAAGCTCGGCTTTTTGAGCATGCTCATAAAAGCAAAGCTTTTATGACATTTTGCCTATTCGTGTATAAAACGCAAAAGTTTACGGTGAAATATTTTTCAACGTCCAAGCTCAAAATCAGTTATAATTGTATTATGCTCCTCCCATTGAGAGGTAAGACCATTAATATAGATGTCAGCTACCATCCGGTCTCCAAACATGGCAAGCAGGGTTTTATCTTTTTTGAGAGCGCTAATCGCTAATCCTAGATTGGGGGGCAGCTGTTTCAGCTTAATCTTTCCGGAATAAGCGTTTTCCAAAATTGGTTTTGGTTCAGGCATTTTTTTTGATATCCCGTCAATGCCTGCGGCCAGAAGCGCAGCAAAAGCGAGATAGGGATTGGCGCTTGAATCAGAGCATCTAAATTCTATTCGCGTGCCGCTCTTATCGCAGGCGTATGGCACCCGTATTAGTGCGGAACGGTTCCTTTCTCCCCAGCAGATGTTTGTTGGCGCTTCATAGCCCGGCGCCAGTCGTTTATAGCTGTTAATTGATGGTGCAACAATCGCACATAATCCCTCTGCATGCTTAAGTTGCCCTGCAATAAAATGCCTGGCGTCTTCTGAAAGTTTATCCTCAAGCTTTTCAGGATAAAAAAGATTTTTGTTCCCTGCGTAAAGGCTTTGGTTTATGTGCATTCCGTTTCCGGCCTTTCCTTTAAGGGGTTTTGGCATAAAACATGGCGTTAGATTATTCCTGCGTGCAGCTTCACGAACCGCTCTTTTGAAAAGGAAAACATTTTCAGCGCAGAGTACTGCATCGCTATATTTGAATCCGATTTCAAACTGTCCAGGGCCAACCTCATGATGGGCTATTCCAACTTCAATTCCAAGCTTATTCAAATAGAAGATTGCAAGTTTGATTGTTGAGAGTGCTCGCGGCGTATTCTCAAGATTGCTAAAATAGCCTGATTCGTCAACCGGTTTTGTGCCCTCAAAAAGATAGAATTCAATCTCCGCCCCGACCTTATAGGCAATCCCGCTTTGTTTGATGCCTGCAAGCTGTTTTTCCAGGATGAATCTCGGCTCTGCTTTTGCCGGCGTTCCGTCCGGGTGCCTTACAGAACAAAAATATAAGATAGTATCTGTTCTCCACGGGATTACTCTTTTCCGCCCATATTCAATATGCAGCTTCATATCGCTGTCTTTTATTGGCGCAAAGCTTTTAACAGAACTGCCGTCAAAATATACATTTCCTGACTTCTGGAACTTTTCTATTGGCATAATCAATGACTTGTCTGCACCATAAATATCGCTAAAAGCAAGTTCAGCATATTGTATTCCGCGACTTTTTATCTCGGTTTTATAGTTTTTGTTCATAAAGCATGATTAAACGTAAACTTTTGCATTTTATGCACAAATACCCAAAAGTTTACGAACTTAACTTTTGCAGATTATCACAATTTAAACTGCAAAAGCTAAGTAAACACAAGTGTTTTATATAAGTTTCTGCTAATAAGTTTAAAAAAGCATGATATTTTGCGCTAAAACTAAAAATTTGTTTAAAAAGATACACAAAGTTGCATGAAAACAGAACAAATGCCAACAGATGATTTGGACTATAAATTGTTAAGGGAACTGCTAATTAATGCGCGTAATTCGTCGCGAAAACTGGCTATGGCAGTTGGAAAGTCAGCCCTCACAATTATCAAGCGAATAGAAAAGCTGGAGTCTGCGGGGATAATAAAAGGATATTCGGCTGTTCTTGACTTTGATAAATTGGGCTATAACATAACTGCGGTTATAAACCTAAAGGTAGCAAAAGGAAAATTAAAAGAGGTGGAAACCAGGATAGCAAAGCACCCAAATGTCTTTTCTGTCTATGACGTAACCGGCAGCTATGATACAGTTGTTCTTGCACGCTTCAAAAGCGTGAGAAGCCTTGATAATTTTTTAAAGCTGATACAAACCTACCCATTTGTTGAGGGAACGCAAACCTCAATCGCACTAAATGTAATCAAAGAAAATAAGCAGATTGTCTAATCCGAGAGTTCACCGCAATAATTTGTCAGCATCTCTTTTCGGATATCCCCTAAATTTTTTGCATGGCCCATCACCCACATTAGCTTGGTGATAGCTGCCTCTTTTGTCATGTTGAAAGCAGGTATGGCTCCTGCAGCAGCCGCCTTTAAGCCAACTTCATATTGAGAGAGATCAACACCCTCATAAGTGCATTGCGTTGTAACAACTATTGGAACCTGCCGTGAGACAAGATTTTGTATATCCAAACTTATATCTCTTTTCTCAAATGGAATTCCGCCTAATCCATACGCTTCTATAACAAATCCGGTATAGCCGCTGTTATAAAGAGCGTCTAATGTTCCTGGCCTGAAACCTGGCGACAGCTTAACAAAGCAGACATTTGTGTCAAGAGTAGTGTCCATCTTGTAGGGTATACTAAGGCCTTTCTGTTTAGCCGTATTAAGTGCACCGTCAAAAAAGTAGCCGGCAACGCCTTCATTAATACTTGCAAAAGCATCAAAGCTCCTGCTTTTTACCTTTGAGGCATGGCATCCTCTTATTAATTTTCTATCAAAAGCAACATAAACGCCGGTAATATTCCTTCCAGCAGCTATCATTGCATTAGTAAGATTTGTAACAGCATCTGTCGGGCTATCCTGTATTGATTTCTGCGCGCCGGTAATAATTACTGGTTTATTGATGCCCATAAGCATGAATGAAAGTGCAGAGGATGTATAGGCAAGCGTATCTGTTCCGTGTGTTACAACAAAACTGTTATAGTCATTTATTTTGCTGTCTATTGTTGTTGCCATAAGCTGCCAATCCTCGGGCTGCATATTAGTGCTGTCTTTGTTCATTAATGCAAGAACATCAAGGTTTATGCCCTCTTTTTCAGGGAAATAAGAAACTATCTGTTCAGGAGTTAACGCTGGCTTTAATCCCTCTGGTGTATTAATACATGCTATTGTTCCGCCAGTTGCTATAAGCAATACCTTTTTTGCCATACGTGCATGGATAGGATGATGGTTTAAAAAGCTAGCGGAAGGCCGGGTTTAGACGGGAAAAAATGTTATCAAAGGTACAATGCAGGGAGAGGGATACCTACCAAACTTTTATCGGAAAAGTTTGATCAAAAGAAGCGACATAAAATTGTTTTACAATTTTAGTCGCTAAATAAACTGCGGGGAGAGGGATACCACACCAGATTTTTACAAAAAATCTGGTAAAAAGTGGGTGACATAAAATCCTTTTAGGATTTTAGTCCCCCCAAACTAGAACGCTGTGGTGTTCACTTCTGGAAGCCGCACAAAAAATACTGCGGGGAGAGGGATTCGAACCCGCGCAGGCACTAAGCCAACAGGTCCTAAGCCTGTCCCGTTTGGCCACTCCGGCATCCCCGCACTAAGAGATCCAAAAAGCTGTTTGTTATAACAAAAACTTGCCACTCGGAACTATCTGCGGACTAAAGCTTGTAATTTTATGCTCCTTGCTCTTACAGGCAAGTTTTTGGGATTGAAAATTGCGCACTGAAGTGCGGGTTTTTAAACCCTGCGCAATTTTCAATAAAAAGATTTGGGAAACTATTTTTTCTGCCACGCATAAGACCTTAATCTTTTGGTGTTGCCATAACCGCAGCTGGCGCAGATTTTGTCCCTGACATGATAACTGTGGTGACCGCACCTTCTACAATGAATGTGGCTCCTCTTCTTAGAATGCTTTCCTAAGCTAGGTGTTCCTTTGGTCATAATGCCTTACCTTATTGTGATGGTGAAATCAAAATAATAGTATCGCCCCG
Source organism: uncultured Methanosarcinales archaeon (assembly GCA_964529655.1). Classification (GTDB taxonomy): domain Archaea; phylum Nanobdellota; class Nanobdellia; order Woesearchaeales; family JAGWAF01; genus CAZGZA01. The sequence goes on along the minus strand of CAZGZA010000006.1, from coordinate 19,831 downwards.
TACAAAGACAGTGCCTAACTTTCTTTTTACCTCGCCGTCGACGCGCTCCTCAGCATCATCAAGCACTGTATTGATGTGTATATCAAATGCCTTTAAGCTGCCAATCAGCTGTTTGCCGTTTTTTAGCTCAACCATTACCTTTTTGTTTCTTGATTGGTTTAGCGCATCTAATGGTCTTGATGTTTCCATATCGCACCTCATAAATTAATCGTTAACAGTTAATCGCTGTAGTTTATAAAGTTTTTGGAAAGTTAACTTTTGCATTTTTAGGGGATTATATTCTGCAAAAGTTAACTGCATGAACCTTTGCCTAATTTTTATATACAGCATGCAAAGGTTCAGGGAAACCTGATTTTTGCATTTTTCTTTGATTAAACTGTAATTGGAAAACAATTAATTTTTTATAGAAAACTATCTTTTTTTATTGCATGCAAAGAAACCAAATTAATCTAAATCATAAAAATTCTGAAGAAAACAAGTTTTTTTTAAAAGGATTGTATAACTCAAATGATTTATCTGGAGTAGACAAGTGGTTTGATAAGTTGGAAAATTCCATAAGAAGAGAGCCTGATAAAGATATGTCGCTGGACGCATTTTTAGGCTTAATAAATAATGCCTTGATTGCACTTCAGATAGGTTCTCCAACTCCAGATGAGATTAGATACATGGCCAGAGCAACCGATACATCAGGAATAGAAAGATTTGCATGGCTAATCTGCCCCTTAACAGAGCAAAATTATCTGGCTGTCGCAAGGTTATTCCAGAAATCCTATAAACAAGATATAGAGACTATCAAAGTGCCAGAAGCGCTGAAAGAATACCATAAAAGAATAGGGCTGCTGTGAAAATAGAATCAAATAAGTTCAAAACAGTCTATAAAACGCTGTTAAATAATTATGGCAGCCAGCACTGGTGGCCTACCACAACAAAGAATAAACAATTTGAGATAATAATTGGGGCGATTCTGACCCAGAACACATCCTGGAAAAACGTGGAAAAGGCAATCAGGAACCTGAAAGAAAATAACCTGGTTTCTGTTGATGGCATAAAAAAAGTTAATATTAAGAGATTGGCTAAACTAATAACGCCTGCAGGATACTACAACCAAAAAGCTGTTCGGCTAAAAATAGTGGCCGGGTTCTTTGGCACAAACCAGAACTTTGGAGATGCGACTGATGTTAACAGGATGCGGGCTGAACTTTTAAATGTGAAGGGTATCGGCCCTGAAACAGCCGATTCTATACTATTATATGCTTTTGAAAAACCAAGCTTTGTGGTGGATGCGTATACCAAAAGAATTTTTAGCAGAATCGGCCTCTGTAAGGAAAACATAGGGTATGATAAACTGCAAAAGATGTTCCATAAAAATCTTGGCTTCAATCCACAAATGTTTAATGAATACCATGCCCTGATAGTGGAGCATGCAAAGCAGTATTGTGCAAAAAAACCAAAATGTAATGTTTGTTTTCTAAAAAAATCCTGCAAAAGAAATGTTTAAATAAGTGAAATCCATAAGAATAGCTATGGGATTTTTTGATAAGGTTATGTTCTGGAGGAAAAAAGACGGTCTTGAGTCATTGCCGGAATTTGAGGATTTTAAAGCTCCGCTAGGTGGAGAAAGGTCGGGCAGGGAACCCGCTTTTGATTTTCCAGAGCCTAAAAATGAGTTTGAGGCTTATGCAAAACTGGAGGCAAAACAGCCTGTTCAGCAGATTATGCCGGTTCATCCAGCCAGAGACAATGAACTGATTCTTGCAAAGCTTGATGCGATAAAAACATCTTTGGAGAATATAAACATGCGACTTGAACGGCTGGAAAGAATGGCGAGGGGAGAGGAAGAGGTTTATAGATGAAGTTAAAAAACAGCATTCCGCTGTTTCTCGTTGTTGTGGCGCTTGTTGTTGTTTTAGACCAGCTAACAAAAATGCTGGCGGCAAACTATTTGATGTTTCCTGTTGGTGTAATCGGCGGCCATCTAAAACTTGGGTATGTCACCAACAGCGGAATTATTTTTGGAGTATTGCAGGGTTTCGTGTGGCTGCCGCTTTTTGTTTCATTAATTATTATTGTTTTGATTGTCTATAATTATAAAAAGCTTCCAGCAACATGGGCTGGGCAGGTGTTGTGGGCGCTAATAACCGGTGGTGCGATAGGAAACCTTATAGGCCGGATTATAAATGGTTTTGTTGTTGATTTTATCCAGATAGGATTCTGGCCTGCATTTAATGTGGCAGACAGCGCAATAACTGTTGGGGTTATTGGGCTTGTTATTTATTTGTGGAGAGAAAAATGACTATTTCTGTTTTTGCGCTTTCCGCAAAAAACTTTTGTTTTCCACAAAAAACTTTTGTTTTTTGGGAGCCAAAAATCTTTTTAGATTTTTGTGCTTTTGGGACCCAAAAATCTTTTTAGATTTTTGTGGTTCTGCCGGATTTTGTAATTCCATTTGCATTTTTAGTGGAGTTAACTATAAGCGGGGTGGCATCAACTCTGGTTGGCGCTTCCGGAGCGTCGTAAATCTCCAGATTTTTTTGGCTGCCTATTCCTATTATTTCTGGCTGTTTAACAGTAAGCACTGATTTTAGTATGCCTGCTACGGCAAATAAAGAGACAACCAGAAACATCAGGAAATTGCGGGTCATAAAAGCCAAAAACAGCAAATCAGCAAGAACAAAGCTGTAAAAAATAGTGGCAAAAGCAACACCCCAGTCTTTTTTGGAAATCCGGCTGTAAACCAGAACAAAAGCTGAAACTATGCCTGCAAGTATCAGCAGCAGCTGTAACATTGCAAGGTAAGGCATCTGTGCCTCAAGATACAACACCCCTGAAAAAATAAAAAATAGCAACATTAAATCAGCAATCATCTTAATCAAAAGTGAAATAACTTGATATTATTTAAATTTTTCTAGCGGGTAATCAGTTTTGGAATTGGGGTTTGCCTTACTTCAAAAAGCCGAAAGCTCCGCGCTTTAGTGCGAAGATGAAGGCTTTTTGAAGCAAAGAAATGTTTTTGCATTTCTTGCTCAAGAAATTTCCAAGGAAATTTCTTTGAGTTTAAAAATGCGAACGTTAAAGCCACGCACTTTAGTGCACGGATAGTTCGCATTTTTATTACCTGGCTTCAGCTATAGGATAGGAATTTACCGCTAGTGCGCTGAATAATCCCTCGCCAACACCAACACCAAGCCGATAAAGCTGGTTGGCTGTTACCACTGACAGAATTTCAGTCAGCGTTTGCTTTCTCTTATAGGCGACTGTGTTTGCCTTGATATTTAGCAATCCTTCAATGTATTCCTCTGCTTTGTCTAAACCGCCAAGCTCATCAACAAGATTGAGAGCAATTGCCTCCTCACCAAGGTAGACAAACCCTGTTGCTAGTTGTTTTACCCTTTCTCTGTCAAGATTCCTATTTTTTGCAACTGCATCAATAAATGCAACATGCATTGCATCAAGCTTTTGTTGATAGAGACTTTGTTCATCTGGTGTCATTCTTTTATACGGGTTTCCTGTGTCCTTGTAGTCTCCTGCAACAAGCCTGCGATATGTAATATTGTACCGCTCAAGCAGCCCGGCAAATTCAAGATAGCTTCCAATGACACCAATAGAGCCGGTCATTGACAGGGGATGAGCATAAATCCTGTCTGTTGCAGAGGCAATCCAGTAAGCGCCCGATGCCCCAACCTCTCTGATAACAGCAATAACCGGTTTTTGAACTTTCTTCACAGCATCCGCTACCTCTGCAGATGCAACAGCGCTTCCTCCTGGCGAGTTAATTTCAAGAATTATTGCTTTGATAAAAATATTTTTGTTAGCCTTCTCAATTAGTTTAATAATATCTTTTGAGGAAACAGAGGAGCTTAGCAGCCCGTCACTTCCATCCCCTGTGATAATGCCTTTAACCTCAATTAAAGCAATATTGCCCACGCCGTCGCCAAAACCATCTGATGAAAGGCGGTATATTACAATTAAAAAGCCAAGAAATGCCAAGCCAACCAGTATAATAACCCAGATTTTTCCGCCTCTTGGTGGCTGTTGCTCCCTATCTTTCTTTTTAATCACAAACAAAACTGGGTTTTATTGTTTTATATATTTAACGCTTGACTTTATATTAAAACCAAAGCTTTATAAAAAGCCGTTTTTTATCTAGAGTTGATGACGCCTACTAACTATCAGGACAAAAAGAGAATTAGCAGCGAGGCAAGCCTAACTCCTGCGGAGCAGGAGGAGCTGGAGATAAGAAGAGTAAAACTGCCAAGGGGGAGGGAGACACTTGGCATTGTAGAACTACGTGTTGGTGGAAGCAGAATGAAGGTTAGGTGCCTTGATGGAAAATTGAGGATATGCAGAATTCCGGGAAGGCTAAAGCGCAAATTGTGGGTCCGGGAGGGGGACACAATCCTGGTTGAGCCATGGGAACTAAGTGGAGATAACAAGGGCGATGTCATCTTTAAATACAGGCCGTTGCAGGTTAAATTCCTAAAGAAAGAGGGCTATCTCAAGGGACTTGAAACAGAGAATGAATTCTGAAAAAGAATGGATATAATGCACATACCGGCAAAATCAACAATAAAAGCAAGACTGAGCCAAAGACAGCTGGCTTTACTGCCGGAAAAGATTGGTGTTGTTGCGACTATTCAGTTTTTAGATCAGGTTAATGCGATAACAAAACAGTTGGGGGGAGTTAGGGGCGGGCAGGTTCTTGGCTGTGATGCCTCTGCAGCTGAAAAAATTTGCGGCATGGTAAGCGCATTTCTTTATATCGGCTCCGGCACCTTTCACCCGATAAATGTTTATTTAAAAACCAAAAAGCCCGTCTATTGTTTTAATCCAAAAACAGGAGAGTTGATAAAACTCGAGCGTGACACAATTGCGGGATTTGAGAAAAAGAAAAAAGCAGCTATTGCCAAATTTTTATCAGCACAAAATATTGGCATTCTGGTTTCTACTAAACCCGGCCAGAATAACTTAAAAGAGGCGCGCAGTCTTAAGGAGGCGCTTAAAGAAAAAAAATGTTATCTCTTCATTTTTGATACGTTGGATATTGCTGAGTTGGAAAATTTTCCATTTATTGAATGCTGGGTGAATACAGCCTGCCCTAGAATTGCTGATGAAAAAAGCAATATCCTTAATCTTGAGGATATCAAAGCAATAAAACAGCGTTAGCTTTAAAAAAACTATTTTTTAGCCCTGTTATCATGAAAATACCCGAATTATTGGCGCCTGCAGGAGATTTTATAAGCCTAAGGGCTGCGGTTGAGGCTGGATGTGACAGCATCTATTTTGGGGTTAGGGGATTGAACATGCGGGCCTCTGCAAGAAATTTTGAGCCGGCTGAGTTTAAAAAACTGGTAGCTTTCTGCCATAGGAATAATGTTAAAGCATATCTCTGTTTAAACACTCTTGTTTACGAGGATGAACTTCCAAAAATCAAAAAAATTGCAGAAGCTGCGCGGCAGGCAAATGTTGATGCGGTTATCTGCTGGGATTTAGCGGTTATAAATGCAGCAAAAGATGCGGGTTTGAATATTCATTTAAGCACGCAGGCCTCTGTAGCAAACAGTGAAGCTGCAAGAGCATATAAAAAGCTTGGAGTGAAAAGAATAGTGCTAGCGCGGGAATGCAGCATCAAACAAATTAAGGATATCAAGAAAAATACAAACCTTGAAATAGAATGTTTTATACACGGTGCAAGATGCATTTCTATCGCCGGGCGATGCCTTATCTCCCAGGAGCTGTTTAATAAATCCGCTAACAGGGGCGAATGCCTCCAGCCATGCAGGAGAGCTTATAAGCTAGTGGATTTAGAGGAGGCGCACGAGTTGGATGTAAAGCACAACTATATTCTGTCCCCGAAAGACCTGTGCGCACTGCCATTTCTGGGCAGGCTTGTTGCATCCGGAGTAGACTGCCTGAAGATAGAGGGCAGAACAAGGGCGCCGGAATATGTGAAAACCGTTGTTTCGGTTTATAGGCGGGCGTTGGAGGCCTTATCGCAAAACAATTTTCAGGAGCTTGTCGAACAGCTCGTTGATGAGCTTAAGACGGTTTATAACCGTGGTTTGAGCTCTGGCTTTTATCTTGGCATGCCCACGAATGACTACGCAGGAATCTACGGCGGAAACGCCACCTCAAAAAAGCAGTTTATAGGGATAGTCCGGAATTACTACAACAGGCCCGGCGTAGCAGAAATTAAGTTACAATGTGGGAACTTAAAACTTAAAGATAAGGTTATGTTCCAGGGCCCGACAACCGGTGTCAGGGAGGAGATGATAAGCTCAATAGAGTGTAACCATGAAAAAATAAAGCTCGCAAAAAAAGGCCAGAGCGTTGCATTAAAGCTGGGATTCAGGGTCAGAAAGAATGATAAGGTATTTCTAATTAGTTAACTTTTGCGTTTTCGGATTATAGTAACGGACATTAATTTTTATATCTAACTTTCCGTTACTATATTCGGCAGACATAATCTTTTTGTATAATTATTTATGTCTGCCGTTATAGAACTTTGTGCAAAAGTTAACTTCATGAACTTTTGCCTGTTTTCCTGTATAATACGCAAAAGTTCAGGATTAAAGAGCACCTTAATCGCAGGTGAAGATTACTTCATAACCATAGCCAGGAGCGATAAACCGCAAAAAATTTTTTGGATTTGGCAACAGGATATCTGTTCTTGTTCGTACCTGATATCTTTCTCTTCTGTTATTAGGGTCAAAGGCAATTCTGCAGGTAATCTCATCGCCCTTTCCAAGTGTGTCCATATTACAAATTGATGGCAGCTCTGAAAACTGCCTGCCGTTAAGGGTTATTCGTGTTGCAAGGTATCCGAGAGCATCTGCCTCAAATTTGGGTAATTCCCGCAATGCAAAGGTAACAGAATGCGGATTAACCAGGATAAATTCAAGCAGCCCTCTAGGCTCGCAGTTGACATCCTTAATAAAAGGCACTGGCCCTGTGGTTGAAACAATATCAGATTGCCTCTGTTCAGGTGTAGTGGATTTAGCTTCTGCCTCCTGCTGAGGGATATCATTCAGAATTACCAGTTTTTCATCAAAATCAGCCTCGCTGGCTTTGCATCCAAAAAGAAAAATAATCAGAACAGACAGAACTATCAGCTTAATCATCAAATTAACCTCAAAAAATGTCAGAAAAGCCTGCGCTTTTCTGACAAACAATCAAAATTTATTCGCACTTAAACACAAGTTCTGTGGTAAAATCGCTGGAGCTGATAAGCAGCCTGTTCTCAGTAGGAACTCCAAGTGCTGTTACACCTGTTCTGATAACAAACTTTCCAGCGGTAACCTCTGTTGGGGTAAACTCTCTTGTGCATGTTTTTGAAACTCCTGGTGGAAGCG
>CAZGZA010000006.1:8738-12472 GCA_964529655.1 uncultured Methanosarcinales archaeon | reverse complement strand
CGACATTACATCACCATCCCCGCCTTTGCAGTAGGTGTAGTCAAAAACTCTGCCATTAACCTTAATCTTGAGCGGATTAAGGTCTGCCTCAAGCGAACCAACCGGCCTTAATGTGTAGGCTACGCTTGTTGGATTAACAAGCTTAAAAGAGAATATTCCTTTATCTCCCTGTACATCGCACTTCAGGTCGTTTACAAGCTTAAGGTTTGATTCGCCTCTTACCAGAATATCATCAGTTTTTTCAACTGTCTTTTGTTTGATATCCTTAGCAGGAGCGGCAGCAACCTCTGGCGGCACAAACTTGGCTTCTTTCTTGCACCCTAATACTGTGACAACAAAGAGCATAACTACCAAAACTCCGAACAATATTTTATAATTCATATATTAACACCTCCAAAACGATTTTGGTTAAGGGAATACCTTGCCCCTCAGCTATTTAAATGTTTCTACAGAGCGGTGCTGTCAAGTTAAGTGCCAAAGTTCAGGTTCTTATCGCCTCCCTGCTAAGCTTTACTTAACTTAAGGCTTGGTTGATTTTATCTCCCCCACGCTAGCGTGGGGGAGATAAAATCAATTCTAAACAGGGCTTATAACAGGGTATCATTAAAATAAAGCAGCACACGCAACTTGACTTAACCGGTGAGGGGGAGAAAATTTAATCTGGAGCAAGCTCCAGACAAGGAGCTTTGAGCAGATTGTAAAGGATAACAGCAAGAAAGAGTGGGCAACACAACTTAATAGCATCCTAAACCAAGACACACAACTTGACAGCACCCTACAGAGCATGGGACTGTTCCAGCGAATTGGTGGACAAATTTTATAAACAACCCTCTTTTTTAATGTAAAAACAAGTGGTTCAAGTGACACAGCTTATTAAATGCCAAAGATGTGGGGTTGAAATCCCTACATATTCTATTATGCGCAAATGGTGTTTTGAATGCCGAAGAACTGTAAACCTTGAGCAGGCAAAAACAAGAAAAGAAAGAATAGAATAAGCATTATTGTATAACCTCCGCTCTTAAATCATGCTTTGTCGTATCGACAATCTTTACTTTCACATTCTGTCCGGGCTTGAACGCACCCTCAATAATCACTGGTTTATAGGCAAAATTCCTGCCAACCAATGTATTGTTTTTACCGGTTTCGTCTATTATAATGTTTCCCTCCCAGTTTTTCCATCGCTTATTTCGTTTTAAGGCAATCCAGTCAAATCCTGTTGTCATAAATCTTGAGCGCTCCTTAATTTCACCGCCCTCAATCTGGTCTGCCATAAAAAAGGCCTGGGTATGCGGCCTTGGGGAAAATCTGGATATATTTAGGACATCAGGCTCTATATCCTTGATAAGGTTATATGTTTCCATAAACTGTTCTTTTGTTTCCCCGGGAAAACCGCATATAACATCAGTTGCAATTGTGATTGCCGGAATCTCGGCTCTGAATGTTGAAACTATCCTCATAAAATCCTCTTTGGCATAATTTCGGTTCATGCGCTTAAGAATATCGTTGTTTCCAGACTGAAGCGGGATGTGAAGGAACTTAAATATCTTAGGATGCTTGAATGCGCGAATCAGCTCACTGAGGTAGCCCTTAACCCAGTTCGGGTTAGCCATTCCAACCCGAATCCTAAAATCCCCGTCTAGCTTGCATAACTGTTCTAAAAGCTCCGGGAGGCTTGTTTTGATGTCATTGCCGTAGCATCCGGTGTCCTGTGAGGTAATCCATATTTCTCTGACGCCAGCGACTATAGACTCTTTTGCATGGTTTATAATTTCTGCCGGGGAGTATGACACCAGAGATCCTCTTGCTTTTTTGACAATGCAGTATGCGCAGCTGCCGAGGCAACCACTTGAAACAGGCAGAATTTCAATTATAGAATTTCTTCGAATCTTTGGAAGCTTAAGCCTTTCAATTTTCTCATCCGCTAAAGCAACAACTATATTTCCGTTAAGTGTTTCCTCAACAACTTCTACGATTCTATTGATATTATTGGGTCCAATCAAAGAGAATTCCGAAACCCTCGCCGGAATTGTTTTTGGGATGCAGCCGGCAATCACAATCGGCCTGCCTAACTTCCTGATATCCTCAAGGTAGCTAAAAAACACGCTTTGTGTTTTGCTCTTCACATTGCAGGAGTTTATTATAATAAGCGCTGATTCCTCAGCACTGCCAACTAGGTTAAAATCAGCTCTGGCAAGCAGGCCTGCAATTGCCTCAGAATCAGCGGCATTAAGGCTGCAGCCAAATGTCTTAATATAAATATTGGTCATTGGCTCTTGGCAGAAATCGCTGGCTTTTAAAGATTTCTACGAAGGCGAACAATCCGAAAATTTAAATAGCTCAAAATTAAAATTAAATTTATGGAAACCTCCCTGAAGATTGCTTTGATAAATCTGGCATTGTTAGTTCTTGTCTTTGGTTTTTTGTTCAGGCTTAATCTTAATATAATATCCGGCACAGACAGAAGCATTGCTGAGATTAATGCAAAACTTGTAAGATTTCAGGAGGATATTGCTGACCTGAGGTTAGGCTGGTCTGATGTTAAGCAGAGCATGGATGCTGCTTTGATACCTCTGACAGAATCAATCTCAAAAGTTAAAAAAGAGTCTGAACAGTCTATTACAAATATCACAAATCTTGTTGAGAGAATTGAAAAGGAAAGCGCCCAATCCATAAGCGGGCTAAAAGAGGCGGTTAAGAAAGCATCTCTGGACAAAAATGACCTGGCTTTGGTTGCACAGGACGCGATGCCCGGTGTGGTCAATATTAAAACAGATGTGCAGGAGGGCACTGGTTTTTTTATTGATAAGAGAGGTTTTATTGTGACCAATGCGCACCTGTTGACTGACAACAGCTTTGTAAAGGTTGCGGCTTTTGACCATAAAACCTATTTTGCGCAGGTTGTTGGCATTGATATCCCCTCTGATATTGCTTTGCTTAAGATAAGCGGCGAACTATTCCCATTCCTGAAACTTGGAAACTCAGACAGTATGACAGCCGGAGATGATGTTCTTGCCATTGGCAATCCAGGCGGATTTGACTTTAGCGTAAGCAAGGGGATTATTTCTTCTACAGACCGGCAGAACAGGTATAAGGTTGATATGTTTCAGATGGATATATCCATTAATCCCGGCAATAGCGGCGGACCACTGATTAACCGCCAGGGTGAGGTGGTAGGGATGAATTCCGGATTTATCTACACCCCGACTGCACTTTTCGAAAGGCTTGGCTTTGCAATCAAATCTAACTATATCAAAGAAATAGTTAACACCTGGCAAAAGGGTTTGGTTGAATGATTTATGTCATAGAACATTTGGAGCCGTTTCTTTCAAAATGGGTATGTTTGGAATACCGGCATATCTCGTCTATTGCTGGAAAAAGAAATGTGATTTTCACTAACATCAAAAGGGAGAGCGATGCTGTGCGGCTTAGGCCTTTTGGGGGGGTTATTCCGCAAAGTGTTGTGGAATTAAAACTTAAGAGGGCATGTGTTCTCGACCCTGCTGCAAAAAAGGCATTGAATCCTAAAGATGCAGAGCGCTTTAGTTATCTGGTATTTGGCGGAATTCTTGGCGATGCTCCAATGAAAGGCAGGACAGGAAAGGCATTAACCTCAAAACTCCATTTTCCATCCAGAAATCTTGGGAAAAAACAAATGTCAACTGATACCGCGGTTACGGTGTCACTATGCTCTTAGCATGGGCACTGTGGGCTTCAGTACCGAGACCCTAAATAGG
>CAZGZA010000006.1:0-8728 GCA_964529655.1 uncultured Methanosarcinales archaeon | reverse complement strand
CGCGGTTTATGTTGCAAAAAGGATAATGCAGGGTGTTCCCATATCTCAAATACGGTTCAGGGACGGAATTGAGATTGCAATGAAAAAGTTTGAATCTGTTCTTCTGCCTTTTAGATATGTTTTAGTGGGGGATAAGCCAATGCTCCCGCCAGGATTAGTTGCCTACCTGAAAGCCAAAAGAAGCTTTTGAGTATTGTTACTACTTATAAGGAACAAAAAACCAAAAGCTTTATAAACCGCAGGATATTTTGCCACATTTAGATGACAAAAGGGAGCTGGCGACGAATCTACTCTTCCCCCAGAAGTGCTCTTGATTTCTGTCGCTGGTTTTCCTTCTTGTCTTTTTATATTTTTAGAATGACTCAAAACATGGAACAAAGCAAAGCTGCTTGCGCGGATATCGAGACAGATTTTGATATTGAGCGCATTAAACGCGAGAAATTAAAAGAGGCTTTGCTGTAGGCATATTATAATTCTGCCCTTGCTTTTTTCAGGCTGATTTTTGCCAGCACATGATTATGCATTCTTTTCAGGAATTCAATCCTGTCCTCTGCCTTTAGCACATCCATCGCACCCTGCAGTACAAGATTAAAGGCAAATGGCGATGGAATCTTTGTTTCAAATTCTTTTAGCTGTATTTCGTTGTTTGTTATTCTTTCCAAAATAATCTTTGTATTGCCAATATCCATTAAATCCTCCAGAACCTCTCTTCTCGCCTCTTTTAGCACGGAAAAATCCGGAGAGATATTTTTCAGCGCTTTCATTAAAATCATTGAGCTTACCTGCTGCCTGCCAACTCTTTTCTGGCGACCTTTATAGTTGCGCAAAATCATAAATGCCCTCGTGGCGCAATGCCTAAATCTCCTTCGCAAAACCTCAGAGGAATCAATAGCAATGCTCATCAACAGCTCCAGCTTGTCTGCTTTAAGGAGTGAAAGCGCCCTGTCAATATTCATGGATTTTTTAGAGGCAAAATAAAATCCGTTGTCATTAATTCCGATTTCAACGTTTCCGGCGCTTTGTTTTGACAGCACAAAGCCGATGGCCCTGCTGAGGCAGTCATTTACCCTTCTTCCAAATAGCGTGTGGAATATTACTTTCTTTTCATTCTCGCCGTTGTAATGCTCAATAAGAACTCTTTTGCTGGTGGGTATCAATCCGCAGTATTCATACTGTTCCTGAAAATATTCCCAGATTGCCTCGGCGCCATTTCGGTCAACATAAAGGTAGTGGTTAACAAAATCAATAATATCCTCCTTTTTCATTTTATCGCTGAATTTCTCCAGCATTAAAGCCCTGAACCTGCCAATCTCCTCAGCCAGGTCAAAGCTTAGCGGCAGCATCTCGGAAAACCAGCTTGGCACTGTCGGAGGCCTGCTTGATGTTGCTTTTACCTGCGCCACCATTCCTCTTGAGAACTGGAATTCATAGGTTTCCCCGCCTAAAAGGAATATATCTTTTGCTTTTAATTTTTCAAGAAAGTTTTCATCAATTTTTCCTATAACCCGATCACCAATTTTAACCAAAACAAATGTTTCGTCAGGAATTGTGCCAATGTTTGTCATGTAAATGACTCTTCCGAGCCTGCCTCTTCTGCCGATTTTGCCATCCTTTCTCCATATTTTTGCGTAAACATGCCGGTCCTCCAGCGATACAAATTCACCGGCGAGATAGGATAGGGTTTCGTCAAAATCCTTTTTTGCGAGATTGCTGTAGCAGTAGCTTTTTTTAATGAGCTCAAATAGCTCTCTTTCGTCCCATACCTTTTCAAGCGCTATTCCAATAATCTGTTGCGCCAGCACATCAAGGCAGTTTTTTGGGATATGAATTTTGTCAATTTTCCTATCCATTGCAGCTTTTAGCAAAACAGAACATTCAACCAGGTCATCCCTGTCTAAAACGATTATTCTCCCTTTTGTTATGTCGCAAAGTCTGTGGCCGCTCCTGCCAATCCTCTGTAGCGCCCGCGCAACTGATTTTGGCGAGGAAAGGCATACAACCAAATCCACAAAGCCAATGTCAATGCCAAGTTCAAGGGATGTTGAGCATACCACCACTTTAAGCAGGCCCTCTCTTAATCGTTTTTCAAGATTATGCCTTAGCTCTTTTGCAAGGCTTCCATGGTGCGCTCCGATATTTGAATGGTAAAGTGTGGGGAACATCTCTTTTAGGTTATGCACCACTCTTTCAGTTGCAGAGCGGGTATTAGTAAAAATTAGTGTTGTGTGATGCTCCTGAATAAGTTGGTGCAGTAGGTGGTATAAAGCGCTATGCGTTTTCTCAAAGGTGGTGTTAATCATGTCTGGAAGCGGGGACAATACCTTTAGGTCCATCTTTTTGATGAACTGGACATCCACAATCTTGCAGCTTCCATTCTCGCCCACTAAGAATTTAGCAATCTCCTCCAGCGGGGCGACCGTTGCACTTAGGCCAACTCTTGTTAGGTGGTTTGACTGTGATGCCAGCCGTTCGATACTAATCGATAGATGCACCCCTCTCTTGTTGTCCGCCAGTGCATGGATTTCGTCAACAATGCACCATTCAACATTTTGAAGGTAGCGGCTGAACTTGATAGAAGAAAGCAGTATTGCTACTGACTCTGGTGTTGTTATTAAGATGTGCGGAGGATTTTTTAGCATTTCAGCTTTTTCTTTTTGTGTGGTGTCGCCTGTTCTGACAGCTATTCGCACGGCAATTTTCTTTCCCGCAATCTCCTCCATTTCCTGCAAAGGCGTCTTAAGATTGTGTTCTATGTCATAGTTTAGCGCTTTCAGCGGGGAGACATAGACGCAATAGATTTTATTCTCAAGAATCCCTTTTTCATGCGAGTCAACCAGTTCGTTGAGTATTGAGAGGAATCCAGTTAAGGTTTTTGTTGCCCCTGTTGGAGCGCTTACAAGAACACTCTGCCGCGCATGTATCTCTGGAACAGCAAATAATTGTGGAAGTGAAAACTCCTTAAATTTGCTGAAAAACCACTTCCTAACAATCGGGTGCAATAGATTATTTAGTGTTTCAGGACTTTCGGGAGTTTCCTTTAGCTCAATCATTCCCAGCCAAAGAGGCAGGGTGTTTAAAAAGATTTAGTCAGCTTGTGTTGTTGCGTTGATTAGTTTAGCTCGCACTTCATTATATGTTTTGGCTTTAGCTATCAGGCAGTCAAGGTCTGGCGCGCATTTTAAGATGTCCATAACCTCTTTGTCATCCAGCGCTTTATAAAATTCATGATTAGGCAATCCAGCCAGCGCCTTAACAGGGTCTCGTATGAGCACTGATGCTCTGCCGTGCGGCTCTTCTACAACCCGGCCATTAGGGAATATTCTAATTTCAGAAACCCGACCGTAGGAATCATCAACCCAAAAGTCAATGCCAACTCCCCGCGGCTCAACCAGCTTTATGGTTGGTCTGTCACTTTGTAATATATCCTCCAAAACCGGTTTCTCTAGTTTATTTTGATGCAACCTTAAAAATTCAGCTTTTGGCATTTCTGTTTCTTTCAGGTATGCAAACAGCTCAATCTCTTTTCCGCCTGTGTAATATCCGGTAGTGTAATCCATCTTTCCAATGGTTTTCCCGTAGAAGGCGTGTTCAGCTGTTTTATGGATTTTTGCCATAATTGCGTACATCATTATTCTTGCGCGTGAGACAAACTTTACATCCTGTTCGGGCCTTGTCTGGATAACGTGCATAAGAAATTCAGCTGAGAAAAAAGAATCAATGTCTACCTCTCCTATTTTTTTTCTGATTGTCCGCTCTTTTGTCGCTGGCTCTTCTATTTTTTGCTGAGCTGTTTGGTCTTTTATATCCTGTGTTGTATACTGTTCTCCGGATTTTGTTCTGGTTGGTTCTTTTGTCCCATCTGCCTCTGTTTTATGCTGTGCAGGTGTTTCTGCCGCACGGTCTTTTGGGTTAGCTCCTTCTTCCTGAGGAGTTTTGGGTTGGTAGGATTTATAATTTTTATTAATGCTAATAGGATCATAGTCGTCCGATTGCTTGTTATACCTGTCCAATTGCTTGTGCTTGTTTTTGCCCTGTGAATGTGGATTTGTCATATGCACGTGAAAAAACCAACGCTTTAAAAAGCTTGCGGATTGCGAGCTGCAAAATCCTAAAAGTTTAAATAATGCTCTTTCTTATTCAAAAGAGATGAAAAAGAGTGTGGAAAAGCTTGATAAGTTTCATATATACCTGATTACTATTTTTTGTGCTGCCGTCTTTTTTCTTCTCCTTCAGTCTTTGGGTGTTAGCGAGACAAAGCTTGCCGGCAAGGTGATTACCGGTGCTGTTACTGTTCTTGATGATTTAAGGGATTTTGCCAGTATTGTAGGAGCGCCAAACTCTGTAACAAAAATTATAACCAGTGCAGCTCCAACACAAACTGAAACAAGGATTGCAAACTATCTTACCTCCAATTATATGCTCTGCGGAAATCGCCAGGGTGATACAGGAGAAGACTGTGAAATACAGCTAAGCACAGGAGAGAATGAGCTGCAATTCTTTACCCGATGCCCCAACTGCAGGGTTTGCGGTGATGGCATGCTTGATGATATCAACCCTACAACAGGGTTAATGGAGCAGTGCGATCCTGGAGCGGCTGATTTTGTTCCAGCGCTTCTTGCGCTCAACAGCTGTTCAAATAATGCCCAGTGCCAGTCAGGCGCTAATTGCGGTATTTGCCCCTCAGGCAGTGTTTCCACTAATGTTTGTGCTTATGGAATTTTTAAGGATATAAGTGAAGGGAGTAATAGCTACCCGTATTATTATGCTGATGGAAATCTTAACTGCGAGGCAGCGGCTGAAAATTCTTTTAGTGACTGCATTAAGTTTGAACAGTCCTGCGGAACAACACTGCGTGAGATACTTGCAAGACAAATCGGCAATGCATCGCTTAGTGATAACGATGTTATAGCCTTCTTAATGGGAGAGGTGGGCTATTCTCAGGCTCTTGCCGAGGGTTTGGCAGCCAGTCGTTTAGTAACAATATATTATAATGAAAGTGATTACTCATCATTTAACTTGCAGATTATAAAATTTCTAACAAGAGCGCCGTTGGATGCTTATATTCAACAGATTAATACAACTAGGGGTGGCCTGATTAGCGTTGGCTTGAACGGCTATTATGTTTTAATTGGCAATACTTCAGATTTTTGGGTTTGGTCTAAAGGAGAGGTGCTTTATGTTTTAACATATGGCAGTATGAGTACATTATCTTTAAGCCAAAGGCAGCAGGGCAATGCTATTATAACCGCTTATCTTAATCAGTTTGGGAGTGATGTCGCGGCCGCTGCCGCTAGCGCTGCTGTTTGTGGGGATAGCATATGCAATGGTGCTGAAACAGTTAGCACCTGCAGTCAGGATTGTCCAGCTGTTTGCGGCAACTCTATTGTGGAGGGCGCTGAAGTTTGCGATCCTCCCGGAGCTGGTTGTGTCGATGCAAAGATTTGCAGTGACCAGTGTAGTTGTGTTTCTCTTGTGATAGAGAATAATATTGCGTCTGCTCTAACACCCTATTTTGCGTTCCTGCCGCCAACACTCACTTACTTTAACGAGATTGTGATGCAGTGTCCTTTAGCTGGCCAGCAGGCAACTCAGCAAGTTGTTCCTTCAAATAGGTATGAAGGTAATTATTTTTTTGACCTGACTATTCAGTCTTCTATTGGGATAGTTAATGTTATTGAGGCTATTCCAGCGTCTAATATTGACCTTATTTTAACAGCAGAGGTGCTGACAGCGGTTGGCAAGTCTGCTTATGAGTCTTACTGTCAGTTTTCAGCGCTTAATTATCCTACAAGCCAGCAGATAATGTATGAGAATGATGCAAATACATTATGGTGGATTTGGAAGACTACAAGTTATGGAACTCCGCGTTTAGTATCCTTAAGAGTGAGTGATTCACAGCTTTTTGGCGCAGTTATGGTTATTGGCAGCCCATCAAAGTTGAACTCGCTTGTTATCCTAAGTACATACACTAATAATCCAATGTATTTGAAAGCCCTCCAGTCCTTGACTTTCCTTAATGAGTATTTGACAAAATATCCCCCAATTGTTCAACCCAGCTAAAATGAATAAAACCCAATTAAGCTTATGGATAGGATGTTTAGTGCTTTTATTAGCAACCAGCGTATTTGCCGCAACTGTATCCCTACCAGCCGGGACTGGTTCAACAACATATGACTCCAACCAAATTATTTTAGGATGTGACAATAGCGTTGCATTAAATCTTATCCAGAATTTGTATTTGGATGCAGATGATTGTATTACACCAGGGGATAACTCTGCCAGAATTAAGCTGATTAGAATAGGTTCAACTAATCAAATACTTTTAGTGGGTGATGCTGTTGGTTTAGAAGCTGCAATAGAATCCTTAAGGATGCCTAGCTATTATTCTGCACTTGCTGACTCTGAGGTTATTGCAGTAAAAAATGTCAGCTCTGGCGCAATCACAGTAACTACTGTTGCGAGTGGTTTTGGAACAGCTACAGTCCCCTCTTTAACTTCGCTGGGCAATGGCAACTATCAGTATTCTCTTTCACTTAAGCCAGGATGGAATTTTGTATCATTCCCTGTTGTTTTGGCTAATAATGCTCCAACAACAGTTTTTAGTGCGATAAGAAGCAAAATGATCAGAGTGTTCTCATATGCTCCTGCTGCTTCTGGTGTTAAATGGATTAAATGGAATCCTGAGATAGGAGCTCCAAGTGAAATAGCTAACATCCTGCCGCAGGCGGGATATATTCTTTATATGAATCAGTCAGCAACTTTAGCTGTGCAGGGCAGGCTTGGAGTTGGCTCTCCGGAAGTTCCCCCATCATTAGCTATCTCAAGCGGCTGGAATTTGATTACAATTCACGGTTTAAGGCCTAGGTTAGCGTTAACTGCTTTAGCTTCTATTGCTGGAAAATATGATTCTGTCTGGGCGATTGTGAACAATCAGATGGTTATGCTTGAGTTAAATACGAATCCGTTATTACAGCCTGGGCAGACATATTGGGTGCATATGACTGATTCAGGTGAATTAGTGCCATGAATACCCTAAAATCATTATGTTTGTTTTTGTCTTTGCTTGTTTTATTGCCAATTAGCTATGCTCAGATTCCACCATTAGATGTGCACCAGTTTTATGGCGCAGTAGTTAATGGCCTAAATGGTGATGTTGTTAAGGCAGTTGTTGCAAATAATGAGTTTACAACAACAGTGCAAAATGGCCAGTATGGGTATTCCCCTACATTTAATGTTGCAGGAGGAAGTGCTGGCGCAACAGTTACCTTTTATATTAATAATGTGCAGGTTGCTGCATCCATTTATAATCCGCAGGGTTTGACAAAGCTGGATTTAACAAAGCCAGCTGGTGGCGGCAGTTCAGGCGGAACAGGAGGATCTGGCGGAACTGGCGGTACTGGTGGTGGAGGAAGTGGAGGCAGTTCTGGTGGAATAGGAGGGTCTGGTGGCGGGAGCGGAAGTTTTTTTAGGAGACCGGTCCAAAGAAATGTAACAACCACAACACAATGCGTTGAAGACTGGGTTTGTGATGTGTGGAGCAACTGCGCTGAATCTGGAGAGAGGGCAAGAGACTGTCAGGATATTAATGCCTGCGGAACTGAACTGTTAAAGCCAGAGGATAGCCAATCGTGTGATGTTCAGGTTATAACCTCAACAACTGTCAGCCAGCCGGTTATTGTTGATGTTCAGCCAAAGGTTGAGAAAAAAAAAGAGGTAGCGGTTAGTGCGAAGGGTTTAAGTTTATGGATAGTTATTTTGCCGTTGCTTGTTTTAATTCTTCTTGGAGCTGTTATCGGCTCTGTAATTTATCTGTTAAAACTGAAAGCTAAGCCAGCTGCCGCGACTGTGCAGCGTGATAGATTAACCCAATTAAGGGATTATGTGCAGAAAACCCGAGTAATGGGTTATAGTGACAGCCAGATAAGAAAAGCATTATTTAATGCAGGATGGATGCTTAGCGATATCAACAAGGTGCTGGCGCCTCAGATGCCGAAACAATTGCGCAAGGCTTGAAAATGCATGTCGACTTTGTAGTCAATTTGTTTCAGCTTAAGAAAAATCCTTCTTATGCAGAAAATGAGATAAAGATTCTGGTAGAAGAATCAAAAAAATACAGCTCCAGGGTAAAGGTTATTCTTGAAACATGTTATCTTTCTGAAGATGAGAAAATTAAGCTTTGCAGCTGGGCGGGAAAATATGGCGCTGACTATGTCAAGACCTCAACAGGCTATGGCCTTGCAGGGGCAACATTAAATGATGTGCAGCTAATGAAGAAGCATTTTAACGGCAAAATTAAGGTTTCCGGGGGAATAAAGAGCTTTAACGATTGTCGGCCCTTTCTTGATTTAGGTATAGATAAGATTGGCTGTTCTAACAGTGTAAAAATAATGCAGGAAGCCGACCCTATTTTTTTGGCATCGCATGATATTGGCATGGCTAAGTTTGCGGGGATGATAGACCACACAAACATTAACCCGTATGCTACAAAAGAGGAGATTTTGCAGGCAATAAGCGAGGCGCAGCAGTTCGGGTTTGGCGGCGTGGTTGTAAGGCCAGACTATTTTAAGTTTGTTAAGGAAAGAGTTAGCGGAACAACCATACAACCAGCGATTGTTGTAGGCTTTTCTAATCTGATCAGGAAGGATAGTGGCAATGGAAACTTAGAGGTTTATGATGTTCCAATTGCCAAAAAACTAGAGGAGTTGCTGAATCTGGTTTAATGCTGTTT
>CAZGZA010000005.1:30167-37031 GCA_964529655.1 uncultured Methanosarcinales archaeon | reverse complement strand
CTACAACATTGGCGCTATTGACAAGGACATTTTCTACTGAGCCGACAGCTTACAATGCCGCAAAGATAAACTTTATATTCTTTCCAAAGAATACGCTTTTAATCTGCGGTAGTGCCGGAGCGGAAAACGGGCTAGGTTCAGGGCCTAGTGGCTTAGTGCCTACGCAGGTTCAAATCCTGCCTGCCGCAGTTTTTAGTTTTTGTAATCCTTCTTGTGGGGTTTCACGAAGTGAACACCCCACTGTTTTTTACCAGATTTTTCGGTAAAAATCTGGTGAATATCCTGCCTGCCGCAGTTCTTATAGGAGATATATATAAGGCTTAAAAAAAGCAACACAAAGAGGATAAGAAAAGGTATAAAAGGGAATTGTTTTTTAGTGAGATGTGGGATTAGGAAATTATTATGCTCCAGAAAACAAGGAGCTTTTCTTAAGACGACGGCTAGAACTAGCCAAAGAACAAATTAAACTTTTTCCTTTTCTTAATAGCGTTTTAAATAATTTTGATTATATTCCCGCTGAATCGAAGATATCTTACCCTTTGGTAGACTTAATAGCAGCCGCTAAAGAAGAAGGGGGAATAATGCGCCGGTTAATAGTAGTTTAGAACAGCTGAACCGAATCGAAGAGGGATTAGTTCTTCCATCTTTGTAATATTTTAGTACCCTAAAGTGCTGCGGCTTTCACGACAGTTCAGGATGCTAAAGTAATACCCCTCTTCACTACCTTTAAATAATACACGTTTATACTGTTTGATTATGGATAGTGATATAATAAATCTTTTTGCGCTAAACAAAAGCGCATTGCCGATTCTTGAGGAAATTCTGGAACAGGAAAATAAAAAATTGCAGGCTATTAGTTTGCTTAAAACAAAAAAGAATCCCGATTTTAGAGGAGTGCTTAGTCAGCACAGCATAGAGCATACGCTTTTTCCTGATGTCTGTCAGCGGGTAAATAACTTTCTTGATGCCCGGGAAATAAATCCGCCATCTCTACAATATTACCGTTACTTTCCGCAGACAGATGCGTTTGATTTAGCGGGCAGATATGCCCTTGCAGGGTTTCTTTTGCCTGGTATTATAAGCATAGCCGGTTTTGTTCCGCAATGGGTGTCGCTGTCGCTTTTTGGTTCTTTTTTTGCAATGTTGATTTTAACGCTTAGCCTCCACAAGAGCAAAATTGAAGCAGGCAATCTTTATCTGCCCGATAACCAGGCTATACAACTAAGAAGGAAATACAAAGCCAGTGTTTTTGGAACCCTATGTCATGAATACACCCACCATGTTCAGGGAGTTTTTAACCCTGAGCTTTACAAAGGAGCCAGAAGCCCGGCTACCGAAATCATTATTGAGGGCCATGCTCGAGGGGTGACTAGAAACATGTGCATTAACTATGCTCTGGAGCAGGACGACCCATCCTTTTTGTATTTTGACCAGAATCTTCTGGCTGGTGAACTTAAAAGTGTTTATCAATGGATGTGCAAAGATAGGGGTATAACCCCAAAAAAAAGGTTGCTTGCAACCAAAACTTTTGTTGATGCTAATGAAAAGGTGGCAAGATACTCATTCGGTATTCCAAGCCAGCATGCTATTGGCAACTTTTTGTTTTATTTCATGGAAAAAACTCTGGGTTCTGATATCTATAAATCCTTTTTGCGCACTAACAACTTAATGGCCTGCGGGCATTAAGCTTCTTTAGTTGCAAAAAAAGTAAGAATAACCGTGTGAATCTTCTGGTTTTCCTTCGCATACTTTCTAATTTAAAGGAAATTCTTTATGAATTCTCCAAATACCATTAACAAGTTTTAGAATTGAAATATTATCAAATAAAACATCAAATTTTGGTTTTTCTTTTGATACAAAAGACCAAATATCATCAAATTTATCCTTAATGTCTGTATGTGCTATTGAAGAATGAAAATGAGTTTTTCCATCAAACTCTTTAAATTGAAGATTAGTATTATTTTTGAGAAATTTAAGGAATTTAATATACAACATTTTCATGTCATCTGATGGGAAAACGTCTATAAAAATAACATCCTTATCGAAATGATTAAGTTTCTCTAATTTATAGTTGCATTTTTTCTGTAATTTACAAAATTCTTGAATATGCTCTTCAATAGATTTAATGTTTTTTACCTCAAATGAATATTTTAGAGTAATATGCGCAGGAGGTTTTCTTTGAATTGCGCAGCTAACATTAAATTTTTTTGCAATAGAATAGATCAATTTTTGTTGATATTTAGCTGCCTCTCCCTTAATTAAAGTGACGATTAAATATTCCATAGAATTAACAAAGAATGAAGAATATAAAAAGTTGTTGGGCAAACTTAATTGGGCACAACTATTAATCAAAATAAATATTCGTGAAAGCAGCATTCTGCTCAATTTTAGAGTAAACTGTATGAACAACCCGCCATTATTCTCCGCAACATTTAAATTCCCGCAAGTCTCTATTTTGCTTATGATTCTTACCCGGAAAGAGATACAAAAAGAAATTTCAAAAAAGAGAATACGAATCGAGCCTTTGGATAAATCCGCTATTGGCCCTGCATCAGTGGATTTGACGCTTGGCAATAAACTAAGGGTTTTCAGGAAAGGAAAAGCCATCCAGATTAGGGAAAACACGAACTATAAAGGAATAACAGCCTTAATCAATATCAATAAAGGGTATCTTCTGAAACCCGGTGAGCTTGTTCTTGGGATAACCAGGGAAAAAATAACTCTTCCGGATAATATTTGCGGGTGGCTTCAGTCGCGCTCAAGGTTTGCAAGGTTCGGATTAATGAGCCATCTGAGTGCACCATTTGTCTGTCCTGGGGTGGCAAATAAGCAGGTGCTTGAAATCTACAATGCAGGCCCAAGAAAACTAAAGCTAATGCCTGGGTTAAGGATTTGCCAGATAATATTCCAGTGCTGCAAAGGAAAAGCAAAGTATAAGGGAATATTCAAAAGTCAGGAATTATAGACTGTGTAACACTTTAGTATCCTGCAGTGCAATGAAAATTCTGTTTTATGTGCATAAGCAGAAAAGTGCTTTTCTCAGCTCCGGCTGCTGCCCCCTGCCATTGAAAACTCTGTTTTCAATGGTTATATTTTCTCCCCCTGCGCAAGCGAGGGGGAGAAAATCTAATCTTGGCAAAGCCAAGACAGGGAGGCGGCAGTTGAACAATAACCGCGGCAAATTATTTTTATGCACAAAGACGAGCCTAAAACCCTATTTTAAGGGTGCAGATATTGGCTCGTCTTTGGCATCCTAAAATCCACCCGCAGCGGATTTTTATGACTTCAGAAAGCTGAACAATTACTAAATTGCACTAAATCTTTCTGGTAACAGGCCCCTCTGCAGTATCTTTTACTTCGTAGCCAAGCTGTTTTATCTCATCTCTTAAGATATCCGCGGTTTTCCAGTCTTTTTGCCTGCGTGCCTGCTCCCGTTTCTCTGCAAGAATTTTTATTTCTTTAGGAAGCTTTTCAATTTCTGGCTTAATAAAGCCTAAAATTGTGTCAAATTCCAGCATTTGTTTTTGTATTTTTTCAGCGTCAGTTCGTCCAATGCTCTTAATAATCTTGTTTATCAGCCGTATAAATTCAAATATAGCCGCCAATGCTTCGCTTATTTCAAGGTCATTGTCCATTGCTTTTTCAAAATCCATCTTAACCTGCTTTAGAGCATCGGCAACTGTCTTCTGCAAAGCATGTTCAGCCTTGATTGCGCTAAGGTTTTCCATGAATTCATGTACCCTCTGAAGCGCGTTTTGTGCTGCCTCAAGCCCCTGAAAGGTAAAGTTCAGCTTTTGCCGATAGTGCGTTGAAATCAGCAGGTATCTTATTGCCTGTGGTTTATAGTTCCTGTCAAGCAGGTCTTTTAGTGTATAAAAGTTTCCAAGTGATTTTGACATTTTGCGGTTGTCAACAATAAGGTGCTCTATGTGTATCCAGTAGTTTACAAATTTTTTTCCAGTCGCAGCTTCACTCTGCGCAATCTCGTTTTCATGGTGTGGGAATATCAGGTCAACTCCGCCAAGATGACAGTCAAATGGTGTTCCAAGCAATTTTGATGACATAACAGAGCATTCTATATGCCAGCCAGGCCTGCCTGTTCCAATTGGGGTTTCCCAGAAAACATCTCCGTCCTCTTTGTCCCATGCTTTCCAGAGTGCAAAGTCCTGAACCTGCTCTTTTGTGTACTCATCTTTTTTTATTCTCCCGCCCGCTCCAGCCTTCAATCCAGTAAGGTCAACATGCGAAAGCTTTCCATAGCCCTTGAATTTTGACACATCATAGTAAACAGAGCCATCCTCGCTCCTGTAGGCATAGCCCTTATCTAAAAGCTTCTTGATAAAGCTAGCCATTTCCTTAATGTATTCAGTTGCCCTTGGAAGTGCGTCAGGTTTTTTCCAGCTAAGAATTTCGCAGTCCTGAAGAAATAGGTCAATATACCGCTGGGTTACCTCTGCCAACGGCCTGCCCTCTGACTGGCTTTTCCTGATTGTTTTGTCGTCCACGTCGGTTAGGTTAAGAACATGCATAACCTTTAGTCCGCGATATTCAATATAGCGTTTGAAAATGTCGCAGAACATGAAATACCGCAGGTTTCCTATATGCGCCCTGTCGTAGACAGTCGGCCCGCAGCTGTATATCCTGACAGTATCTGGTTTTATTGGCTTAAATGGCTCTATCTTTTTTGTTAAGGTGTTATAAACTGAGAGCATATTGTATACCTTAATTTCTTAAGGATTTATAAATATGTTGCAAATTTTGATTGTTAGCCAAAAAAGAAAAGCACAAAAATCTTTAAAAAAGATTTTTGGCTCCCAAAAAACCCTTGCAGGTTTTTTGTGGAAATAAAAGAATACTACTTTAGAGTAACTACATGACCGAAAGCTTTATAAAGAACTGCCTGTTAGTAATCGTTATCTATCACCTCTTTTTCCCTGGCCTGGGATCCTTCGGGATCCTCGGTTAGGGTTAGTTAACTTTTGCGTTTTAAAATTCGTATATCGTACAAAAGTTAACTTCACTAAACTTTTGCCTATTTTCTATACAAAACGCAAAAGTTTAGGGTTAGATTCTGCTGGCAGTTAGTTCGCTAGAAGAATTCTGTTGCAGGCGTCAGCTTAATCTTTAAATACCCAACACTATTTTTATGCTTAATGGCCGAGGCAGCAGCATCACATCTTACTGATGAAAAACTGGCGAAATACTTTAAGATTACAGAAGAGGCGCTGGGAAAAATAAAGATAGGCGTGAGACAGAGCTTTGACTGGCGCAAAAAAGCAGAGGATTTTCTTGATATGGCCAAAAGGTATTTTGATGATGCAAAGTATTTTCATAAAAAAAATGATTTTGTCACGGCATTTGCAGCGCTGAACTATGCACATGGCTGGCTTGATGCGGGCGCCAGATTAGGGCTATTTGATGTCCACGATAGCCGGCTCTTTACTGTTGATGAGGCAAAGGAGTGAAAGCACACCTTTTGTATATCCCTTATATAAACATGCACTTTATAGGTGCTCTTTTAGGAGCTTGGCCAGAAGAGCAAAACAGAAAGAGCAATAAATTATATCAAACTTATCAGCAGTATACTCTATTATGGGATGTCTTTGCTCATACAGTTTCCAGTTTTGCTGAACGCTATAAACCCAACAAGATTTTTATCAATGATTTCTCACCATATACCTTCAAAGAGAACATCCGGCGTGAGATTGAGCTGCAGACGCATCTTGGGAAATGCCTTGATACCATGCTGCAGGACGACACAACCATAGAGCTTTTGGAAAATCCAAACTGGTGGGATTTTGAGGATATGCTG
Organism: uncultured Methanosarcinales archaeon; assembly: GCA_964529655.1. Taxonomy (GTDB): domain Archaea; phylum Nanobdellota; class Nanobdellia; order Woesearchaeales; family JAGWAF01; genus CAZGZA01. Next base: position 31,219 of record CAZGZA010000005.1, on the reverse strand, counting down.
ATAGCTGAAAGCAAACAATTATCCTCCCAGCTCTTTGTATACTTAAGAAAATACCTTGACTGGCATAAAAAAAATAGTGCGCGCGCAGGCTTTTTGACTGATTTTGAAAATAATGTAAACCTCTACTCGGAAAAGAGCTTAGTTGATGAATGGCAGTTTCCAGTTCTTGGCAAATCAGGAAAACAGGAGTTTATAGCAAAACAGGTAGTTTCAACACCGTCTCTTGGAGAAAATACACTGGCAGACATCAGAGGTGAATTTTCCGCAAAACAACTGGCAAAAAGCATTAAAGAGGGCGATAGCTGCGTTGCCTTTCTCTATGCTGGAGATACCCCTATATCTAATTTTAGGGCATTGCTTCCTGAAATCAAACTGCATCACCGCCAGCGCCTTAATAAAAAACTGGCAAAGTTTATGCAGCAGTTCGTGGATGTTCCATTTCAGCTGTTTCCAGAAGCCGGCCTAGATGCTGTTAAAGGCTTTTAGGACAACCTGAAGCGCACGGCAGTCGTCTTCATTATATTCTAATATCAGGTCTCTCCATTTGTTGTCTTTGGTTTCAAGCCAAAGCCCGTACCAAAACATTGACTGAGGGCCGCCTGCATTTTTGCTTTTCCATTTAAAACCGAAATAACCGGCAACATCCTTGATTGAATAAGAGTAAACAGGCAGTACGCATGCAGCAAGAAGCAGGGTGTACACATTCACCATATTTTTTACTATCTTGGTATAGGCCTTTTCATCGCATCCGTATTTTTCTTTGAGGCGGCGTAATTCAATCTTCTCATAAGCCCCATAATGGTAAACAACAAAGTCATCTTTATCCATAAAAAATTCAATAAATTTCCGCCATGCCTCTGCCTCCTCCTCGGGAGTGCTAGCAAGGAAATACTGGTATTTGCCGCCTATTAGCATTCCAAACAGGTATCTTACGCTGGAATTGCTGTCACTTTCAATATCAAAAAAGATTTCCAGCTCTTTCTTTGGAAGTGCCGGAATCTTAAGGCTAATGCGCTTGTTTTCCAGCAATGACTGCGCCTGCTGCTTGAATT
>CAZGZA010000005.1:20848-30157 GCA_964529655.1 uncultured Methanosarcinales archaeon | reverse complement strand
AAGGAACAATCAATGGAGCAAAAAGGGCAGTAAAAATTAAGATCAATCCCAATCCTGCCCCGAATAATGCCCTTCTGTTCTGCTTGAATTTTTTAAGGGTTGCAATGCTAATTCCTTTAATATTCCTGAATTGTTGAATATCCATTTTTGCCAGCTCTGCCAGCGAGAAAATCTTTCTGTTGTTAAGCATTGTTTTCGCCGCCCTGCTGAGCCGATGAACCAGTGAGATATCTCCTCTGCTTTTAAGGGAGCTTAGGCAATATTCTCTCCAAACACATTCTTTGCAGATGCTTGAAAATACTGGCTCTTTTTTTTCTCCCCTTTGAACCGCTTTTATATCATTTAGGAGAGCGGCAAACTTTGCCATATCAATTCCAAACTCCTTTTTTGAGCCGTCCCAAACTATAACCGCCCCTTTTTTGGGTTCACTATCCTGTATCTTTCCAAGAAGGAAGCTGTAAAATGCAATCTGCATATGGTATTCTTCCTTTAGTTTATGGCCTAATTTTATGTCTTCTGCAATATAATAATAATCACCAAACCTGCTTTTTCCTCTGGTTTTTTTAAGAAGGTCTGGTCTTCCAACAAGGCCCTCAAAAATTAAAACCCCCTGATAGATAAGCTCATCGCCTTTTTGCATTAATTCTAATGTTTTTGTGAATGCCTCATTTAAGCTTTCGGCTTTGACTTCGCTAACTTTTAGCTGCCGGATTATATTTTTTTCATGCAACACTCCCTCTTCAATCTTTTTCTGCATGAAATCTGAAACCTTTATTTTTAAAGCAGGATTACCGTGATAGCTAAGATAAACCCTTGCTGGGCACTGCACATAGTTATAGAAATCTGTTGCGGTAATTTCTTTTTTCATGGTGTAGGTTATACAGCCAATTAAAATATATAAATGTGCCTAGACTGGTAAAAACAGGATGACAGTCAACGCTCCTGTCGTACCGAAGTCGGCCTGCGGGAAACCCATCTTTGCCCATTGCCCGCTCCAGTATGGTGCCGTTCTCTGAAACTATTACTGTTTCCGCCAAACCCGTTTCTCCTTTGGCTATAGCGTCCACCTCCCCTGTTCCAGCTATTCCCTCCAAACCTTCTAGGCGACCTTGCTATGAATCCAACCCGCGGGAAGTCTTCGTCAGGCAATAACTGTATGTTCACCCTGAATCGCTGAAGTATTGCTGAAAATGCATCGTGGTCTCTTTTGCACAGGAGTGTAATAGCTTTTCCCCTCTCTCCCGCTCTTGCTGTTCTTCCTATCCTGTGGATGTACTCCAGCGGATCCTGTGCCAGGTCAAAGTTTATGACATGTGTTACATCCTTTATGTCAAGCCCTCTTGCAGCAACAGCTGATGCTACAATAACATCGGTCTTGCCGTTGTTTAGGTTCTCAATTACACTGAGCCTTTTATTCTGGCTCAGTTTGCCGTGAATCATCTCAGATTTTATGCCCTGGCTACGAAGGTTTTTTGCAACAATCTCTACTGTTGATCTTGCTGAACAAAAGATTATCGCCCTGAATATCTCAGGTTTCTTAAGCAGATGCACTAATAACGAGAATTTTTCAGATGTGGAAACATTGTAATAAAACTGCTCAAGGTATTCCTCCTGAACCTGTTCCTCGGCTTTTGCTACAACAGGCTGCCGCATGTATCTCTGCTGAAGCCTTTGAACTTCATCAGACAGTGTTGCGCCGAACAGCAGCGTCTGCCTTTCCTTGGGGGTTTCGTCTAATATTTGGGTTACATCCTCGATGAAACCCATTTCCACCATTTTGTCTGCTTCATCTAGTACTGCGCAGTTTACGTTTGTTAAATCAATTGTTCTCCTGTTGATATGGTCCAGCAATCTGCCGGGTGTCGCAACAACGATATCTGCTTGTGTTAGCTCCTCTATTTGAGGGTTTATAGACACTCCACCATAAACTGCAGCAATTGAAAATCTAATATTTTTTCCAAATTTCTGCATTTCCTTTGCTATCTGCACAGCCAGCTCTCTTGTTGGCGCAAGAATAAGCGCCTGAATACCATTTCCTGGAACAATTCTTTCCAAAATCGGCACTCCAAATGCCACTGTTTTTCCCGAGCCTGTCTTGGATTTTCCAATAATATCCACTCCTGCTTTTATTGGCGGGATTGCCTTTTCCTGTATTGCAGTGGGATTAACAATCCCGATTTCCGCCAGTGCATTTGCTATTTCCGGCTTTACTTTCAAATCTATAAAGTTCATTTTATCCTCTCCTTTGGAATAACATTTCAAATCCGGAAACGTAAAAAGTGGCTTTGAGCCCTTATTTCCTGAATTTTGAATGAAACAGAATAAGCACAGATTAATTCTATACTGTCTGTTTCCGCCTTTCCAATAATTACAGCAAGGGATGTGCCTGCCTTTATAAAGATTAGGTTTCAATAGGCTCTGTCCGGAGAGTCTGAAAAGTTGGCTAGATAGCATTACCTGCTGTTGCGCCCGCTCTGGTCTCTTTAGTAAGCGACAAAAATAAAGTATAGAATAAATCGCTTGCTAAAGTTTGCCAGAACATAACAATACCATATGTTATTTATGTTCTGGCATTATACAGACTGATTTCTTTCTCCCCTCACAGGTGATGGGAGAAAGAAATCACTCAAGCATGGCTTGAGCAGAGCGGGCAGAACACACCTAAACTAGAGCAATCCATTAACCTTTCAAATATCCAAGATTCCGGACAGAGCCGTTTCAATAGGTAAACTCCTGCCTAAAGCAACATTTATAAACATTAAATCCATTTTTTAATTGAATGGAGAAGAATATCAAAATTGCAAGAGTCTTTGGCATTGATATTTGTGTTCATTACTCGTGGTTTTTTATTTTTGCGCTGTTGGCTTATGGCCTTGCCACTGGCTTTTTTCCATTGCATTTTCCAGCTGATATTTATGGCCTGACAAAAATAGATTACTGGGCAATTTCATTAATAGCCTCTTTGCTGCTGTTTGTTTCTGTTTTATTGCATGAGTTAAGCCATTCCCTTGTTGCAAAGGCAAGAAAGATAGGAATTCATCAAATATCCTTATTCTTTTTTGGAGGCATAGCGCATATGGATGAAAAAGGCATGACCGCCTCAACAGAGCTGTTGATGGCGCTTGCAGGGCCATTATTTTCGTTTGGATTGGCGGCTGTTTGCTATATTCTGCTTGGTATTATACCCTTTCTTTATCCTTATGCAATACTTTTTTATCTTGCGCGAATAAATCTTATTTTAGCTATTTTTAATATGGTTCCTGGCTTTCCGCTGGATGGCGGAAGAGTTTTCAGGGCTTTGATATGGCTGATTTCAGGAAACTACAAAAAAGCAACCTATATTGCCTCAAAAGGCGGGAAGTTTATCGGCGGCATTCTTGTATTTTTTGGAATTTTTAACATGATAAAAGGCATGTTTGGGGGGCTGTGGCTTGTGCTGATTGGAGCTTTTCTTTATATTCTGGCAGAGATGAGCTATGAGCAGGTTGTTGTCAGGGAATTCCTGTTTAAAGTGCCTGTGCGAAAGATAATGCTGAGAAAGTTTGCCTCTGTAAAGCCCGACATTTCAATTGATAAGGCAATAAGCCAGATTTTTATTAATGCAGAGCAGGAGGCTTTTCCGGTTGTTCAAAACAAAAAGTTTTTGGGCATTATTAAGCTTGACAGGATTAAGGAGCTGCCAATCGCCAGCAGGGCAAAAACCAAAATAAAATCTGTAATGTATCCGCCATTCCTTGTTAAAAAAATTGCCGCAACAACAAATGCCTATGATGCACTGGTCTACATGCTTAAAAAGAACCTTTCAATTCTGCCGGTGCTTGAAAAAGGAAAAATTGTTGGGGTTATCACAAGAGAGGCAATTATTAGGTTTATTAAGTTTACAATTAGCAACAAAAAATAGCTCGTTTCAAAAAACTACGAGCTTATTCACACGTTTGAAGAACCTTATTTCTTTGATAGAAATCTTCTATTGTTTTAGCATGCCACCAGATTCCCTTTTTGCCATAATCTTTTATTTCTCCTGAGAATATAAGCTCGGGCAAATGGAATGGAACAACTCCCGGGCTCAGCCTAAACCCCTCACTGTCTTTCCATCTTACATGAATCAGATGGTCTCCCCTAAACCATTTGCCTAATCTCGCCACCGCTCTTCTTATTGCAACATCATGAATATGATTATTTGGTGTTTCCTGAAGGGCATAATCAAAACCAGCCTGAACATTGGTTGGAGCAGTATCATAAACATCTGATGCAGTAGAAATCAACCACTCCAATGTGTTAGTGTTGTTCCTAAGATATTCGTAATATCCATCCTCATAAATCTGGATTCCCATCTCTCTTGGAATAACCAAATCCGCCCATTGATAAGTAACTCTCCATTTGCCCTCACCGAACTGCTGATTCCAAAGAGTGCATAATTCATCCCTTTTCTTTCCAAGATATCCCGGCCTTTCAATAGTTTTCCATGCCATAATCGGAAGTGTTTATGCAAACTTTATAATTCTATTGCCTGACAGATTAGTTTGGATTTTTCCTTTGCAATTCCTGCCTACCTTTTCTCGATTAAATCCGCCTCTTCTATTCGGATAATGCCTGAATTCTTTTTGAAATCCGGAGTTGTTTTCTTTATAACAATCCTTTTCTTAAAGAATGGGGCGTCAAGAACCGTTGTTTCCAGCTCTCCACCCTCTCCTGCCGGGTTGATTTTGTAGCGTTTCTGCAGCTCAGCCAGCTCATTAATTGCTGTTGCATCCAGCTTTTTTCCAAGCCATCCTTCATCAAGCGGATGGGCAAAAACTCCCGAGATAACAACCTCAAATCCGAGATTGCAGATTTCTTTCAGAAGCTCAATCTGGTCCATGCCCCATAGGGGGTTAATGCATGTTAGGTTTAGCTCATCGCATATCTTTTTTATTCTTGAGGCCTGGTAAACAGAGGCAATTGCGCCTGTTACAATACCCTCAATGTTAAATCTTTGTTTGGCTTCCTTAATTGCCTTTTTTAAATCAGCAAGTTCAATTTCTTTTTCGCCCTTGGTTGTTTTGATTACTATCGGCAGCCCTATCGCCTCCGCCTGTATTCTGGTTAGCTCAATGTTTGGGGTGTGGAACATATAGCTTTCTTTGTTTTCTGAAATTATGGAGATTAAGCACACTACATGGTTATTCTGCATTGCCAGATGCAAAGCATAGCATGAATCCTTTCCGCCTGAAAATAATACCCCTAGCTTCATTCTGTCTGAAAAAAACCCAAGCTTTTTAAGGGTTTTGCATTAAGCAGTAGCTTATGAAGGAACGAGTGCAAAAAATACTGGCCGAGGCAGGCATTGCATCGCGGCGCAAATGCGAGGAATACATCAAAGATGGGAGAGTAATGGTCAATGGCCTTTGCATCAAGCTTGGCGACAAAGCTGATAAGGCTGGCGATGCCATTACTGTAGACAGCAGGCCGATTAAGGTTCAGCAAAAGGTGTATTATATTATAAATAAGCCAAAGGGTTGTATTTCTGCAGCTAACGATGCATTCCGCAGGACAGTTGTTGAGCTTGTCAAAACAAAGGAAAGGATTTTTCCTGTTGGCCGCCTTGATGCTGATGTTGAGGGGCTTTTAATCCTAACCAATGACGGCCAGCTAACTAACCTGCTCTGCCATCCAAGGTATAACGTGCCTAGAACATATGAAATAACAATTGACAGGGCTTTAAGCAGCGATGAGCTATCAAAATTAAGAAACCTTTCTATTGATAGCCGGCGTATTGAAGTTTCTGATATTAAGGTTATGGCTGATATTGTCACGCTTAGCATTCACGAGGGAAGAAAGCATATTGTCAAGAAAATGTTTGAGACGCTAGGCAGGCGCATCCTTAAGCTAAGGAGAGTTGCTATCGGAGGGCTTTTACTTGGAAATCTTAAAGCAGGTGAATACAAGCAGGTTTCACGTGATTTCTTAATGCAAAAAGTTCCACTACCGCATAGCTGATTCTATAACTACTATTTAGTGGTTAAAAACCGAAACCTTTATAAAGGGCATAACATAAAGATTCTTTATATGACACTACTAATATGTAGTAAAATTACTATACCATATGAGGTGGCAGATTAAAATGAAAATTAGCCTGATACTAAAAGTAGTTTTAATGATTATTATAACTCTTGTTTCATTTAGCGCAGCAAATGCGCTTGATGCAAATGTGCTGCACTCTACTGGCAATGGCGGCTATGAAATCCCGGCCTATCAACTGGATAGTGCACTCGAGCTTAGCTTTGTTGATCACTTTGCCATACAATCAAGCAGGGAGCGGGTGGTCCAGAATGAGGAGCAAATTAAGATATTGATTAAGGGTGTTAAGAATGCAGTGTTGCTGCCCGCATCTGAAAATGCTCCGTTAAGCTACAAATATATTCTTACGATAAACGAATATTACCCTATCTTTGACAAAGATTATAGGCGTGAGGCAAAAAAAGGGTTTAAGAAGGAACGTATTTATTCCCATGTAAGGAACGATGCTGTTTCATACAATCTGTATATTCAATCGTTAAACAACGAAATAATCACTGCAAGATTAAGTGACAGCGCAGATATTCTTTCTGGAGAGATTTATGCCGGCGCAATCCAGGACAAAGTGTTGAATGAAAACAGTTTTGTCAGCCACCTCTTCTTTAAGATTGAGGGGCAGAGTTCAACTCAGGCGCAACCGCCAGCCGAGGCTCAACCACAACCAATACCTGCGCCTATACCAATACCTAGCAGTGTGTTTGGTATCTTTGTTGAGAACCGGGATGAGAATGGTGTTTATTCAAGCGATTTCCTGATAGCGGATAATGGAGGCTCAATTAGCGATGCGATGCTGGGAGAGATTGGCTTAACAACTGAAGACACGTTTTATACACAGCCAAGCAGGAAGCATGTTGTACAATACGCAAAATCAAATAAGTTTTATATCAACGGCGTAAAAAATGCGGTTATCCTAAAAAGCTCTGAGCCTGCTCCTGATGGTTATGAAAAGGTTGTAACCTTTAATGATACTTATCCTGTTTTTGACAGAGACTCAAAAAGAAGGTGGTTACAAAACGGCGCAAGAAAAGAGCAGGTCTATGAGTATGAAAGAAATGATGCGATAAGCTATACTCTTTACATTAATCCATTAAATGGCGAAAAATTTGAAAGCAAACTATTAGACAATCGTGATTCAGCACAAGCTCTTATAAATGAGAGCTGGGTTTATGCTGGCAGGATAACTGACAGAATACTTAATGAAAATAACTGGGATAAGCATTTGTTTGTCAGAACAGTCTCACAAGGCCAAAGTGGAGGAACAACCCCTGCAGGCAATGGAACAGGGAGTTCTGAAACTCCGGGCAGTTCAGGCAGCGGTTCTGGAAGTGCTGGAGGCAGCGATTCAGGTAGTGATTCAGGAACTGCAACTATCGGTTCTGGTAGCGCTGGAAATTCAGATACTATATCAGCAGGCAGCGGTTCTGGAAGTGCTGGGGGCAGTTCAGGAACTGGTTCTGAAAATGCTCAACTAACAAACTATGGAAGTGATGGCGGCCATGGCTCTTATCACAGGAATGCAAAAAAGCATAGTGTTATCATTCAGGCATTAAGTGCAGATAAATATTCAGCAGATTGTGCAGATGAGCTAACATTTAGTGTAGAATTGAGAAACAACGGCAGGGTTAGAGAGGACAATATTGAGGTAGAGGTAGCTAATCTGGAGTTAGGGCTTTATGAAAAAAGTGCTCCAATAATCCTGCTTGCCGGCAGAGGCACTGTAGAGGATATAATAATAAAGCTGCCAAAAACCCATACATCAGGAGTCTATAACTTTATAGTTAAGGTCATGTACAATGGCATTGTTGCCGCTACCCAAACAGAAACCATTGAAGTTGGCAGCTGCAGTTTAGCACAGCAAAAGAAACCAATACAGCCAATTGCTGTTAAAGAAGAATTTGCAGATAGCGTAATTGAGGTTAAACTACCCCCTCTTGTAGAGCAATCTCCAGAAACTGGAAATTCATGGTTCTGGCCGATATTTTGTGTGTTAGTTGCATTGATTGTAGCGGAGTTAGTTGGCTTTAAAGCCTGGAGCTATTACCAAAAAAACCAAAAAAATGCAAAGAATAATGCCAAAGAGGAGATAGAAAAACAGCTAAACAGCTTTACTGAAAAAGACAGGTTTTACTAAAATGAGCTTTGTTCCACAATATAAAATGAGTACTGAAGAACGTATTGAACAAGTATTTGAGGAAGTGTTGAGAATACGCACTCCAGGAGATTGTTCTGTTGATTCTGTTAGTCCCTCTTATAGGGGTATAGTGTTTGAGCAGTCTGCATATCAATGTCCTGTAATTACAGATAAAGCACTTCTTCCATATAAAGCACTTCTTTCATTACAGAGTTTGAGTAAGTCATCTCTTTTTTTTGATGTTAGTCTTGCGCGCCTTCAAAAAACGGGTTTTGAGCGTCATCCGAGACCTCAGGAAACTTTTGGTTTGATGATTGACGATTTGGAAGGAAAGTTAACTGGTAGGTTAAAAGACGTTAGTGATAATATGTTTAAGAGCTATGGTGAGTGGTTGAGTCTTGCGTTTGAGCGTAAGGGTGATGTTTTGGTTGCTTATGTTGACCCAAAAAATTTGTTCTGGGATAAGAATGTTAGTAAATATGTTGTTCAAGGCCGTCAGGTTGATTGTGCAGGTAAAGAAACTTTTGATATAAGAGGAAAGCAATCAAAGAAAATTATTGAGTTGGAAGCGTTTGAGGACAAGTTCATTACGTTTTTATACAACCGTTCTTTTAATCAGCTGCCTAAAGAAGCACGAGAGGGGGTTTCAAGAGCACAGGTTTATTTGCCTTCTGAAGGTGTTGTCTGTCCTGTTGGTCGCGGCTTCATCGTCGGCACGTTTGGTGTCTACGGCCACTTCAACGATGGGAGGTCTCGCGGGGTACGCAACACAAAAACTTCTGCAGGGGTTGCATAAAATGAGTCTTGTTCCATATAATATTAGCCCTGAAGAGGAGAAAAGAATACTTGAAGAGCTGCTTAGGGGAGAAACTGCTCCAGTCCAGAAGCCTGCAGCCAAGGCAGAAGATAAAATTGTTAAAATTGGGGATGATTTTGTTATTTCTGGCCTCACAAATCTTATAATATCAACCTGTTTACAAGACAGAGAAAGTTTTAAAAGAATTTTTGGGGTGGATAAATTTGATAAAGTAATAAATAACATCATTGCCTTGCTTGAATCTAATAAGAAACATGGTTTTCCAATTGACATTGCAATTTCGCTTAGACATGATAAAAATTTT
>CAZGZA010000005.1:4729-20838 GCA_964529655.1 uncultured Methanosarcinales archaeon | reverse complement strand
TTGTTATTTCTGGCTTGAAATTGTATGATTTGGACGGGAATGTTGCAAGAGAATACTCTAAGGTTAAAATATGCAGTGGTCATCCATCTCAATATCCTGTTTATGGACCACATACCGCAAGCCAGGATGAATGGACAAGATACTTTGCCGACTACATGAACAATAGATTGCTAAGCCTGCCATTAATGTATGCTATACTAGAAGCAATTTGTGATAACCCAAATAATAATATTTTTCAGGAATTGTGTTCAGAGCTTAAAAAAACAACCTCCGAAAGCAGTGTGGTTTTGTCCACAAGGATTGACTATAAAAACGATAAAGTTTGGCATGACTATGGAACTCCTGAACAGATAGAAATATCCAAACATATTCCCGGCATGAACGATTCTATTGGAGCGAGAGTACGCCGACGAAGTTCTTGGAGGTATGACTCATCTGGTGATGGGTATTTGCCATTGTGCGCCCTTTTTATGGCTAAGGATGTTAAAAAAATTCCGCAGGTGTTAAATATTATCGCCTTAGGCGAAACAAAGCTTCAGGCTCCAGGATGGTTTAGAAGAGGCCAAAGAGCAGTTTCTTATATGCGTAGGGACGGATTTAATGGTTTGTGCCCAGATTTAGGTTTGATTAATTGTGCCAATAAGCTTGATTCAGTTGGCAACGCAATCTGTGTTGAACCAACAATCGTTTAAGAGTGGCAAAAGCAATGAGAACAAAATCAAAATGAGCCTCGCAAAATCCGCTGCAAAACAGCTTGAACGATTCTATACAGCTGGCATCTATGACTCACTGGTTGATATAGAAATCAATGCTAAAAAACGGCTTCTTGTAAGGCCGGGTCTGAGCTACGCGCACTCTGAGCTTGAAGGCATAGTTGAAACAGAAAATCCAAGAAAGATTGTTTTTGATGCATTACCCTCGAATAATAGCAAAGTGAGTGCAATTGTAACGCCGAAAAATTGGTACAACCGGATACTGCTAGAGTTTTGCAAAAAGCTTCCATTTCCGGATGTTAAAAACCAGCTATACCAAAGCTTAGGCATGCAAATAGGCAATGGCGTGACAGTAGCCCCAAATGTGTATCTTGACTTTCTAAACCCGGAATTGATTGCAATAGGGAATGGCACTATTATCGGCGAGGAGGCGATGATTCTAACGCATTTTTTATATCCTGAAAGGTATGAAATTGGCCAGGTTAAGATAGGAAGAAATTGTGTTATTGGCGCTCGGGCATTAATCCACCCAGGCATCTGTATTGGAGATTACGCAACAATTGGAACAAATGTTGTTGTTTGTAATGACGTGCTGTCCGGAATGGTAATCCGCCCTAGCTAGGGAGTCTTGTTATTCTTCTCAAGTAATAAAGTAAACAACAATCTGTTAATCTCCTCTGGTTTTTCAGCCTGGGGAATATGCCCTGCTTTAATAAAAACCCCCTCTTTAAAATAAGGCTTGATTATGCTGTCATTTGTGCTGTTAATAATCATGGTTTTAGCAGGTATTGTAAGATTATAGTCCATGAAGTATTCTTTCATTCCGGTTTTTGTTGTTTGCAGCCTTGTTGATAGCAGCGCCTTAAGCTGTGGAAAAAATGTTTTTCTGCCGTGGTCTATAGAAAATCTTGGGCAGGCTGGAAGGAACTTTAGCAAAGCCAATAAAATCCTTGAAAGGTATGTTAGCTGTTCCTTTTTAATGTAGGGGTTTATTAAAACCAGTTGAGCAACCTTTTCCGGGAAAAGTTTTTGGAACAGCAAAGCTATTGTTCCGCCTAAGCTATGCCCGGCAAGAATAGCTTTTTCAATGCCGCAAACCCGCATTATGCAGGCTATGTCCCTGCAGATAACATCCGGTGAGGCTGGGGTGTTGCACGACTTTCCATGGCCCCGAATGTCAAATACTATTCGTTTATAATTCTGTAAAGAAGAAATTTGGTTTTTCCAGACGCTTAGGTTGTTGGCATACCCGTGAATAAAAAGAATGGCTGGATTGCCGCCGTCAAAAGCTTCATACCAAATCTTTTCACCATCAAAACTTTCAAGATAGGGCATAACGCCTAAGAATTACCGCTTTTTTATAAAACTAGTGTTTGCTGTATTCTGGTTAATCTCTCAGTGCCCAGCTATCTTCTTTCTTTTCTGCAGTTCTCTTAGATGCTCGCGCCTTGTTTTTATTAGGGTTTTAATATTTCCTAAGCTGCCCTTTAGCAAAAGCGAGGCGTATTTTCCGCTTAAAAAGTGCGGGGAGATAACATAATCTGCGCCATGCTCATAGAGGGTTAAGGCATTTTCAATATTTGTTGCAGTCACAAACACAAGGGCTTTCCTATTCGCTTTTCTGGCTTTTTTCAGCAATAGAACTGTGCTGGCAACATCGGGGATTGTAGAGACAACAAGCTTGGCTTTTTTGAGGTTGATTCTCTCAAGGGTATCTGCTTCTGTGATATCCCCAAGCAGGCAGGGAACCCTTTTTTCACTAAGGTACTGGATAACATCAGGATTAAAGTCGACAACAAAAACAGATTTTCCCATTTTAACCAAATTTTCTGTAACAATCGTGCCTATCCTGTCATAGCCAATTATAACCGCATCATGCTTTCTGGCTGGCGGTTCAAAGCCGGGCGTTGCCTTTTTAATGCTGAAAACATTCAAAAGCTTCAGGGGCTGCTTAAACCGATTGTATATCCGCGACTCATACTGCATGAAATATGTAGATACACCGATTGAAACTATCGACAAAACAATAGTAACCATAAGCGTGCTGTCGGATAGTTGATTCAGCGCTAATCCCTGTGCGGCTATTATCAGGGAAAATTCTGAAATTTGTGCTATTGAAATGCCTGTTAAAAAACTTGTTCTGTTTGTATAGCCAAAAAGATTAACCAAAAGCATGGTTATTACAGGCTTGAATACAAGCACCAGCCCGAGAAGAATGGCTATCGGGACAAGCATATTTCCGACTTTTAGCGAGCTTAAGCCCATGCCGAGAGAGATAAAAAATAAGGTTGCAAAAAAATCCCTGAGCGGCCTGATTTTGGAGATAATCTCATAGTTGTAGGGCAATGGCGCTAAAGTCAAGCCAGCAATTAACCCGCCAATTGCTACAGTCAATCCAAGATTAACAGCCATCATCGTAAACAAAAACAGCGCGGTAATGCTTAACAGGAAAAACAGCTCTTTTGTTTTTGTAGCATACTTAAATAGCCCTGGAAAAACAAACCTGCCGATAAGCAAGGCTACGAGAACCATCAAGGTTCCCCTACCTAGTACAGCAAGCAGATAGGACAGTGAGAGATTATTCAGCGAACCTAAAATAGGCAGCGCCAATACGGCCACAACATCCTGAACCAGTAAAATTCCAAGAATAAGCCTTCCGTGCAGTGTATCTATTTGCTTTTCATCGCTTAACAGCTTGACAACAACAAGGGTTGAGCTAAACGCAATAATAAGGGCAATATAAATTGCTTCTATATAGTAAAATCCAAGCATTATACTGGCAAGAAATCCCGCTCCAAAAACAAGCATAATCTGCAGGCTGCCGCTGACTGTTGCAGCCAGCCCAATTGATTTTAATTTTTTGAAGTTTAGCTCAAGCCCCACAACAAACAGCAAAAATGCGATGCCGGCTTCTGAAAAGAATTGTATGACCTCCTTATCAGCGACAAGGCCTAAAACAGCCGGTCCAAGAAACACTCCGGTCAGTATATAAACCGGAATTAGCGGCTGCCGGCATAATCTCGCTATAAAAGCGCCTAAAGTGGCGATTGTGATAATAACAAAAACACTAAAAAATAAATCAGCCATTGTCTTTTTTCCTTATAGATAACTAGCGCAAAGCAGGTTTTTAAGATTTTTGATTTGAAGAATATCATTTATCCTAAAAGCGATTGTATAAATTACGAAAAGTAATCTTCTTCGCTAAAATTTTTTTTAAAGCCATCGAAAGTGCAGCTGCTTCTTTCTTCTATAAGATTGCCATTCAGGCATTCCCGGTATTCGTTAATCAGAGATATGCAGTCAGTGCATCTTTTGAAATCAGTGCCGATTTCAATCTCAAACTGCTTTTCATCAATCTTCTGCAGCTTACTGGGCACAGCCGCTCTTTCTTTAAAATAATTGTAGATAGTTTCGACAAACCGGTTATCCGCCATGGCTTCTGAAAGAGTCAGATGAAGAAGGCATTTCTTTGGCGCAGTAAAATTAATCAGTTCCCTCTGAATTTTAAGGCATCTTTGGCTTTTCATCCTTTCTTCGTTCCCCTCTTTTATTTTAGCCAAATAAGCAGGCAGCTTCAGGCTGCCATCAGGATTAAATTCAGCCATAACAATGGTAGTCTTATCAGAGTTTAAATGCATTGTGGTGTCATTGCACTAAAAAAGAAAATAATATAAACACAAAATCCGATTAGTTTAGTGTTAGAGGTGACTATAATTGACAGAAGATAGCAAACGCATGCTTCTTGCCGGATTCTGGAAGCCGGCCTATGCCACTGAATTCGCTGGATTAGCTGAAGCAGAGCTTAAATCCAGGATTAATTCAATGACTAGTGATGAGGCTGAGAAATATGCAGATGAGCATGAGGTAGAAGTTTCTGTCAGGCAGCTGATGAAAACCCCCTATCCCAAGCCGATAGTTTGCTACCATCTTATATGGGAAACCTTCCAGAGGCCTGTTGAGGGTTTTTATTTCTGGTCGCTTGAGCAGTTTAATGACTTGGGATTTCCTGTCATTGAGAAGCTTACTGACATTTTTGCCGCTTCTGAACATTCATCATTTTATGGCGCAGCCCAGCAGAGGATTGGGTTCCATCAGGAAAAGGTTGCGCAATTTCTTAAGGGCATAAGCGACCTTATAAAGGGGCTTTTTCAGATAACACGTGAGCTGAGAATAATAGACGAAAGATCGGCTTACTATGATGATGCAGAATCCTCAAATCAGGATATCAGAAATCCTGCGGAGATTGCGCTTAAGGGGCTTTTTATTGATTTTGCAGAGGGCGGGGCTAAAAACCCTGGCTCGGTCTATGGGCTTGCACGCGAACTTCAATTCACAACACTCCCGGATTTATTCTTTAGCATCCACCCCAGAACTGAAGAGGAGATTGGGAAGCTGACAAAGGATCTTGCCGAGGGGTTCAACAGGAAGGTTATAGAGGTGCTGACAAGAAAGCTGTACCAATATATCAAGTGGAAGAAAGCGACCCATCATGAGCTTCACGAAAGGCGGGAGCATACTATAAAATATTTACGGCAGCATTACGATGTTATAGAATTGTACATGAACTGGGTAAAGCCTTATTTGAAGCAGCTAAAGCGTTTGACCATGGACCAGAGAAAACTGGAAACCCCAGAATTAATTGCTGCCTTTGAGGGAAGCGTTGTTGAGATTGAGCTTATGGCAAGGACGCTGCCTGAGAGTAATTCTGATTATTATGCTGTTATTGTTTATAACATGCTTTATAGGACATCTCCGACATTGCCATTCACTCAGGACTACCAGCGCGGGCCTTTGCATATGGGAAAGGCAGATATCTTCTGGAGATGCTATGTCTGGAATGAAAAAACCATCCAAAAATTCCACACACTAAAAAAGCTTGAGGACCTTGATTTGATCTCAACAATAGATGTTTCAATCAGGGAGGCGATGGACAAGCTTGGAGACTCTTTAAAAAAGTATCTTACTGAAGCAGGAGAAAAATTTCAGGAGGGGCAGAAAGAGGCAAAACAATTGGCTGTTAGTGAAGAAAAAGGCACGCTTAGCGGCGTTTTTGAGCCATTTATAGCGTTGGCAAAGAATGTCAGCAGTATAAAAGCATCATTCACAAAAGGTATGGGCGAGCTAAAAGAAGCCCTTAAAATTGAAACATTAATTCCATCCGCCAAAAAAGGGCAGGAAGAACTCAAAAAAAAATCCGAACAGGGCAGGGCGCTTGGTGCGGCAAAGGCATTATGCTGGCTGCACTACCGAAACTTCAAGAAGGCGCACGGCCTGGTTACATGGTAGATAGTTAAATGTCTCAGTTTTGTTTTGTAGAGTTTATATTTCTATTTAAACGTTTGTCTGTTAAGTTAAGTTTATAAATAAAAAATCCCATATATAAAAAGGCGAAATCAGGATAAAATGGTAAAATTTTTCACAACATACAATCCGCTTGAGGCACGGTACTATGAACCTGCGCCAAAAGCCGCTGATCCTGGGGCAAGAATAGAGGAGCCTATATTTCCAGCCGGCAAGATTGGTGAAACAGTTGTTGAGATTGCCGGACAGCAGAATTTTGTGACAGCGGCAACTGCCTCAATAAGGCGGGGTGCCAGTAAAATTGAGCTTGCTACTGGAATGGGCGGCGGTACTCAGTCTCTTGGAGCCGCCTCTTACGGTAAAGAGGCACGGCAGGTGTTGAGGGAGATAGCAAGAGCAAATCAGATTGAGTTTACATCAGTGCATACGCCCAATCAGCTGGGCAATTTATCAGGCTTAAGCGAACACGGGTTTGATGACCACCTGAGAAAGTTTAATCTTGATGAGATAAAGCAGGCGGTTCTCTTTGCAGCAGATGTTGCAGATGGCGGGGCTGTTGTTGTTCATACTGGTGAATTTCACCGGCCTATTTCAGAACAGCCCTGGGCAAAAACAGAAAAAGGCTACAAGCTTCTGGCGTATCCTGAAGAGCCAGGCCGGGCTGTCTTTCCGCTGGTTGACACAAGAACCGGGGAGATTATTGGGGGAATAAGAAAAAGCCAGATTTTTAGAATGCCTGTTTATAGGCAATCTGACAGGCCGGAGTATAGGGATGAAGCAGGCAATACTGTTAAGCCAGGGGATTGGATTGATGCAGACGGCAGTCTTGTTAATCCGACAAAGATTGAGGATTGGAGAAGAAGAGTTCCAGAGGTTGACCCAAAGAACCTGACTGTTAAAACACAAAAGCTTTACTGGGATGATATTGAAAAAATGAGGCAGCAATGGCGGGAAAGATTCGGGTATGATGGAACAACCGAGGAGCTTGCATTCCAGCTGCAGGTTGCTGACCAGCATGCGAGCGCAGTCGGCAGCACTTTATTCCACACGCGAAACTATCAGGAGCTGGCAAAAGCGGCTGAGGAGCTAAGGGAGCAGAGGCATGCATTGGTTTTGGCAAAGCAGCATGCAACCTCTTCTGAGGCAATTAAGGATGTTGAGCGAAAGTTGGAGCGCGTAAAGGAGCATGAACAAAAGCTTCAGCATGATTTGGATTATGTTTATCAAGGTGCGTCTGGAGCCAGCATGCAGGCAGAGGCAATAATCGAACGAATAAAAAATATCAAACCAGCAGGAGAGTTTGCAATTGACAAAAGCGCAGAATCATTTGCAGAGGCAGGCATCTATGCAATGCAGGAAAGCACTAGAACAAAAAAGCCAATTTTTTTAGCTCCGGAAAATATTTCACCGCAGACCTACGGCAGCTATCCGGATGAAATGATAAACCTGATTACAAAAGCGCGTGAGAGGATGGTTGAATTTCTTACTGCTGAAAAAATAAAAGACCCGCACGGCAGGATAGACCCTGCAACCGAGATGATTAAAATAGTAGACAACCCATGGCGTACCAGCATCACAAAAGAGGAGGCAATAAAAAAAGCAAACGCCCATATCAAAATGACGCTGGATACCGAACACCTTGGATTGTGGCGGCAGCATTTTATGCCCGAGCATGGGGAATCAAGAGAGGAAACAGATAAGCGCTTTAATGAGTGGTGGATGGAGCAGATTAAAAAACTGGCTGATAAAGATATCATTGGCCACATGCACTTCCTTGATGCAAGAGAGGGTGCGCATCAGCATCTTCCTCCAGGAGAGGGAACCCTGCCATTGAAGGAAGCGCTTGAATACCTTAAATCAAAGGGGTATACCGGGACGATTGTTTCAGAGGGATTTTCTGAGAATGCGAGATTCGGAGCTGCAAGAGGGCTGACAAAAGCATGGGAGGCTGTTGGAAGCCCTGTCTACAGAACAAGGTTTGGCCCTGTAACATGGTCGCAGATAGAGGGAAGCTATTCAGGAATGACCCCGCCGCCATTTTATATTGTCGGGGCATACTCACCATCAAATGATTGGAAGTTCTGGTCAGAGGTGCCGCTGGAGTAACTTAAACCCGGTATTTGCCAAAGGTATCTTTATTTTTGTAATGTATTATTATGTTTTTGCCCGGCTTTGTTTTGCCGTATCTGACTGTAACCTTTTTGTTGGTGGTGTCAGAGTAGGCGGCTGTAAGCTCTGCAGCAAGCTTAATTGCAGCATTTGATTTTTCACCCTGAAGAATTGTTATAGGGCTTCCGCAGTCCGGGACCTCCAAAATGTAGTCTGAAGCATTTTTTAGCTTAAGCAAACGCTCATTTTCGTCCTTGTTTCTTCCAACAATTAGTTTGTTTTTGTTAAGCCTGAAATGGCGCCCAACCTTTAGCTGTTGAATGTCTTTTTGGCTTATTATCTTCTTATGTTTAAACAGGTCATTTATTTTAGCGGCAAATTCCCTGCATGTCAGCAGGCAGCCGCCAGAGGGGCAGGGATAATCTGTAATGCCAAACTTTTTTGTTATGCTAATCTGCGGCTTTCTGCTTCTTCCGCTGATTGCCAGAAGTTTGTTCCTGTCAATCCATCCATGCTTTTCCGCCTCTGTTTCAGGCAGCAGCTTTGCCGAGAGGGGCCTTACAAGCTTTCCACTTAACCCCGCCTCTTTTTCTATAACATCAAGCGCTTTTCTGTGCTGGCTCATAGGCCTCTGGCCAAGCACCTCTCCTGTAAAAATAAATTTTGCCCCAATCTGTTTTGCGTATTGTTTTGCCTTTTTCAGGATAAATATCCTGCAGTCAATGCAGGGATTCATTCCAGAGCCATAGCCGAACTTTGGCTTTCTTACTATTTTCAGGTAGTCCGCTCCTTTTGGAATAACCTTAAGTGGAATATTAAAGGCCTTTGCAGCCTCTGATGCGTTGCATTTGCCTTTTTGGTTGCACAGGCAAAATGGAGAGGTAAACTTAAGGGCAATAACATCTATTCCCTGCTCCAGCATAAGCTTTACAGCAAGCGTTGAATCTAAGCCACCGGAAAGCAAACCAACTGCTTTAATTTTTTCTTTTGGCATTTGAATGGGATAGTGGCAAGGATTATTTAAAGCTTAACAAACCGCCACCAAAAGATTTTTATATTTGGTTGGATATTTCATCCAATCATGGGATGTGCGGTTAAACTGGTTTTAAAAGGCGGGAAAAACAACAGCCTAAAATCTGCCAAAATCATAAAAAAGGGCTGGCAAAAAAAACAAAAAAAAGGACAACCGCCAAAAAAAATAGCGGACAAAAAAAAGAAATTAGCTGTAGCAAAACATCCTGCGGCAAAACAACCTCAACAGGGGTTTTGGCCCGAAAAACAGCCTGACTTAAGCTACAACCTTAAATCTGTCAAAAGAGGGTTATACGAAACAAGCTACTACAATTGCGGGGCAGAGAAAAAAGCCAAGCAGCAGGACTTCTATAATCCCGTGCTTAATAGCCGCGGCGTTGATGAATTAGTAAGGGCAGCCAAAATAAAAAATGACTATCTGATTGATAATTATGTTAATCCTTTTTTGCGAGAAAAGTTTGATAGCTGGAAGATGCTTCACCAAATAGATGTCCAGATAAGGTATGTGCTTGAGCCGTATTCCACACAGAGGTTTTAACGCATGAATTCTTTGTTAAGTTTTTTGTCGCTTTTGGCATTAAAGTCTAGAGTGGCAATAAAATAGCAAAATATAAAAGACTCTAAAACCCTTAAATAAATGCAAAAAGGGTGAAGAATGGAGTTTAAGCTAAAGGAAAGGGAAAAACTCCCGATTGAGAGGCGTTATTCCAGGGAGGATCTTGAGATAGCGCGGGAATTTGCCAGGCAGGCATATACTGAGTTCGGGCAGTTTGTTAAGGCAATAGTCTTATTCGGCAGCGCTGCTCGTGAGCATAAGCCAAAGGGGGATATTGATATTCTGATTGTCATTAACGACCTTTCCCTGATTATGACGCCTGAAGCAGTTGAAACCTACAGGATTATTACAACAAACTTAGTATCAAAAATAAACAGGCGCATCCACGTCACAACATTAAAATTCACCTCCTTTTGGGATTATACAAGGAATGGCGACCCAATTGCAATAAATATTCTGAGGGATGGCATTGCAATAATTGACACAGGATTTTTTGATCCCCTGCAGCTGCTTCTTTATCAGGGCAGGATAAGGCCAACATGGGAGTCTATTTACACCTATTATGCGAGAGCGCCTGTCACAATGCAAAACTCAAAATGGCATCTGCTACAGGCAACACTGGATTTGTATTGGGCGGTTATTGATTCAGCACATGCTGCCTTAATGAAGCTGGGGTTTATACCGGCATCCCCGGAGCATGTTGCAGCTATGCTTTACGAAAAAATGATAAATAAAGGGCTTCTAAAGCCGAAATACGGCAAAACAATGGATAAATTTTATTTGCTTGCAAAAAAAGTAATGCATCGGGAGATTAAAGAGATTAAAGGCAGCAGTTATGAAGAATTGTATAAAGAAGCGCAGGAATTCATAGACCATTTGAAAGTGTTTATTGAGAAGTAACTATTTTTTATTTAATACAAAAACCCTGGGGGATATTATAAATGGCAGCATACAACATTTCTGAGTATAGTGTTCTTCCCAGTTTTGTTATATTCACGTTTCTTAACGGCAATCCTTTCTTTTGGAGGTAGTTATTAAAAATCTTAGGAGTTGCACTGTGTACATCTTTATTGAACACAATATAATCTGCTTTTATATCATCTTTAACCTGCAGGATTCCTTTATACATTAGATTAAACCACTCCCGCTCTTTCATGCAGCCCCAGTAATCGCTGTTGCCCTCAACAGAATCAACAAGCAAAACAGTTTTGTTATTTTCATTCCTGCAAACCATTAGTATTGCAACGCTGATTATTCCAGCATCTTTGAGCGGCTTAAAGGGTGATTTAATAACCGCTTTAAGCTGCAGTAAGCCTGTATACGGGTCTTTAAGGTAGTCTATGCTGGCACTTTTTCTGAGGCCATTTGGAT
Organism: uncultured Methanosarcinales archaeon; assembly: GCA_964529655.1. Taxonomy (GTDB): domain Archaea; phylum Nanobdellota; class Nanobdellia; order Woesearchaeales; family JAGWAF01; genus CAZGZA01. The sequence goes on along the minus strand of CAZGZA010000005.1, from coordinate 9,756 downwards.
AAAATGCGCAGCACATTAGCCTTTCTGAATCAAAAATATCGCTTATTGTGCCCTCCTGCATTTTCAGGATTACATGATTAAATTTTAATGTGCCATGAAACAATGCTTTTACTCCAAGCACAATATCAGCAAGAGCAGATGCCTTGCCGCTTCCTCTCTGGCTAAACTTTGCAAGATAGTCAACAATTCGCTCAGCGGCAAATGCGCTTTTTTGTGTTTTTACAGCCTCGAAATCATATTTGATATCATTAAACACTTTATTGAGATTAATATCTGATTTTAGGATATACTCTCTTGCCGCATGCAACTTGTCAAAATCAAATAATGTTCTGGCTTTGGAATAGTGCCTGAGAAAGTTTATGTATCTTCCGTATTCAGGGTTCTTTAGCATATCCTGAACAGAGGCAGTTCCTTTTTTTGGCGGTGTTAACAAAACTATTGTTAAAACCCTGACAAGCTCAACAGGATTGGAAAGCTCAATAACACCATGAACCCTTGCCTCTCCGTAAACCTTGCCTAGAGGAAATACCTTTTTGATTTTTGTTCCAATCAATTTTTTTATTCGAGAAACTTCATCACTATACAAATCGCTGAACGCTAATCCCTCCTGGCTGGCTGCATCAAGCCTAAGAGTAAGCCCGAACTTTTTTTGCAGCCGCGCCTGAACAAACTCCTCTTTTGATGCGCCGCCCTGTAATATATAAGCGCACCAATCGCGGAATCCTCTTTCTGTCAAGAAAATATTTGGGTATTCTTTTTCAGCTTTGATTATTGCATTGTAAATTTTTGGCCAGTTTTGCACAGTTATCCATGTTCTGATTACACAAAGGCAGTCTGAAAATATATAGAATGCCATTGGCTCATTTGTTTCAATTATGGCGGTAATATTTTTGGCCATGGCCTTCCAGTTATCTTCTTTGATAATCTTTTTAAGGTATTTGAAGCCCTGGAAAAAGCAGCCGATTGTTTCATCCTGCTTTATCGCAGTCCGAATTATAATGAATCCTTTAACAAACTTAATCCAGTTTTTTTGCGTTAAGAGTTCATGGACTTCATCCAGCCCCTTAAAAACAAAATCTGATTTTGTTCCTAAACGGTTGAGTATATAATAAAAAACCTTGATTACTCTAGGCCATGTTTTTTCATTGATAATATCGCTTAAAGCAGGCAGGCCGAATTCAAATAATGCATAATGTGATGTGTCGTCTGTTGCTTTTTCTTCAAGTTTTTTTGTGCTCTCCCAGTGAGTGACTAAAAATCTAGCTAGATTTATATTCATGCTGCAACGCATTCCCCAGTTGGCAAGCAGGTTATATCTTTTAGAGTATCTTATGTTTCTAATATTGAATAAGCGACTTATTAAGTCACTAAGATAGCCATTAATTATGATAGCATTACCCTTTTGTCTTTTAGCAGAGGGTTTTTGCTTGCGCTCTTGTTGTATCTGTTTTAGGGCGCTAGTTAAATCACTAAGAGTGTTTTCAAACAAAGTCTTGCCTAATTCTATAAAATCGCTGCTTGGCAGCTGTAACAAACGCACTGCATTAACAAGCTTAATCACTCTTTCAACCTTGTCATAGTGCCAAAGCCAGTTTTCAGGCAGTTTATTTGCCTCTGCCTCTGCAATCAGCCCCTCAATTTGTTTTATTGTTAATTCCTCTTTTGGCATTGCAATTTTTCTGTATTTTTAAGTAATATAAACTTTTCTTATGTTAGACAATTCTGCCGGAAATCTTTCATGTTTTCTGCAGATAGGTATATTAAACGCGTACGTTGCAATTTAAAGATGCGGATTTATATTGATACCAATGTGTATCTGGATTACTTGCTTGATAGGAAAAACAAGCGTGGAAAAGATTTAAGTAAGCCTGCATTTGAAGTGTTTAGAAGGGCATTAAACTGTGAATTTTATATCCTTATCTCAAACCACCTAATATATGAATTACGCGGAATAGCCGACCTAAAAGATATTACTATGTTGATGTGCTTTTTAAAGAAGAAAATTCTCAAAATTGAGGGTGAACCAGAAGGTAAAGGAGACGAGCTGCACGCTCAACTAGCTATAAAATATAGTGCAGATGTAATAGTAACAAGAAACATAAATCATTTCAAAAAATTCTCAATCCAGGCCCACACTCCTGAAGAGCTCTGAGGCAGACATATGTTTTAATTCTTCTTTTGCGCGCTTTTGTTCTTTCTTTGTCAGCAAGCGCCCTTTGCCCCTGAGCTTTCTTAAGCCGGCAATTGCCTTTTGTTTTTCATACTCCACAATAGCGCTTCTTATAGCGTGCCTGATGAATTCAGTCATATTAGAAAACAAACCCTCTCTTATAATCTCGCCTACATGTTTTCTCATTGTTTTTTCTAATCTTAAATGCACTAATTCACCCATATAACAAATGTATACATAACTGATATATAAACTTTTTTATCGCTTTTCCAAGCTTCCGGAAATCCTCCAATTTTGTTGCAGATAGGTATATTAAAGGCCTGCTGAATCATCTAGCTTCAGGGTTTTAGTGGGGTGATTTAATGAAAAAATTATTTTTGTCATGTTTGATATCATCAGGTTTTTTGCTTTTGTTTATTAATTCTGCTTTTGCAGCTGTTGTGATAAATCAGGTTTTATACGATCCAATCAGCTCTGAAACAACAGGCGAGGCGCTTGAGCTTTACAATAATGGGATGACTAGCGTTGACATTTCCGGCTGGTTCATTAAAACAGGGGCATCTGAACAGGATGCAATGATTCCTGCGGGCGCGCTAATCCAGCCAGGCCAATTTTATCTTATTACAGACAAAGGATGGAATATCTCAAAAGAGATAAACTGGAGGGATGCAGATTTTGAGGAAACCATAAATATGTATAACTCAAATTCGGGTGTTGGCCTGCTTGACAATAATTTTAATTTAATTGATGCTGTTGGCTGGGGAGCTGTTAATGACACCGAGCTGTTTATGGGAACTCCGGCAACTCATGCAACTCCCGGCAATGTTCTGTTAAGAATCAATGTTACAAATAATAACAGCATAGATTTTATTGAGGCAGCGGCTGATTTCTCTCCAAAAGTTAGCGGCAGTGAAATTATATTAGAGATTAATGTTGTTTCGCCGCTGAATTTTGATATTAAACTTGAGCCTGATGATAGTACATTAGCTGGCTTCCAGCTACTGCCTGAACCAGGATTAACCAAACGTATTTACATTGCCGCAAACACATCCAACGCTAATTTAACTTTATTTGCGGATTTTATGAACCAAAGCAGGCAAATGGCATTTGCTGAGGGCCAGTTTAGCACCTTTTTTGATTTGCCGTTTTTTATGGCGCCGGGATTTTATAATGTTACAGTTTATACAAGCAATTTTGAGAAACGACAATCATTTGAATATCTTGGGCTGGCTGCTCTGGAAGTTGATACAAACAAAATCGCTTTTGAGGAGGCAATGCCGGGAAGCGATGTTTATGTCTATGGCGACAAGGATATAGCAACAAAAAACAAGGCAACAATCTATAACATAGGCAATCTCGCACTTAACGTTGCTGTTTCAGGGACAGACTTAGTTTCGGCTGCCGGCAAAATAAATGTGACAAATGTTATGTTTTCCTTTGACAACAGCTTTGATTACCTGTTAAGCGACAGGCTTGATTATATTAGCACTCTTTTGGAGCTTGGCTTAAGCCCGGCTGCAACAAAAGCTCTTGGATTCAAATTAAAAGTCCCGTACGATGCAGTTGGCGGCAGATACGCCGGCAAGGTAACTGTTGTTGGCGTTGCTGGATGATTATATGGCGACAAAAAGGCATCAGAACAAAAAGTGGGAGGTAACAATTATGGAACTACAAACTTGTACAGGCAGAAAATTTAAGGTAACGAAAACTGCACTGATCCCTGACTTAGGCTTATGGTTAAGTGCAGTTTTCGGGATTGAAAATTGCAGGGGATCAGCTTGAAGTGTCAAATCCGGCAATTTTCAATAACACGGAGATTGCCAGAGATGTCGGTTGCGGAAACAAAGGTGTTTACAACAAAAAACAGGGCTAAAAAACTATTTGATGAATGGCTTGGGTAACCCATTAATTTTTGCGTTTAAAACTTCAATAAGCTCTGGCTGGTTATAATGGTAAACATCTGGGATATCAAGCGAGAGAATGCGTTTAAGCATATACTGTTTGGGAAATCGTTTTGCTATTTCCCTGCGTTGGGATTCTTCCATCACAATAATAATCTTGGCCCAGGAAATTTGTTTTACATCAACGGGTTTAGCGTTATAAAGACCCGCCGACTTGGTATTAAATCTATTTTTGAAAATTTCCTTAGCAGTCTTGCTTCTGTTCTGGTTTTGGTTACATATAAACAACACATTCATAACATATTAATAAGCCGCTACTTGAATATAAAGTTTCCTCTTGCGCAAATACATAAAGGAGGCAATGGGCTTCCCCATATTTTATGAAGCTGACAGGAACATTATTCTATGGAGGGTATCTAATTTTTATGATGATACTCTCCTCTGCTATGGTGGATGCCGTAAAGATTGGCGCCGGCCCGCAGGAAATTATCCTAGATAAAACCAATGGGAAGTTTACAGTATTTAATCCTAATCCGGAAAATGCCTACTTTCAGGTTATTGGAGATGAGGGCATATTATTTAATCAGACAAAAGGAAAGATAGGCGCAAACTCTAAAATAGATGTACAGCTAACTGCTTTTAACGAGGGCAATATTCTTGTTAAGTTTCTTTACGATAACCTTGAGCCTGGTGTGCAGCTGAAAGTCAGAAAGCCAAATATTCTAAACTATGGCATTTGGATATTTGCAATAACCCTATTTTTAGGAGCAGGAATTTTAGCGGCAATTATTCTTTTCTGTTTTACCATTTAATAGAACAAGCTCGCTTAACCCAGCAGGCAGCACACTGCTCAACCTGATTGTAATCCTTGCCGTAGCATGGATCATCAATCAGCTTATATATTTTTGTGCCCATCTGGGATAAGAAATAAAGGTGTTATATAAAGGTTTAGCTGG
>CAZGZA010000005.1:0-4719 GCA_964529655.1 uncultured Methanosarcinales archaeon | reverse complement strand
ATATATTTTTGTGCCCATGTTTAATATTAAAAACCAGAGAACTATTTAAAGGTTTCAGTAATTGACCTGCTTAAAAAAAGAAAATAAAAAACCACAAAAATCTAAAAAGATTTTTGGGTCCCAAAAAACCCTTTCGGGTTTTTTGTGGAAATAAAAAAAAATTTGTGTTTATTCCTTTCGTGGAGGAACAACCCTTACCACAAGGAAGACCAGTATCAGCATAGCCAATACAATGCCAACTACCAATAAGGCCATGTAAGCGTTGCCTTGTACAAAGTCCTCAACCATGTTGGATTTAGTAGGTGAAACTACCCGCTTTTCAACAACCGGCTGAGTCTCTTCCTTCGGCTCCTCTTTGACCACTACCTCTGGTTGTTTTACCTCTACTACTGGCTCACACTTTGGAACAACAAAGTCAACAACACTCTCATGAGATAATGCAGTGGTGTCATAGTAGCTGGATAATTTCAGCTGGTATGTTCCTGCCTCTGCATCCTCTGGGATTGTAGCTCTGAGGTTAATGTTCTTTGTCTCGCTTTCCTCAACGCTGAAAGTTCCGCTTGATACATCAATGCCTAACTTTGCGTTCTGAAGCTTGACAACAGATTCATCCTCATCTGTCTTTCCAATGTTTGCAACCTCAAGGTTAACTGCAACATCCCTGCCGCCATCGCAGCTTAGTGATGCTGGAGCAGCAACCTCTCTTAGTGCAAGGTCGTGTCTTGCCCTTTTCACTTTAAGCTCGATTGTTGCACTGTCGCCATGAGTAGCTCCGTTTTCATCTTTTCCAGAGACTCTGACTTTTAAGTTGTATGTGCCGTCTGTGACATCATCATTAACAACAAAGGAGAATGATTCCTCCTCAACATCCTTTGGTGAAAGATCGCCAAAGTCAGCATCATCTTCCTCATCCATGTCAGGTTCATCAATTACCCATTCAAGGAAAACATCCTCAATTGAGATATCCTCTCTGTCATTATCCTTGTATTTGTTTTCTACAGCAAATTTCATCTCAAGCTCATCGCCAGGCTTAATGTCCTCTATTGTAGCGCCATCCTCAACCTGTTCGCAATCGCCGTTCAGGCAGATGGTAATGCTATCAAAGGCAAGCTGGTTTTCACGCTGCATCTTTAGTTGTAATACTACTGGTGTTAATTCCACATCATTTGAGCTATTTGTTGCTAAAAACTGAACATTAGCTACATGGAATGCATTAACCTGATTGTTGTCATTAACTGCATCAAGGTTTGCAGGCACTCTTGCTCTTAATGTTACAGTTGTGCTTTCAGTTGTAGCCAATGTTGTTACAGGAAATGCTGTTACAGTTACATTAAGGTCATTAGCGAGAAACCCCATCAATGGTGATATGGTTCCTAATCTAAGATTCTTAAGGGCGTCTCCCTCGTTTGTTAAAGTTACAGAAGCTGTGTAGTAGGCGTCATAATAACTTTCGTCATCTGCAAGCGGATTGCTCGCTCTCTGTCTCTCACCGCCAACAGTTACAGCTGCCGGGGAGGTTAGTGCAGTTGCTATTCCGGATATCGCCAGAATTAATACAACCACAATACTGAATAAAGCTAGCTTTTTCATAATTTATACCCCCAAATGTGTTATAACTACTCAAAAGTAGGTAGTTATTTAAAAAGATTTTGTAAATGAAGCAGGTTATAGGCATCGTCAGGTGTTCTGATTATTTCTGTATCAAAACTTAAATCACCTAAACCGAATTATTTAAATACAAACCCGATTTTTGCATTATGATCAAAATGAGATGGGGGCTAGTAGCGTTATTCGCACTTTTAATTGTTCTTATAGGATGTATTGAGGTAGGCAAAGAGCCATGCCCTCCGGCATCAGACGAATTTGGGAATGAGACTGTTATAGCTGTTACTGAAGAGGCTGTTTCCGAAGCCGCATCAGACAGCCTTCCCAAAAAAGTTGTTATGGAGGGGGATTTGGTAAGCTTTCCCAATCTGAAGGCAGTTGATCCTGACGGAGAAGCTGTTGTTTATACCTTTTCAGAGCCATTAAACGCAAATGGGGAATGGCAGACAAAAGCCGGCGATAGCGGAGAGTATATCCTTACAATCACCGCATCAGATGGAACAAACATTATTACACAAAAGGTTTTGCTTGTTGTTAAGTCAACAAACAAGCCGCCATTTATACAAAAGCTGAGCACAATAAAGCTCAGAATAGGCGAGGCTTTGGTTGTTTCACCAAAAGTTAATGACCCTGATGGGGATGTGATTTCAATTTCTTATGCTGGATGGAAAACAGAGTTTCCCTATATTACAACAAGCAAAGATGTGGGGCATCATGCTATTAGTGTGATTGCCTCTGATGGCAAGGACCAGAGTCAGGAGGATGTTAACATTGTAGTTGAGAAGATTAATACTGCCCCAAGAATAGAGCCTATCAGCGCTATTACAATTTATGAGCTTGATAAGGTTATAATTGTTCCTGAAGCGTTTGATGCAGAAAACGATACTATTACTTACTCATTTTCAAAGCCTTTAGATAGCTTTGGCGTATGGTTGCCGCAGAGAGGCGATGCGGGTGTTTATCAAATTGAGGCCAGAGCATCAGATGACCAGCTTAGTGATATAACAATATTCAGCATGACAGTGCTGCCCTATAATGAGCCCCCGGTTTTTTTCGGCGTTAAAGACATTATAGTTAATGAGGGCGAGTTGATACAGTTAGGGATAACTGCTGAGGATCCTGAGGGCAAGTCCGTACAGATTAGTCTTTCCGGCTGGATGACCGAAGCAATTAAACAAACCAGCTACAATGATGCAGGAAGTTATGTTGTTACAGCCAGCGCTTCCGACGGAGAAAAAACAGTTTCTGTAACATTTAATGTTACTGTTGAAAATAAGAACCGGTCGCCTGTATTTAATCCGAGCGCTTTTAGGTAATTATTTAGCTTTCTGAAGTCAAAATAATTTGCTGCCGTTATTGTTCAACTGCTGCCTCCCTACTGTAAAATTCCTAGAATTTTACAGTCCCTCAAATTTGTTCCAAATTTGAGTTGTCTTGGCTTTGCCAAGATTAAATTTTCTCCCCCTCGCTTGCGCAGGGGGAGAAAATTTAACCATTGAAAACAGAGTTTTCAATGGCAGGGGGCAGCAGCCGGAACCTGAGAAAAACACTTTTCCGTGCATGTTCATAAAACAGAATTTTTATTGCACTGCAGGATGCTAAAGTAATACGCTTTTAGCTAAAGTTTAGCTACTCTTATTGTTTTCTTCCAAGTATCTAGAATTCTGCAAGCCCTCTCTGCACAACTTTCTTTTGCGGCGGCGCAACAGCTTTGGGGTCCTTTTTTGGCTTTTTGACAACAGCTCCATCTATAATAGGAGTGCCGTAAACGCCATCATATCCGGGTTTTATTTTTATTTCCCTGTTTCTAAATTGAATTATTGTTTTTGCAATCTCATTACCGCCAGCCTTTTCCAACTCTTCAAGGCTTGCCTTTCTTAACACATCAAGCTCTGTTCTGTCTTTTACCAGCTTCCAATAAACCTCCCAGGTTTTTTTTGAGCTTAATGGAGAGCCAATAACTGATGAGATTATCTCTGACAAGGGCATTAGTGATTCAAATGCCGGGGCATCTTTTGGCGTGAATCCCTCCTCCCTGTCAGCTAATTCCTCAACCCTGTGCCAGACTCCGATTGTTAATCTTTTTTTGCAGACAGAGCAGATTTCTTTTTGTTTTATGCTTTCAGCCGGCTCCATCCATATATTGCAATTCCTGTGGCCGTCAGCGTGGTATTTTCCATATGCCGGGTCAACCTCTATTGTTGAGCTGATTTTTTTGTTTCTTAAAGCATTTAATAATTCATTGTAGCTAAGCTCTTTCAGGTTAAACACAGTTGCTTCACGGCCTATCCTCCATGGCCAGAAGCTATGCAGGTCTGAAAAGCTCACTAAAGAATAGTTGTCAAGTTTGCTTAGTCTCCAGTTCATTGCAGGATCAGAAGAAAGGCCTGTCTCAAGAGCATGGATATGCTTTGACTGGTCCTCAAAGCATTCCTCAACACTGTCAAAACCAGACATGCTGCCGAACAAACTAAACCATGGAGTCCAAATATGCGCAGGTATCACCTCAATTTTCTCATTAATTTTTCTTAGGTCATCCACTAAAGTCGGGCACGGAATTTTAAAGATAGGCCTGCCATCATAGTCAACCCTGCCCCTCTTCTTGAAATATTCAGTAATCTGGCTGGCTGTTGCAATGTCGGGTGATAGTATTATATTGTGTATCCTTCTTCCTCTGCCATTTGCAGTATATATAAGTGACACCTCTGTCTGCAGGACAAACGGAAATCCATTTGGGGTTTTTAGAATGCCGCTATTATCTTCTTTAAGGCAGGTTTTAATTTCCTCAGTCCATTTCGGATGCGTAAAATCACCGGTTCCTAGAAGAGTAACCCCTTTTATTTTCGCCCACTTTTCAAGATTAGGGATAGTCAAGTCTTTGGAAGTTGCTCTTGAAAACCTCCCGTGAATATGCAGGTCTGCAATGATTTCCATTCTACGTTATTTAGGCCCGCGATTATAAAAAAGTATGGTTTCGGGCGGCTTTGCACTTAGAATCCAATGCCCAGAACTGAGATATTTCTATAGCTATCAGATTGGTTATTATATCCAATCCCGTCAGCTAGCTTTATAAAGCACCAGTTAAACTTAAACTAACTATCAGGAGTTAAGAAT
>CAZGZA010000004.1:31813-48587 GCA_964529655.1 uncultured Methanosarcinales archaeon | reverse complement strand
CCGTCAGGTCTTACGCTGCGGCTCCAGACCTGACGAACTCTTGGCAGGATTTAGATCGCCATTATCTCTTGAGCTGAAATACTGAAATACCTCTCCAGCATACCAAAAGCTATTCCCAAGCAGGCTCTGGAGCGCATCTTCAATATTCTGCGGCAAAACACAGGTTCTGCCAAGCAGGCATTCTGGCTGCTTATTAGCAAGCGTAAAATAAGAGCCAACGCATGCCTTAAACAGGTAAAGATAACGCTGATATTGCTTAAACTCCGGAATCTGAATTAGTTTTGGCTTGGCCTGAAAGCTGCCAAAACTTGAAAGGTTAGCATAAATTACTGTCTCATAGTCAACAATGTTTGATGCAGCAAAAGTATCTCCGCCTGGATAAAACCAATCCTGAAACCGCATAGCCAATTCCTTAACAACAGGACTATATTTTGGGTCATCACGCAGGTTATAGGCGCGGAATAGAAGCTGATATAACATTTCTAAGGTTGTTACACTCCACCCATCATTATTGCCCAGAGAGAATGCGTGCCATCCTGATCGGCCATGGCAATACCCATTATCTAAACGCCGCCCACATAACTCAACTGCAGGAATTATGCCTGCATTATACGGGATATCAGTAAAAACATAATTTCCATTACTAAGAGGTGTTATGGCATCAGATAGAACAGCTGGCTGCTTAGGCTGTTCCGGCTCTTTAAGCAAATCCTCAAGTATCTTCTTCCTCTCCTCAGGACTAACATTATATGGAACAAGACCCATCAAAAAACATAAATTTGTAGTTGTATATAAAGTTAGCACTCTGTTTATTGCCACGCAAAACAAATGTTTTTATACGCAAAATAGCATTATTCTTATTAGAAAAAGAGGTGATGCAGTGTTAAGGCGTAAGCTCCTTTCAGCTTCCTTATTTGTTAGTCTGGCATTTTTAGGATGGAACTGCACAACTTATACTATAAGAAGCCCCCCTGTTCAGGGCATCCAAACTTCTGGCGGGCAATCCAATCCAGTAGATAAATACGCTCTTTTAGTAAGCTCTGCAAGCGACCTCAACAGCAACTACAGCAAAGAGGGCAATGACGGAGACAGCATTGCGCTTTTTAACATCTACAAAACACTAATAAAAAGCGGCTTTCCTGATGAGCATATCTTTATACTTTACAGCGCTCAAGGAAGAACCCCTAATTTTGATGCAGGAAATGCCGAGATTGCAGATAGGGTAAGAGCATATCATTTTAGCGGCGAATATGACACAACTGCCTCTGAAAAAAACATTGAGGCTATTCTAAGCCTGCTAAAAAAAAGAGCTGATGACAATGATAAATTCGTATTTTACATAGCTGCACATGGAAGGAAAGACGGATTTATCCAGCTTGAAGTAGAAACAAGAATTTACCCGTATGAGTTTCAGGGCTATCTAGAAGATTGGAAATCAAAATCCAACTGGTTTATCATAATGAGCTGCTACAGCGGAAAACTTGTTGATATCCTCAATGCAGATAATGCCTGCCTGTTTTCAGGCACGCAGTCAGACAAGATGGCATGGATTGATGAAAACTGGTGCGGCGGAGAAAGATTCCTAAAAGAAAAAACAAACCTAAAAAATGATGAAAATCTAGATGGCATAGTAAATGGAGGAGAGGCATTCAAAAAAGTGCAAAATGATTCTGTAGATTACTGGCGCTACCTAAGCTACTATCTTCAAAGGCATTACAAAGGCGATAAAGGCTGGGCAATTTGGGATATATGCTTACAGCCAAAAATAAAGGTTGGAAAAAACTTTAAGGAAACAAACTTATAGTAAATCTCATTAATTTATAAACAAATTGTGAAATTTACTAACTAGCAAATCGCAAAATAATTGTTCCAAAATTTATGCGATTTGCTATTATAAAAGTTTACTCCATCATCTCTATCTCAATATTCAGACCTTCAAGAATGGGCACTCGCATAACATACCTCATTGCCCGCTCAACTACCCCCAAATCAATCAGGCGCTTATGAACCCGCATTTCAAACCGGTCCCATGTTGCTGTTCCGCCGCCATCAGGGCCCTTTCGCGTTGTAACCTTTAATACTTTTGTCGGCAAAGGAATAGGCCCGCGTATCATAACACCGGTCTTATCGGCGATATCCTTAATATAATCACACGTTTGATTTATCTTGTTAATGTCAATACTTGCTAATTTTATTCGTGCTTTTGGCATTTTAACCGGTTTGCAACATGATAATGCTGCGGGATTTTACCATGCATTCTATCATTAAAACCACAAAAATCGTTTAAGATTTTTGGGTCCAAAAAAAGCTTTGCTTTTTGTGGAAATCAAAAATTAATAAAAAAATTACATCTCTTTTTTAACTAAATCAATGCACATTCCAGCCGCAACTGTAGCGCCACTGTCCCTAACAGCAAATCGTGCCATTTGAGGAATGTCCTTTTGTTTTTCTATGCACAATGGCTGGATTGGCTGGATTTTAACAATCGCTGCATCCCCGTTTTTTATAAAGTCCGGGTTTGTCTTTAATACCTCGCCAGTTGTCGGATTTAGCTGTTTTTCTATTGCGCTAATCCTGCATGCAACCTGAGCGGTGTGTATGTGGAAGACAGGTGTGTAACCCACAGTAATAACTGACGGGTGATTTAGCACGATAATCTGCGCTGTAAATTCCTTTGCAACACTAGGCACATTAGTTACATGACCAAGCACATCTCCTCTTGTGATGTCATTCTTTGCAATGCCCCTAACGTTAAAACCAACATTATCCCCTGGCTCTGCCTGTGTCAGCTGTTCATGATGCATCTCGATAGTTTTAACCTCTCCTGAGATGCCTTTGCCCTCACGTGCAGGAACAACTATAATTTTGTCCCCAACTTTCATAATGCCTGTTTCAACTCTTCCAACAGGAACAACACCAATACCAGTGATATTATATACATCCTGAATTGGCATCCTTAACGGAAGATGCACTGGCTTTTCAGGCGGGGTTAAATTATCCATTGCCTCTAACAGGCAGGCGCCCTTATACCATGGCATTTTTTCAGTTTTCTTTGCAATATTATCCCCAGGAAATGAAGCCATAGGAATAAACTGCACCTTCTCAGGATTGTAGCCAACTGTTTTCAGCAGCTTGGTTACCTCATCCTTTACCTCTTTGAATCTTGCTTCAGAATACTCCTTAGTATCCATCTTGTTTACAGCAATAATCAGCTGGTCAACGCCTAATGTTCTTGCAAGGAACACATGTTCCTTTGTCTGTGCCATAACACCATCATTAGCGGCAACAACAAGAACACCAGCATCTGCCTGAGATGCTCCAGTAATCATATTCTTAATAAAGTCCTTATGCCCTGGCGCATCAATTATTGTAAAATAATATTTTGGCGAGTCAAATTTCTTGTGGGCCAGGTCAATAGTAACTCCCCTTTCTCTCTCTTCCTTAAGCTGGTCCATAACAAAAGCAAACTCGAAGCCAGCTTTACCAAGCTCCTTTGCCTTTTCCCTGAGCTTGTTCATAGTGATTTCATCAACATTCTTTGTATCGAAAAGCAATCTGCCTACAGTAGTTGATTTACCATGATCAACATGTCCAATAAAAACGATATTTATGTGGATTTTTCCCTTAGCCATAATTTTTCCCTCCTTCAACGATTGGTTTCTAGAATGTATTAGCCCTTTGTTTAAAAACCTTTCGGAAAGTTAACTTTTGCGTTTTTGGATTTTGGTATCATGCAAAAGTTAACTTCACTAAACTTTTGCCGAGAGTATATACGAAATGCGAAAGTTTAGGGAAAGTTGTAGCTGCGTTAAAAATGCCTCGTTCGCAGCAGATTGTGTTACAAAAGTTTTATATTAAACCATCATTTTCACAACGAGTATTACAGCTTAAGATATAAGAGGGCAAAAACATGAACATAGCAACACCAGATTACCTCCCTAAAGGAGTACAACTATTTGAAAAAGCGGTTTACACAAAAATTATGCCTGCACTATTAAAAGCAGGCTTAATTCCCATTTCTCCTGCATGGGTAATGGACAAAAGGAATGAAAATGCTGACCCTTGCCATCCTTTTTGGACAAATTACTGGTGCACTGATTTTGGTGTTGCAGGAACAAAAACCCATGTCTGCATGCTACCTCACTCTCAGCCGTTGCAGGCACTAACTCCTGAAACACCACTTGTTTATGGAGGCATTGACTGCAAAGTTCTTAGGCATGCAAATATTTATGACCGGGGTGAATTGATACTAAACAGGTCACTAACCGAGGAGCAGGCAAGACCGCACTCTCTGTGGATTGAGTTAGCTGAGGGGGATCAGAAGAGGCTTGATAATCTGGTTGCAAACACTTTTAGGTTTGGAAAAGATAGGCACGGTTTGGATAAGATGATGGGTTTTTTTGTTGGTGAAGATGGAAAATTGCGTGCACTAACCCTCTATGAGCTTGACTATGTCTGCTGCGCTAATGGTTTCAGGGACCTTTTCAATAACAGTGCCCGCCTCGTTGGTGTGCCAACAGATTCGCAGCAGGCAACACAAAAATTTTAAGCTACTCCAAATTTTAACAAAATAGCGGAGGATTCAAGGGCTCTTCTTAAGATTTACTGTCTTAAAATGTTTGCCAATCTTAATCATCGGCTGAAGGCTGATATCATCCGGCTTCCAGAGAATAAAAAGATCCTCATCAGTATACTTAGTTTCAAGATACCATTTTAGATAGCCTGTCCAATAGGCATCAGCATCCTTGCCCACTTCCCTAAACGCTTCATTCTCATCAACAATCCCATCCTTATTAGTGTCATTTGCCATATCTGCCTTATGCGTAAGAAAGCGCTCGCCAGAGCACCAGTTCCTGTCAACCCACGCCAGCTTATCCGGCTGAGTTGCGGACATCAGGCATACATTATTCACGCTGGAAAGCTGCAGTGTTTTGCCGCCATAACAGTTCATAATAAGAAACCAGTTTGAATTAGATTTCCATCCATTAAGATAGCCCTGAAACTCATACGGCATAATAACCCCGTCTGTCTCGAGAAAAATTCTGCCACTAGCATCACCATGCGCAGAGATAGAACAGACAAATTTGTCATTCGCATCAAGCCTCTTTTTCAGGCCGTCGAGAATTGACTCAATATTGCTCTCATATGCCGCATTATTGTACTGCCCGCTAAAATGCTTTTCCTTAATCCTTTTAGCTATCTCAGGATTGCCAACATCAAAATTAGGAGTCCTATATCCAAAGCCGCTGTAAAGAATAAAAATATGCTCATCAGGGAAACCGTTCTCAACCAAAACCTTATAGGACCTAAACAAAGTAAGGCTGTCGCAGTCAACATCTATTGGGTCAAGCTTTTCTGTTGTATAATTTGTATTGACCTCGCTCGTAGCGCTTATTAAGAGAGCATAGCTCTCAACAGGATTTACAGCCTGAACTTTCTGCTCCAGCGGAAGCCTTGATGCAACAGGGTCTTGAATCTGGCAGGAACCTGATGAAAAAGCCAGGCCTGCAAACAATGAGAGAGATAAAATTCGATTAGGAATATAATATTGCGGCATTAAAGCACCAGATGAAACACAAATCCCGGATGATTTAAAAACATTATGGAAAACTGAAAATACAAAAAGAAAAATAATGCTTGGTAATATTAAAAAGCATAATTATTTTATACTACCCACATTAAATAAGCGCAATGAAAGCACTGGCAATAACCCCAAAAAAAGCTTATTCCGCCAAAATCATTGACGTGCCACTACCTGCATTTAATGATAATGAGGTCCTTGTTAAAGTTTTAGAAGCAGGGGTTTGCACAACTGACCGTGAAATTTATGCAGGGCTTTATGGAGAGGCTCCGCAAAATGGCCCCTATCTTATTATGGGACATGAGTCAATAGGGGTTATTGAAGCTGTTGGAGACAAAGTTAGCGGATTAAAAAAAGGGGATTGTGTTGTGCGGACAGTAAGAAGGCAATGCACAGACTTCTGCCTTAACTGCCGGAATAACGAGCAGGACATGTGCTTAACTGGCAAATTTACAGAAACCGGAATTAAAGGTTTGCATGGTGTTATGACAGAATATTATGCAGACAACCCGCAAAACCTTGTTTTGATAAATCCTGAAGACAGGGATGTAGGTGTTTTACTGGAGCCGTTAAGCTTTGCGGTAAAAACCATAGCGCAGGCGATTAGCGTTCAGGAAAGAATGTCCTGGGACCTTAAAAAAGCGTTGGTTATTGGAGCGGGGCCTATCGGGCTGCTGGAGGCGTTTATTCTTAAAGCATACGATGTTGATGTTGATGTGGCTGCAAAAAGCAAACCCGGCAATCTAAAATCAAGGTTAGTTAAGGAAATTGGCGCCAGATACATTCCTGCAGATAATATTAATACGCTTAAAAAGTATAACCTTATTATAGAATCCTCGGGCGACTCCTCTAATATATGGGATGGAGTTAAGCATTTGGAAAATAAT
Source organism: uncultured Methanosarcinales archaeon (assembly GCA_964529655.1). GTDB lineage: Archaea > Nanobdellota > Nanobdellia > Woesearchaeales > JAGWAF01 > CAZGZA01. Next base: position 42,119 of record CAZGZA010000004.1, on the reverse strand, counting down.
GGCGTAATGTGCCTAACAAGCATAACCGCCGGAAACAAGGTTGAATGCTACTGGACAGATAGCTTTAATCTGAACATGGTTTTAGGGAACAAAATAATTCTGGGGGTTGTTAATTCAAATATTAGTGATTATATTCAGGGAGCACAGTTATTTTCACTGTTTAAGAAGAAATGGCCAAAGCTGCTGGAAAAGCTTATAACAAGAAGGGTTTGTTTTAGTGAAAGCCTTGATGTTGCCAGCCTCTTTAAGAAAGAGAGCGATGACATCAAAGTTGTTCTTGAGCAAAAAGAGGGTGAAATTGTAAATGAGGCAAAATCTTAATTTTACCCAAATCGGATCACTACCTTTTTCTGATACAGCAAAAGCGCTAGACTACAGCTTAATGCACGATATACCATTTCTTCCTGAACTAATCCTAAAGGGGGATGGCATGTTTGATTATATCAAAGACCCAGGAAAACTAAGCTGCCTGCTGGATTTTCAAAAGCAGAAATTTGATGTTGTTAAGATTCAGTGCATTGGCCCGGTTACACTTATGCAGCATCCCTCGCATAATTATTCTGTTGATGAAGCAGTTGATAGAATTTACCGCCATATTGATACAATCATTCAGGGCCTTGATGCAAAAAAGATTATTTTATTCCTTGATGAGCCGGGATTAGGATATTCCGGCATGGATTTTAATGCACTGCATGAACCGATTTTTGCCTCATTCAGCAATACGATTAAAGGCGTTCATGTCTGCGGCAACATGCAATGGGACCTGCTTTTAAAGTCAAATATTGATATAATCAGTTTTGATGCATCAAAATATGATATCACCCCCTTTTATAATGAAAGAACAAAACAGCTAGCGTGGGGCATCAACAATGAAACAAGCATCAGGGGTTTTAAAGATGGTGATTTAATAACACCACCATGCGGATTAAGCCCGAAATATTATTCTGAAGAGGGCTGCATGCGTATTTTTAGAGAGCTGAAAAGGATTTCTGACAGCTATAAAAACCGCTAAATTGCCACTAGACTCTTAATTTTAAGCGACAGGCATGCGACAGATGGCTATTGTCCACAAAATAGAAACCTTTATATATAATGTGGACAATATAAACTGTATGGCTTACATAGACAAAATAAAATCAGGAAAAAAGAGCTTCTATTACCTAAGCAAGACAATACGGCTCGGCCCGGATAAATGGAAAAAAATCAGAATTAATATTGGGACTGAAAAGCCGCCAAGAGAGCTTATAGCAAAAAAGCTGAGGGAATTGAGGCTAGGGCACTATAAGGTCTATAACGAGGGATATATTGATGCAAATAAATTAGAGGTAATCGACGATTTTAAGGAAGCGTATCAAACCCATCTCAAAAAACTGCCAAAAACAATTATTGAAAAAGAAGAGGATGATTTTATTATCCGATTCACCTATAATTCCAATGCGATTGAGGGGAACCGGCTCACATTAAGGGATACCTACCTGATTATAAAAGAAAAGCAAATACCCTCGGGAGCGCCACCGAAAGACTATAACGAAGCAATAAATGGGAGAGAGGCGCTGGATTATCTTAAAAAATACCGTGGCAAATTAACTATACGCTTTATTGAGCAACTAAACGGCATTCTTACAAAAAATACGGGCGTGTTATACCCTGGAAGAATAAGGTTCTTTCCTGTAAAAATCCAGGGTGCAGATTTCACACCCCCTGACAGCAAAGAAGTGCCTAGACTGCTTAATGAAATGATTGGATTCTATTATAAAAACAGAAATAAGCTTCATCCATTTGTGCTGTCCTGCCTGATTCATGCCAGGTTTGTTGAGATACACCCATTTGAAGACGGAAATGGAAGAACCGGGCGTGCGCTGATGAACTGGGTGCTAATGAATGCTGGATACCCTAAACTGTTCATTCCTGTAAAAAACAGGCAGCAGTATTACGAAGCAATCGACCTGCACAACCTAAAAAAATACAAGGAATACTGCAATAAGCTGTTTGAGATAATGATTGAACAAATAACTATTGTCCACAAAAAATAAATTAAATAATAATTGTGGACAATTAAAGCGCCTGTGAAGAGGCCGCTAAAATAAACAACAAACTCCTGAACACTCATGGGGCGAACAGGGGATGCTCTGGAGTATTTAAAGACGGTTAATATGGGAAGTAGATATGATGAAGTAGATAAAAGGAAATAGAAAATAATTATTTTTTAGGCGAATTGCTAGAGGAGCTACTCGGTGGGAGCCCGAACTTCAAGAAAATATTGCGTGCTGCCTCAATAGATGAACCATAGGCACTTTGCACGGCATAAATTGATTGTTGGAGTAAAACCATGCGCATATACATTTCTTGAAATAATAGTGAAGAGCAATCAGCGTTCTGCACTTCAGAACATAAACTTGCATAACGACGATTCCAATCCAAAGTACTTTTCAAAAAGACGATTTCGCCACTATCTCTTGGTTTCCATTGAGTGGTGTTTGGCCAAGGAATTTTGTCTATGAGAGTTACAGCTTCTTCTGATAACTCATTAATTTCTTGTCCAATTTTTTTAAGTTTTTCATCGAGCATTTTCTCACTGCACAAATGTATATTTGATAATTTATTAAGATTTTTATCCCCCAAGGGGGTCTTAAATAGCAGGTTTTATAAATATCTGTCCAATATAGTGCTCTTATGGATAGCAAAATATTGGAAGAAATTGGTTTGTCACGCGGAGAAGCAAAGATTTACCTTGCTCTTCTGGAACTGGGAACAGCGACAACAGGGCCAATTGCAAAATATTCGGGAATTTCGGCATCCAAAGTATATAAGATTCTTGACAGGTTAAGCAGTAAAGGTTTAGTAAGTTATGTTATTATTGGCAAAACTAAGCATTTCAAACCAGCAGATCCTAAACAAATTCAGCGACTCATTGAGCAGAAACAGCAAGAACTTCATAAAAAAGAACATGAATTCAGCACAATCCTGCCAGAACTACAACGCCGACTGGTCACTTCACAGAAGAAAGCGCAAGCTGAAATTTATGAAGGATTCAAAGGACTTAAAACAGTGTTTGATGAAATACTTGATACGTTAAAAAGAGGCGATGAACTTTACACAATAGGCATTCCTCCAGCCAAAGGAACACTTCAACGCTACTTTGTTCATTTCTTTAGAAAACAGACAAAAATCGGCTTCAAAGTTAAAGCAATCTTTAATCAAAATGCCAGGAAAACCGCTGAAGAGCGCAAAAACAAGCATACCGAATTCTGCTTTATGCCAAAAGGAATAATCACGCCCGCAATCATTAATATCTACGCCAATAAAACCATCATCAATATCCGCTCTGAAGAAGAACAATCCTTTACATTTGTAATTACAAGCAAAGAAACAGCAGAATCATTCAAGGAATACTTCAAAATCCTCTGGAAACAATCCAAAAAATAATCACTTCTCCATCACCCATACGTACTCGTGGTTTTCGTTTGGTTTGTTGTTTTCAATATTCCATTCTCGAAAGGTTATTCCTTTATCCATGATTAGTTCGTTCTTTAAAACTCAACAGAACAGGAAAGCATAAAGCTTATTAATCCAAAAAATAAGACTAACTAATACGCATAAGAGGTGAAGTATGCGTGAGTGAGTCACGAACTTCACCTATCTTATTTAAAAAGGTGAAGATTGAATAAGTCAGAACAGTTTATTCTCTGGTTTAGCCAGCTTGGCATGGGTGATGTTGCTTATGTCGGAGGCAAGAACGCCTCACTTGGAGAAATGTACAGAAAGCTAAGCACAAGGGGAGTTAATGTCCCTAACGGGTTTAGTATTACAGCACACGCCTATCGCTCTTTTCTTAAGCATGCTGGCATTGAAAAAGATATTAAAAAAACACTGCAGGGGCTGAACACGAGAGATGTTAATGACCTTGCACAAAGAGGGGCAAAAATCAGGGCTTTAATAAAAAGCTGTGAATTCCCCCTAAATTTAAAAAAAGCGATTTTAGAAGCGTACCATAAATTATGCAAACAATACGGGCCAAACACCGATGTTGCGGTAAGAAGCTCGGCTACTGCCGAAGACCTTCCAACAGCCTCTTTTGCCGGCCAGCAGGAAACATACCTGAATGTAACAGGCGATAATGCGCTGCTGGCTGCCTGCAGAAATTGCTTTGCCTCACTCTTTACAAACAGGGCAATCTCCTACAGAGAGGATAAAGGGTTTGAACATCTTAAAGTTTATCTAAGCATTGGAGTCCAAAAGATGATAAGAAGCGATTTGGCATGCTCTGGTGTTTTGTTTACGCTTGATACTGAAACCGGATTCAGGAATATTGTTTTTATCACAGGCGCATACGGCCTTGGGGAAAATATTGTGCAGGGAATAGTTAATCCTGATGAGTTTTATGTCTTTAAGCCAACACTAAAACAGGGCTACAGGGCAATCCTAAGCAAAAAACTTGGCGAAAAGCAAATCAAGCTGGTTTATGCGCGCCATGGCAAAAAAACAAGAGAGGCAATTGTTCCAAAAGCCGCAAGAAAAAAATTTGTCCTTAATGACAGTGAGGTATTAATGCTGGCGAGATGGGCGTGCATCATTGAGGAGCACTACAAAAAACCTATGGATATTGAATGGGCAAAGGATGGAAGAAGCGGAGAGCTGTATATCCTGCAGGCAAGGCCTGAAACAGTCCAAAGCCAAAAAGATGCAGGCACTATTTATGATTATGTTCTTATGCAACAGGGCAGAGTCATTGTTGAGGGAAAAAGTGTCGGGGACAAAATCGCGCACGGCACCGGCCATATCATAAAAAGCGTTAAAGACATAAGCAGGTTCAGGGCAGGCGAGGTTTTAGTAACAGACATGACCGACCCTGACTGGGAGCCAATCATGAAAATAGCCTCAGCCATTGTCACAGACAAGGGCGGAAGAACCTGCCATGCAGCAATTGTCAGCCGTGAGCTTGGGATTCCCTGCATTGTCGGCACAAACAAAGCAACCTCCTCTATTAAAAACAAACAAAAGATTACGGTTTCATGCGCAGGAGAGGAAACCGGCAGGGTTTATGATGGGCATATGAAATTCAAAATCAACAAAATAGACCTAAAAAAAGTGCCGAAAACAAAAACTAAGATAATGGTTAACCTTGGCGACCCTGAACAGGCATTTGAGCTAAGCTTTCTGCCGGTTGCCGGCGTTGGCCTTGCCAGAGAGGAATTTATCATAAACAACCATATCGGAATTCACCCAAGGGCTTTAATAGAGTTTAACAAAATAAAAGATGCGAAAATACGCAAAAAAATAGAGAAATTAACTGTGGGCTATAAAAGCAAGACAGAATTTTTTGTTGAACAGCTGAAAACAGGCGTTGGAATAATTGCCGCTGCTTTTTATCCAAGGCCTGTTATTGTCAGATTAAGCGATTTTAAGTCAAATGAATACGCCAATCTTATCGGCGGCAGCTCTTTTGAGCCAAAAGAGGCAAATCCAATGATTGGATGGAGAGGCGCGTCCAGATTTTACAGCAGGGAATACAAACAGGCATTTAGCCTTGAATGCAAAGCACTAAGCAAAGTCAGGAACGAAATCGGGCTGACAAACCTGATAGTAATGGTGCCAATGTGCAGAACAGTTGAGGAGGGCAAAAAAACTCTGGAGGAAATGAGAAAAAACGGCCTTGCAAGAGGGAAAAACGGGTTAGAGGTTTATTGCATGTGTGAACTGCCGGCAAACGTCATTCTTTTAGAAGAGTTCGCGAAGATTTTTGACGGCTTCAGCATAGGCTCAAACGATTTAACACAAACTGTACTGGCAATTGACAGGGACAGCTCATTGGTAGCGCACCTTTTTGATGAGCGCAACAAAGCAGTTAAGCTGATGGTGGCAGAGGCGATTAAAAAAGCCAAAAAAGCAAAACGCAAGATAGGAATTTGCGGCGATGCACCCTCAACATACAGGGATTTTGCAGAATTTCTGGTTGATTGCGGAATTGACAGCATCAGCCTCAGCCCGGATGCGGTTGTAAAAACTTTATTGCTTGTTGCTGAAAAAGAAAAACAGCTGCAACGCAAAAGAGCACGCTAACTTATCTGGCTAATACCAGAATTCTTTTTGTCAGGCTGCGATGAAGATAGCAGCTAAACTGTTTTATCAGCTTCAGTTTGGGCGGAATAAACTTTTTGTAGCTAATAAAATCTGGCATTACCACAACTGCTTTTTTTCCTAAATTCCTGCTCAGAACCTCTAGAAAACCAGCGTAAAGCTTTTCCAAATCCTGTTTTTTTGTGTTTTTCCCATACGGGAGATCTGTTGCAACATACTCCACTTTTTTAATAGTTAGCGCATCTTTTTTAGCTAGCTGAAACTTTTTGATTTTATAATACTCAAAATTTTTTCGACATAAGCTTAACATCTTTTCATCTATATCACTCCCGAAAACATTTAAACCTATTAACCCAGCCTCTATTAATATCCCGCCAGTTCCGCAAAAAGGGTCAACAATAACGCCCTTTTCAATTCCTGTCAGGTTAACTAAACATCGCGCAAGCTTTGGATGCAGGGATATAGGCATAAAACCTGGCCTGAGATGTGGCTTGCGTGCCTCAAAATCTGAGTGTACAGAATAAAGCAATAAACAGCAATATGCAATTTTTCCCGCCAGCAGAATTTCAATCTGTGTTTTGGCGTTTTTAAGATCTACTCTCGGATTTCCACAAAAAGCTTTTATTTTGTTCCAAATGCATCCCGCAAGCCTGAGTTCAATATTAGGATTATGCCTGAACCTTAAGCTAAAGCTTGTTTTGTAGATTTTCTGCCAGTGAAACCGCTTAATAGACTCCTCCAATTTTTTGTTGCTGCATTCAAAAAGCAGCCTATAAACCTTTTTTGTGTAGGCAAGCCTTTTAGCGGGCTGCAGCTGCTTTTCTGTTGCTTTAACCAGCAGGAGATTATCCTTAAGAAGCACTTTTTTTGGCTTTAACAGGGCAATAGCCTCCTCTTTTGCCAGATTAATATTCTCTTTTGATAACAATAAAATAAAGCTATCCAAATTGGTAGTCCTAACACTGGTTAATGTTTATAAAACTAGTGAAAGCAAGTATTACTTTAGCATCCTGAAGTGTTTGGGAGTGCTTATACAATTCCCGCTCAAGCTTTTGCTAAGCTTCAAGCCTCCCTGTCTGGAGCTTGCTCCAGATTAAATTTTCTCCCCCCTACATTTTAGGGGGGAGAAAATATAACCCAGCCTGTCCTTGAGACAGGCTGGGCAGGGAGGCAGCAGTGGCTTATCAAATAACTTCAGAAAGCTAAATAATTACGAAAGCAGATGGGAAGCAAAGGAGGAAGTTGCACTAATACACATTATTATGATGGTCCAGAGAAATTATTCGCACATGCTCTCCTTCGATTTTATAAATCAGCACAAAACTTCCGAAGTGTATCCTCCTGAAACCTGCCAAGACATTTTGAAGGGGCTTAAAATGATTGGGGTCATTTACAAGCGCGATAAGCTTTCGCTGTATTTGCTGAAACAAAACCTTGTCCTGTTTCTTTAGCTTTTTAATAGATTTTTCAAACTCGTAGCTGAACTCTATCACATACGCCAAATTATAGTTCCTTCAAATATTTCACAGCACCATTCTTGTCAAACCTCTTAACGCTAATTCCCCTTTTCATGCGCTCTTCTATTTCTTTATATCTCTCAAGGTTATCCATAACCACTTTTTTTCTTAATAAGTCTAGTATAAACTCCTGTAGGTTTCTGTAGCCGTACTCCTCATAATACTCTTTAGATGCTGCAAACAGCATATCCGGGATGGTAAGGCTTATTTGTTTTAAGTGCATTTTTCCCTAAACCTCCGTATTTATATGTATTTTAAAATATCTATTAATATATAAACCTTTTGTGGCGTGCTCCTAAAATATGAGCCGACTCCTGTCTTGAGAGCTAACTTAGGGTTATACCTCTCTGGTTCCAAAGAAAAAAGTATTTAAAGCAGATACCCCCTGGCAGTTTAATGGCACGGGGACGTCCTATCGGTTCTGGAATACGGCAGAATATAGTTGAGATTTTATTCCATATGGCCAAAGCAAGCGGTTATGATATCTACAAAGTATACCTCCAAATTTTTCCGAAATGCACCAGAGAGGTTGTTTATTACCACCTTAAGAAAGGCATTTCAACAGGGGAGTTTGAGCTTGAGGAGGTAAGGCAGGAAAAGGGCAATTTCAGCTGGGGTAGTTTTGTTGAGAAAAAATACTACAAGCTTGGCTCGTCAGCTCTTCCAGCCAACGACAGCAGGGTTAAAGACTTTTTTGCGAGCAAAATCAACTGTTCAACTTCTTAATGATTTTTTTGAAAAACCCCATTACAGCATAGGCCTCCCTCTTTGACATGTAGGACTTGCTGAATATGCGCCCCCACACCCTTCTTTGTGTTTCCATTTTTTGCGGTGTTGTGAAGGCCAGCTTTGCCAGTGATTCCTCAAAAAGCTTCCATAGCTGCTGCTTTTCACATTTCAAAGCCGGAAGAATGTGGCTTTTTACATTTTCTTTATCCTTGCAAAGAGCATAAAGCATAATTGCCACTGCATGAGACAAATTTAATGTTGGATAATTCTTTGCTGTGGGTATTGCAACAATAAAATCGCACAGTAAAATCTCCTTATTGTTCAGCCCGCTGCTTTCTCTTCCAAAAATCAGCCCTGTCCCGCAATTTGGATTTAAGACAGCGGCAAATTCCTCGGGGGTTATTGGGCTTCGTGGAATGTTGTAATCTGAGCCAAGCTTTGCGGTTGTTCCCACCAGCACATCAAATTTACTAAGCATTTTTTCATCAACAATTTTTGCTTTGGCGAGAATTTCCCCTCCATGCGAGGCGCGGTCAAATGCCTCTTTGTCCAATTCGCACCTGGGATTTACAAGCATCAAATCCTTAACACCAAAATTAGCCATAACCCTTGCAACAGCACCGATATTCCCGGCAGTTTCCGGCTCTATAAGGATTACAGTCAGCATTATTAAAATGAAATTACCCTCTTTTTTAAAGGTTTAGTAAGCGACAAAAGTAAATCATAAATAAATCGCTTACTAAACGTTGCCAGAACATAACAATTTTATAAGTTATTTATGTCTGGCATTAGTTTACCTGACAACCGCCAGAACAATGTTAAACAGCAGGGCTGAAAGGCAGACTGAAGACACTACAACAAAAATCCTTTCTGCCTTGTGCTGATTAAGGAATTTGTGAAGCGCTGTCCGCAGCATCCTCCCACCATCTATTGGACCAAGAGGGACAAGATTAAACAAGCCAATTCCCAAGCTTAATATAAACAACCATTCAAACAGGCCAGCAAACCAGCTAATAACCTTTGGCAAAAAGTTGCCATATTTTTGTTTAAACACCTCTTTTACAACAAAATAAGGTTTAGCCATAACCCCCAAAACAGCCCGGCCATTATTCTCCCCGGCTATAACACGATAGACTGATTCGTTTGTTGTAATAACAATTGTATCTCCTGGTTTTTGCTGCTGTATGATGCCACTTAAAGAATTTTGCTGTGTTAAAACAACCCCATTTATTTGTGTTATTAGCTCACCTTTTTTCATGCCAGCTGTCTGCGCAGGAGATTTTTGCGCGCCATCCAGAAAATCTGTGATTAACACGCCCTGCATCTCAAGCATTGCGGCGCTTATTGGAGAAAAAACAATAAAAATAACCGCCAGCACTGCAAATGCAAAGAGTATATTGGAAAACGGGCCTGCAGCATAGATAGACAGCTGCTGTAATGCCGGTTTTTTCTTTATCTGTTTTTCATCCGGCTCAACAAAAGCAGCTGGCAATATTGGAAACACTATCCCCAAAAATGCGAATCCGCTTGACTTTATTCTTAAATTATAAGTTCTTGCGGTTATACCATGGGAAAACTCGTGAATTATAGCAATTATAAAAACAGCTATAACAAAATAAAAGAAGGGGACAAAGATTGTTCCGGGAATGTGAGGGGCAAATGGTTGGATTATGCCAACTCCGGCAATGCCGCCAGGATACATTATCAACCGGTAGATATTGTAGCCAAGCTCAACAACAATAAAAACCATCCCAACAAACCCAATAAGAATGCCGCAAAATGACAGGTATTTGATTGGTCTAGCGCATTTTTTTGCAACAGCACTCATAGATGTTAAGCCCCAGTTTGTGCGATACATCGCAAAATAAAGTATTGGAAACAACATCTTTTGAACAACAACATCCTTTCTTTTGACAGCCAAAAAAACAGTTAGCGCAAGAACAAATAAAATAGAAACAACAGTTTGAATATCCACCTTAACA
>CAZGZA010000004.1:28044-31803 GCA_964529655.1 uncultured Methanosarcinales archaeon | reverse complement strand
TTTTTTAATACATCTAGCGTCAGACTCACTACACTCGTCTGTGTACCCGGCTTACTTCTTTCGTTTTGGCCTTAATGCCCTTGAACGGCACTTTCTGCAGTATATTTTTCCAGCCAGCACTTTCATATTTGTGGCTTTTACTACACTTTTGCATTTCCTGCAGACAAACTTATTCCTAAACAACCGCATATCCGCTTCTGGAAACTTCACCATTATTCAACACCTTTTATCTGCTTCATAACCCTTTCTTTTAAGATAACCCAATAAAGGATAGCACAACCCTCTATAACCTGGGCTTTCATCTCCTCTGGAATTTTTAAGTCAAATGTTTCGTAAGTTTCACTATCCATCACATTTGCAATGTCAGCTGTGATAGACATTACCTGAGCGTTTCTTTTCTCAACCATTGGCACCTCAACATTCTCATGGCCAGGCATAATAACAATCCTTTTTCTCTCATCAACCAGGCCAATCCCGGTTAACCTGACTTTCGCATGGCCGTGCTTTCCGGTTTTAGAAATCTGAATGTCCGAAACCTTACAAGCAACACCCTCTATCATAACATAGCTGCCCTTGGAAAGTGTACTGACTGAAACAACCTTTGTCTCTCCGCTCATAAAAGTATCCCCATATATCCTATTTAAAAAGCTAAAATGTTTATAAAGATTTGGTTTTTGAATATCTTTATAAACACCGGACTATGCCAGCTCCAACTATGGAAAGGATTGATTCAGGAGCAGAGGCTGTCATCTATAAAGAAGCAGGCTATATTGTTAAAGAACGCATCAGCAAGAGCTACCGCCATGAGCGCATCGACAGTGCTTTAAGAAAATTCAGGACAAAACGTGAAGCAAAAGTGCTGGCTAAGCTTGCAGAGGCTAATTTTCCAGCGCCAAAGCTGGTTAGAGCCGACAACACAAATATGCAGGTTGTCATGGACTTTATTGCAGGCAAAAAATTAAAGGATGCCCTTGCCACCAATCCCGGCGTTTATGCCTATGAGATAGGCAAAAAAGTAGGGAAGCTGCACAACCTTGATATAATCCACTCTGACCTTACAACCTCAAATATGATATTAAATACAGAAATATTCTTCATAGACTTTGGATTAAGCTTTTTTTCAAAAAAGGTCGAGGATAAGGCAGTGGACCTTCATCTCTTTAGAAGAGCGCTTGAATCCAAGCACTACCAGATTTTCGACAGCTGCTGGAGAGCTGCTCTTTGCGGATACAAAGAAACAGCGATTAATACCGATGCGGTGCTAAACCGGCTTGAAAAGGTTGAAAAAAGGGGCAGAAACAAGATTAAATAACTTATTCTATCTCAACATACACCTTGCTGATTTTGCCGTCCGGATAGAGGTTTGTTACGCCCTTTTCGCATTTTTGTGCAGCGCTCTTAAACACGCAAACATTAAAAACGTAAATGCCCGGAAGGGTATTGGAATCTTCTGACATTCTCGCATCCACCACCACTGGCAGGGATACAATCTCATAATCATTGTTGTTTATGGTTACCTCTGGAATGTCTGTAAAAATCCAGTTTTTGTCGATGAAGCTGCCATCAGCTATGGCTATCAGCCCATTCAGTTTTGTATAAGCGCTGTCAAAATTCATTTTTATGTTAAAGGTTTTTTTCTCTCCAAGCATGTTAAGAATGCCCAAGCCAAAGGTGTTTGACCCCCTTGTCCCTAACGTAGCTTTATTTATAGGTATTGAAACCTGTTCAGCAGACTCAACAAGCCTTCTCTCAATTTCCTGTTCAACCTCTGCTGAAAGCTTTGATTGAACATCCTTGGTTGACTGAAAGAATTGTTTTACCATGTAAAGCGCACTTCCAAAAATAACAATGGAAATAATCAGCATAACCAAAAAGTTTACCGAAAGCTCAATTCCTTTCCTGTCCATTTTAAAAGAAAAGCTTACCCTTTTTTATACTCAATCTCAAAGCGCTTTTTTGCGTAGACCGTGCCCTCAACTTCCTGCGGGGTTGGAGCCTCTGGCGCGCTCTTTACAACAAGGTCAAGCTCACAGGAGTAAATTGTTGATTTTGCAGACGGATTAACCTTTATCCTTAACGGAACAACGTCAGCCCTGCCGCTTTCAACAAGCCTTGTTTCATATGTTTCAAAGCTAATCCAGTCTTTTATCAGCTCTTTTTCTTCTACCCCAATTGCATCAAAACATTCAATAGTGGTATCGCGGCCCGCAAACTTTTCCATATCAACCCCTGTTTCTGCAAGCGGGCTGAGAATAAAAAAATCAATGTCGTACTGATTAATGTTGCGGACTGCAAGATTAATATCTTTTGTCCTGCCCTCTAACTCTATCCTTGATGTTAAGAAAGTAATCTTATCAGCCGAGCTCAACAACTCCTTTCGCTCCTCCTCACCAAGCTGTTTCTCTATTCCCTTAAGCTTTTCCACTGTTCCGCCAAACAATCCCTTAATGAACGCCAGCCCAAGGCCCAGCATTGTGATAGCAAGAATTAAAATAACAACAGCGTCAATTGACAGCTGCAATGCACCTTTTTTATGATAGTTAAAACAAAAAAGCGCCTCTTTTTTATGATTCCTTCCCATCATAACACCTCTTATTATGTTAAACTATCTGCTTTGCTGATATTTAAACGTTTTTATTTTCGGCAAAGTCGAGTTCGTGGTGTTGAGCAAAATCGTCTTGTGGTTCGCTCAACACATTTCCTAAATGAGTATGCGGAAAGCCCGTTCGCAGCAGACAAACCTAATGCTTTAAAAAGCAAGAGGCACTTTTGCCTATTAAGACTGTAATAACAGTGTTTAGGAGGAATAAAATGAAAGGAAAAGTAAAGTTTTTCAACGTGACGAAAGGGTTTGGTTTCATCGCAGGAGATGACGGAAAAGAGTACTTTGTACACAAGACAGGACTAACAAAAGATACCATGATTTGTGAAAATGACACAGTAACCTTTAATCCTGTTGAAAACGAAAAAGGGCCTAAAGCTGAAAACGTCGCGTTAGAATCTGCTGCCGGAAAAACCGCACAGAAAGAGGAAACAGCAGAGACCCAGCCCGAAACAGAGTTAGAAAACGACGAGGGAGCTGGCGACGAAAGCGAAACTGAAAACGAACAAACTGAGTAAGCACAGCATTTTTGGATTTCCACAAAAAAACCTTTGTTTTCCACAAAAAACCCTTTGGGTTTTTTGGGAGCCAAAAATCCTTTGGGATTTTTGTGCTTTTGGGACCCAAAAATCTTTTTAAAATTTTTGTGGTTTTGTATTTTTTTGTTTATTTCTTTATTTTTTTCCACAGCAAATACGAAAATACTGCGGTTTAAACAGAAATGTTGGGGTAAGCAATAGATAGTAACTCCTTTCTATTACTAATAGAAACTATCTTCTATTGGCAATAGCAAAGATAATTTCTGGTGTTTTACCGTAGGCGCGAAATGGGATAGACTTTACCCCTACAAGTATTAGAATATTGAATTTTTCAAAGAAATGCAGGGGTAAACAATTTAGAAAGATTTATATACAAATAGTACATAATCATGTACTATCGGTTCATATGGCACGCACATCACAAAATGAAATGAAAGTATTAAGTTTTTTAACAAGGCACTTTACTGAAAAGTACAGCATTAACCAGCTGGCCAAGCGCATAGGCATGACTCCTAAAGGCGCCCACAAGCTGCTCAAAAGGCTGGAACAAGAGGAAACCATCAAACCACAAAAACTTGGCAACGCCATCTTTTACGAGCTCAATTTCAAGTCAGACCT
>CAZGZA010000004.1:24227-28034 GCA_964529655.1 uncultured Methanosarcinales archaeon | reverse complement strand
GCACTCAAAAAGGCAGAACTCTCCCTATTCGAAACAATCACGCTGCCCTATGCCCGCGCCCAAGCAAAAGACCTGGAACGCCTCAGACCTTTCGCCCAAACAGCAATCCTATTCGGCTCAGTGCTGGAAAAAGGAGACAAAGCAAAAGATATCGACGCATTATTCGTCCTGGAAAAAAAGAACTACAAGAGTTTCCAGAACGAACTGGACAAACTCCAGCGCATCAAGCCAAAACAAATTCACCCAGTGCTTCAAACTCCTGAAGATATTGCCAATAACCTTCGGAAACCGGATCCTGTTATCCTGGAAATCCTCAGAACCGGAAAAATACTGTGGGGCCACGGCACTATCGTGAATGCCATCAGGCAGGCGGTTGAAAAATGACCCACGCCGAAAACAAGCTCAGCTGGTGCCTGAAAAAAGCAGAAAAAGAAGGACGCAAACACCGCGGGCTGCGCGAAATCACACCTGACCTTCACAAGGCAGACGACCACATCAAAAAAGCAGAACATAACCTGGCAGTCATGGAATACCTAATGCAAGCCGAATTCAATGATTGGGCAGTCAGCGCCTCCTTCTACGCACACTACCATTGCCTGCTGGCCATCCTGCAAAAGTTTGGCTACGAAAGCAGAAACCAAGAATGCACATTCGCAGCCATCGAACACTTCATCGAACAAGGCAAAATAAACTTAACAAAAGAAGACTTGCACAAGATCTTTGCCGCACAAAACGAGCTGGAAGAAGCAGACATCATCAACCTGAGAGAAAAATTCCAATACGGAACAGAAACACTCTACAAAGAGCAAAAAACCCAAGAACTCTTCAAACAAACCAAAATATTCATTGAAAAAACAAAAACAATATTACAAAAATAAAATTCTTAGAATACAAAAAAATATCCCAACTGGCGGTCCAAACATAATTCTTTCATGATACTCTAATTGTTGAGGGATTTCATAAGACATAAGGCACCTCCGAGAAGTTTTTAGTTTGAAATACAATCGAAGAAAGTGAAATTAAGATTTGTTATCAACCTCGGGGCGAAGCCGAGATCCTGTAAGATGTAGTGTGACTGAAAAGAGCAAGTAACGATGGCACAAATTTAAGTGTAAGGGACGGTGTGCGCTATTTTTTACACACTGCTAAAGCATAAGTATTTTCTTCGTCTGTATACACTTTAACAAATGAAAAGAACTTCGAGAGTATTTTCTGAAACTCAGGTTTGGTATATTTGTATGAAATTGCAACGACTATTATGTCGCCTCTCTTGAAATTAACTGTTTTGCCTAAATGTTTTATTGTTTTGTCAGTTTTGACAATATATATCTCTTCTATTCTTGAATTGACAAAACGAACATCATATTCCACATCATTATCCCTTAATCCCAATTGTTGCGGAATTTGAATAAGCCATTTATTGATTATTGGGTCTTTATATTCTCTTGTCCAATCTTCGTGTCCGTTGGTCAATCCATTCCCAATAATCAAAACATCATCTTTGTTCATACTGTTATTTATTCCATTCAAAATATCTTCTCTATCAAAATTTCCCAATGTATTGCCCAAGAGCATCATAAAGTGGGTTTCAAAGCCTTTATCTCTAAACAAAGGGGTGATATTATCAAGATTCTCAAAGTCAGAAATATTCCATTTAAATTCCAAAACTTCTCCGACTTTCATAGCACGAATTGTTTTGGCGGCCTTTGAAACCATGTAAGAACTAATATCAATAGGGCAATACCTGATATTCATGTGTTTGGCTAATTCTTCAATGAATAAAGATGCTTTCTTTCCATCTCCGCAACCTAGATCAATTATATTACAGAATTTTTTGGGCAAAACAGAAATAAAATCTTTCATGTGTTTTTTGATGAGCGAAACTTCTTTGTCAATAATATGTTTCTTGTATCCCTCTGTATCGCTTAAATCCAAAAAACTCTGCGCTTGCTTATCAGTCAAATACCAAAGTTTAGAATCCGCAACATTCCACACCCTAGTTTTTCCCTCGAGTTCATAACCTCTTTTGAGAAGTTCTTTGAATATTAAGTCATTTACTTTCATGTTATTTAATTTAAATAAAGGCAATTTATTAAAGTTTTGCTTTTCGTGTGCCGTCTGGACGAGGGTTAGTACACCTAAAAATAATCTTTTCGTCGTCGGGTCCGTTGCACCGTTTCCTGAACTACAGTTTGCGCCTGGAGTTCGCACCTCATACGAGGTATTTTCCGTACTTTACAATTATCGAGCTGATTCTTTCTGTTGTTTTGAATGCGAAGAAAATTATTGATACGATCTCTGACTGTTTTACCGCAGGCGCGAAAGGGGATAAACCTATGGGTGTCTACAAAATAGAAAAGTTTAAATATGTAGACACCTTCTGATGTGTTATGTTTGTCGAAATACGGAAAATAGGAAAAAACAAGAAATACTACTTGGTTCACTCATACAGGGTTGGCGATAAAGTAAAAAGAATTTCAAGATATTTAGGCTCAAACCTGCCTGAAAATGAGCTAATAACCCTGAGACAACAAGCAGAAGAGCTGATTCTTAACCAAGCCAAAGAAAGAAGCATATTCGAGTTTGAACTAAGTGAAAAAGAAATCAATGAATACAAGAAATTTGAAAAGTCAATAAAGATAGAGCATCTCCAAAAACTAAACTGGCAGGGATTTACCGAGAATTTCACCTACAACACCAATGCCATTGAGGGCTCTATTCTGGCATTAAATGAAGTCAAAGATATTGTTGAGCAAAAACATATTCCTCATAATGCAGACGAGCTTGAAGCAGCGGGTGTTGCAAAAGCAGCTGAATACATCAAAAAAACAGAGAAAGAGATTAGCTTGGAATTTATTAAGGAATTACATTTTTTATGCTTTAAAAAAACAAAACATTTTGCAGGCAAACTAAGAGATGCAGAGGTTGTTATTAAGGATGGCTACGGCAATATTGTCCACCAAGGAGCGCCCTCTGCAATCGTAGGCAAATTGCTCCTTGGTTTAGCAAACTGGTATAAAGCGCACAAAAACAAATACCCTCCCCTGCTTTTAGCGGCTTTAGTCCATAACGAGTTTGAGAATATCCACCCGTTCCAGGACGGAAACGGAAGGGTTGGAAGGCTGTTATTGAATTATGTCCTGATTAAACACAAATATCCGCCAATAAATATCCGCGTGAAAGATAGAGCGCGCTATTATAAAGCGCTGCAAGCCTTTGAGAAGAAAAACAACGTCAGGCCAACACTAAAATTCCTGATATCCCAGTACAAAAAACAGTATACATAGGTGTCTACAAAGTGAGGAGGTAGACACCTGCGGGCGGGATAAGATATGCTGTTATAGACCAAAGAATGCAAGGTCATCTTCGCTATAAATGAACAGGGCAGTTTAAGAAATATGGTGTATTGAGGTTTTCTCAGTTTTATTCCATCGTAATTGCATTGTACTTACAGGAAACAACGCATGCCCCGCAGCTGATGCATTTGCTGGCATCAAAGACAACGAGTTTCTCTCGTTTTAGTGCTCCTACTGAACAGGCTTCAACGCATCCCTCGCATTTGCCCCCGCATGTACAGCTTGTGCATTTGCCGTTTTTCCAGCAGCATTTCTTATAGTCTATTTTAATTGGCATTCAAGAATGGTTTTGCAGTGGGTTTTATATAATTTACGAAAGATATGAACAAATTATTAAAGTGCAGATATAGTTATATGGACCAAAGAATGCAGGGAAACCTAGCAGAAAGAGAGCCAATACTAAAAGCACTATCTGAGCTCGGGATAGAGCTTAAAAAACTAAAATAGTGTG
>CAZGZA010000004.1:19103-24217 GCA_964529655.1 uncultured Methanosarcinales archaeon | reverse complement strand
AGTTTTAGTCCCATAGTAGTTAGGATTATAACAAAAATAGTGTGAAATTTCTTTCACAAAAGTGTGAACGAACATATTTATTCTCCCCAGACTAATGTATTTCTTGGGAGGAGGTATTAAGATTAAAGCATCACTTGAAGGGCTTGGCTGGATTATATGTGATTTGCAACAGCAATATTTATAAATCTCGCTTTTCTTTAACTTCACAACATGGCAAAGACAAGAAAGTTTATTACTTATCGAAGCCTTGAAAGGCCGTATACCCGTTTTAGTAAATATAAAAAAAAGTGTTATGTTAGGGCAAGGCCTGTCAATAAAATTGTAAGATATGACATGGGTGTTGACAAGGAGTTTGACTACACCTTAAACTTATGCTCTAAATCCGCTCTTCAGATTCGTGATATTGCAATTGAGTCTGCAAGGCAGGTATCAAACAAGTTCCTGGAAAAAAAATTAGGGAGAACAAACTACAAGCTAAAGCTTATGATTGTGCCACACCATGTTTTAAGAGAGAATCCTTTAGCAGCAGGTGCTGGCGCCGACAGAATGAGCACTGGAATGAGCCATCCGTTTGGAAAACCGATAGGCGTTGCTGCGCAAGTCAGAAAAGGCCAGACCCTGATGTCAGTGCGTGTTGATTCAACGCATCTGGAGTTAGGCAAAGAGGCCATCACAAAAGCAAAACACAAATTCCCATGCTCCTGTTCGTTGGCGGTTATCAAAAACCATTAACCGATTCTTGGATTGCTGATTCAAAAAGTTTAAATAAGCTTAGTTATTTGACAGCTATAAAATCGTGAGGTGGTTTTATTGAGCAGAAAATACATTTTCACATCAGAGAGCGTAACAGAGGGCCATCCTGACAAGCTATGCGACCAAATCAGCGATGCTGTTCTTGACGAGGCGATACGAATTGATCCAGAGGCCAGGGTTGCTATTGAATGCCTGACCAAAACTGGATTTGTTGTTGTAGCTGGCGAGATAACTGTTAACGGCAACATTGATTTTAGCGAGGTTGCAAGAAAAACCATTAAAGAGGTTGGCTACGACAATCCAATGCTTGGTTTTGATAATAATAACTCTGCAATTATCGTATCGGTTTCCAAGCAAAGCCCGGACATTGCAATGGGCGTCAAGAAAAAAGATTCAGCTGAATTAGGCGCAGGAGACCAGGGAATGATGTTCGGCTATGCCTGCAATGAAACCAGCGAGCTTATGCCACTCTCTATCACTCTCGCGCATAAACTAACAGAACGACTGGCAGAGGTAAGAAAGCAGAAGATTCTGCCGTATGTAAGGCCTGATGGAAAAGCTCAGGTTAGTGTTGAGTATGAAAATGAGGCGCCTCAACATGTTACAACAATTGTTGTTTCAACGCAACATGCTCCGGAGGTTGAGCAGGCGCAAATAAGAAAGGATATTATTGAGCATGTTATAAAACCAGTGTGCGGAAAATGGCTGGCTAACGATACCATTTTTCATGTTAACCCAACCGGAAGATTTGTAGTTGGAGGCCCTGTTGCTGACACCGGGCTTACAGGCAGAAAAATAATTGTTGACACTTACGGCGGCCATGGCGCCCATGGTGGTGGAGCGTTCTCCGGAAAGGACCCGACAAAGGTTGACCGGTCAGGAGCGTATATGGCACGATACATTGCAAAAAATATTGTTGCAGCTGGCTTAGCAACCAAATGCGGGATTCAGCTGGCTTATGCAATCGGTGTTGCTGAGCCGGTGTCTGTATGCGTCCATTGCTACGGAACAAACAAAATTCCTGAGGAAAAAATTGAGGAGCTTGTAAGAAAGCATTTTGAGCTGACACCCAGCGGAATTATCAGGTCGCTTGACCTGCGAAGGCCTATATACAGAAAAACAGCATGCTACGGCCACTTTGGCAGAGCTGAATTCCCGTGGGAGAAAACAGACAAAGCAGATGTATTAAAGGCAGCGGCTGAAAAACTCAAATAAGCTTTTAGTTTTTAGCTGTTGTTTTTAGTTGTTGTTTTGAGTTGAAACCCATCTCTTTGCATAAGTAAATCATGTCAAAAGGAAAAGTATAACAGTTGCTTTGGCCGTCTGGAGCTCCTGCCACGTTAAGGCAGAAGTGGCCTTTTTTTCCTCCTAAAGATTTAAATATACCTTAGTATACTTAAGTATATGGTGAGAACAATGGAAGCCACAACTGTAAAATTACATGAAGACACAAAGGAACAGCTTGACCAGTTCAGGGAATACAAAAATGAGAGTTATGACGAAGTTATAAAGAAAGTGATATTCATAGCGAAAACCTGCGAAAAAGAGCCTGAACTAAGCAAAGAAATAATCCAGGCAATAGAAAAAGCAAGAGAAAGAATAAAAAAAGGAAAATTTGTAACAGAAGAAGAGGCAAAAAAGAGGCTTGGTTTTTGAATGTATGCAGTAATATTCGACCCTGAAGCAATCGAGTTCTTAGAAAAAACTGAAAAACAAATAGCAAAAAGAATCTGGGACAAAATAATGTCCACAAAAGAAAACCCGCACCATTTCTTCGAAAAACTAACAGAAATACCTGGCTATAAAATAAGAATCGGCGATTATAGAGCAATAGCCGACATTGATGAGAACAAGAAACGAATTGAAATAACAATAATAGGCCACAGAAAGAACATCTATAAAAATCTCCAATAAACCACGAAATCCTGAACGCTCATATTTATCTTAGGGGATTTTGGACTATTTAAAGACGGCTAAACCTGGAAGTAGATATGATGAAGTAGACAGGGGAGAATAGAGTTACTTGCTATCTGAATGAAGAGCTGTTATTGCTTCAAGATTGCTGCAGTATCTGACTCCGCCAAATTCTGGATCATATCTGTACGCCGCGAGTAGCCCGGTTTCATCAAAGAAAGCCGCGCTTTTGATCCTGCCGTCAGGAAAGTAATCTGCGACTACTCGCCCATTGCCAACTGCATATTCAAAATTTATGCGTTGGATATTTTGATATGTATCTTTTTTTATAGATACTGGCGCAAGACTTCCTCTTCCACTATGTAACATTTCTACCCGCGCTACCAAATCATGCGGAACTTCTAAGTCTTGTTCCAACTTAGAGATTCTATCTTTACTCCATCCTGGATTATATCGTGGCTTGCAAGAAGCTAACCCGATAGCTCCCGAAAATATAGCGCCTGCAATAATAGCAGATAAAGTTAATTTTTTGATCGTGTTCATTTTGTTTGCCTCCGTTTACATGAGTAATTCATTATCAACCAGTAGTAATATGTTTAAGTATATTAACTTTTGTTGTAAATAGATTACTACAAAATCGAAGTATTTAAATAGTAGCAATATATCACTATCCCATATGGAAGAAACGCAGATTATGCAGGCTTTGAAAGAGTTCGGCCTGACTGAGAAGGAAATACAAGTATACTTAGCAAATCTCCAGCTTGGAACTTCTAAAGTACATGCAATAGCAAAACAAGCCGGAATTTTAAGAGAAACGACTTATTCCATCTTAAAATCTTTGATTGAAAAAGGGCTGGTTGGATATGTGATTAAATCAGGCGTCAAATATTTTGAGACTGCGCCCCCGAATAAGCTATTTGACATCTTAAAAGAAAGAGAAGCAAAAATAAACAACATAATGCCTAGCCTTCTAGCTCTGGAAAAGTCCATAAAAGAAAAACCAAAGGTCGAATTGTTCGAAGGAAAAGAAGGTCTAAAGACCATAATTGACGATTTCATAAAGACAAAAAAAGAGATGGCTGCAATCTCATCCACTAAATCATTAACTGAAAAACTCCCCTATTATTTCCCAAACTACATCAGAAGAAGAATTAAAGAGAAAATCTTCATTAAAGTACTGACAGAAAAAACAGCTGAAACAGAAAAAATGAAAACAGAAGGCAAAAAAGAACTGAGAGAAGTCAGGTTTATTCCAAAAGAATACGAATTTCCCAATGCCATATTCATTTATGGCGATAAAATCGCAATTCTAGACCTTGAAAAAAATCTGACAGGAATCATGATCCAAAATTCCGAGTTAACACAAACATTCAAAATGATATTCAACTTTGCATGGGATATGGCAGAAAAATAATCACTTCTCCATCACCCATACGTACTCGTGATTCTCATTCGGCTTGTTGTTTTCGATGTTCCATTCTCGCAAGGTTATTCCTTTATCCCAGATTATTGTTGTTTTGAACTTGAAATCGATTTCCTGACAGAGGTAAATCATGTCAAAAGGGAATGTGTGGCAATTCACTCTGGCTGGAAATTTTTATAGGCTCGATTCAGGAATGAGGCTTATAAAATAAGCATACAAACAAAAAACCAGATTTAACCGTCTATAGTATAAACAAGGAACCCAGAATAAGCTTTCTGTTTTACCAGGAATCCCGGCCATTGCAAAAATAATTAGCAATCCCGGTAAAAGTCTAGAATTACGCAGCTCTAAAGCTATAACAAAAAATAGGAACACCGCATCAAAGGTATTTTATGGAGATCTGGGCTGCGGTGTTCCTTAACTGAATTTTTGAACACAAACAAATTTATGAATCTCTTTTGCCATATCTATTTTTAAATGCGCCTATGTTTTTTGACATTGAAGATATCCGGCATGGGATAGCTTTTTATCAGCTCTTTTCTAATAAACTGTTCGTAGAGAAAACTTTATATATACCTAATCTATATAGGGTATATACATTTGGGTTTGGGGTGTGCCTGAATTAATTGCAATGGAATTCAGAAAACTTATTGGGTTTGGAAAATCATCATTAGTAATCTCAATACCAAAAAGCTGGACGCAACGCCATAAGCTAATAAAGGGTAACCTTGTTTATCTTAATGAGGAGTATGACAACCTCATCCTTAGCACAAAGGAAAGAAGGCTTGAGAAAAACATAAATATCATTGTTATTTCTACTGACGGCAAAAGCTTAACCCTTCTTGAGGCTGAGATTATTGCCGCCTATCTGACAAACTATAATATTATTGAGGTAAGGGGCGATGACCTGAAAGAAAAAGGCCCGCACATCAAGGCAATCCTCCAAAATCTGGCGGGAATCGAATTGCTGGACCAGACAGCAACAAAGATTGTTGCAAAAGACCTGATGGACTTAAGAGAGCTT
>CAZGZA010000004.1:2558-19093 GCA_964529655.1 uncultured Methanosarcinales archaeon | reverse complement strand
TTCGTCTTTCATTTTCTTATTTTTTTAATATAAAAGCTTGTTATTACAAACCCATCGCCATTTAAATACTTTACTGACACCATTAAGTGCATATTCTTAATCTTATCATATTTATAATAGTAATTCAAAGAACTGTCAAAATTATCTTTTTTAATAATTAATGGATTTAAAAGAACTTTCAATTGAGACCATAGTCAGAAGGATTGACATTATCGTAAGGTCCATGTTTCAGGACCTTCTGTCGGGAGACATAAAGTATGTTGACAGCATTGTCCAGCGAGATAAGGATGTTAACCGGCTTGTATTTCTTATTAAGAGAGTGATTAATTCTGCTTTTAAAGAGCATGAAATCGCCAGAAGCCTCAAAAGAAGAAATGAGGAGCTTTTGAGGGACTGGCTTATGATTTCGCTACTGGAATCAATCGGGGATGAGGTGAAACGAATTTCAAGGCTCCTGAAAAATTTTGAATGCGAGGACAAAATCAAAAAAAATATTCTGGAGGTAGTATCCAGCCTGAATAAGGTTTATCTTGAGCTGATGAAAGCCTACCACATTAATAACCAAAAGATTGCATTTGATGCTGAGGTTAACCATAAACAGCGCGCAGCAAACATTGAAAGAGTTGCTAAAAATCTCCAAACCTATGAGGGGGCAAAGCTAGCCCACCACATGAATGCATTGGAATCCTCGTTGAAAAATATTGCACGATTGCTTATATCCAGCTAAATACCCAATCTTCTTTAGAGGCACAATCCTAAAATCTCTGTAATATAATGTTCCGGTTATATAAATCCAATTATAACAAACTATTTAAAGTTATTTTACGGAAATAATTACCACTTTGTCCGGCATGATTGGCGGGCGCATGCCATGAACCGCTGCAACCGTGGGTATATGCTCAATATAGATTAAGTTTAATATAAGCACATATATTTTAGTACAAATGGTGGTGTGAAATGGCTGGAAAAAAATTAGAAAAGATTCTTGAAACCGAAACAACAAAGGTGGAATCAAGCGAGAAAAAATCCAGAAAAACAGATTCTTCTTTAAAAAATGATGATACTGCTACATTTGCTATTTTCGCAGAACCCGCTGTTGCAACAAAAGCCTATGACCCAAAAATTGTTGAGGGTCTTGTTGTTCTGAGCAGGAATCAGCAATGGCGCAAGAAAGTCGGCCATGTCTGCTTTGCCGGAAGCGCTTTGCCGTATGTGCCAACATTTTACGGCAAGCAAAACCAGAGAGAGCTTATCTTTTTAGGATATGACCCGGATAAAAATATGGATGAGAGGTATGCTGAGATACTCGAGGACCCTGCTGTTCCAAAAGAGGTTAAGGAAACCATCAAGAAATGGGGGTTAAATAAGATACTAACCCTAGAGGAGGCTGCTGAATACGGCAGAAAATATTTTGGGACACTCATTGAAAAGGCATTTCCAAACGTGCCAATACATTATATTTACGGCGAGGAGGACAACAGGAACTTTGATGACCATGTAGAGCTTGAATTTGATAAAGTTTTTGTTTTAAAAGAGGAGGAGGAAAAGCATCTTGTTGCGCAAAGAAAAAACCAGCAGGAAAAAGGCAAGCTGGAACAGCAACAAAAAGATCTTGAAACACAACAAACTATCCTCGGCCTTGTAAGAAGGGCTCTTGACTCAAAAAACAGCGACGTAAAAACCGAAATTGACACTATACTTAATAATAATATAGAATGCATTGATGCAATAGAATACCCGGAAAGGTTTAGAAAAACCCTTACCTCACTCAAAAAGAATGGGGAGGTAAACTATAAACTTGAAGCGATAGACCGGCGGATAAAGGCGCTGAAGGTCGATGAGACAAAGCTCAATAAACAGGAGGATGAAATAATCCACCAGCTGAGCAAGATAGCAATGCAAAAAAGGGTGCCAAGCTTTTTCAGGAGCGTAAAAAGAAAGAACCTTGACGCAGCCCACGCAGAGGAGATGCGCGCAAGAGTTAAACCCTGGTATCAGGCGCTGCTCTGCCACATTTTCCAGAACAATCCATTTTATCCGCACGGAGGAAACAGCGTAGAGCTGGTGCTGGACGGGGTCAAAGTTGCCCTGCACCACCAAGCCTCTGTACGCTCAATCACACCAATCAAATCCGATATCCGCGAGCTAATGCATGAATACGCCCAGAAAAACCGCTCTGGAAAAGAGGTGCCTGATGTTATAATTATCGGGCACGGCGCAAGCGGAATGCGGGCAATACCTCAGGCAAAAACAAGCGAAAGCCTCTCTCCAAAAAAGGGAAGGGAAACACCGGATATAACAACAATAATACAGTCCTCCACCCTACAGTCAGAGGAGAAACTAGGCGGGCTTGTCTCTAAGACAGTTAAAAACAGCCACACAAAAAGGTATGAAGCAGGAAATTTTGCATCAGGAGTTCTTTTGTATACACTGCACAAAAAAACAAAGGAAGTTGAGCTTGAGTTTGTAACATCCAGCCAACTGCTAAAGGACTACCACCTTAACCAGAAATTAATCAAACTTCAGGCGGAGATTGACCATACAAAAACAAAATCCGGAAAGGAAAAACTCCAAAAGCGCATCGAAACTATACGGGAAAAACTAAAGTTTAATCCTGTTAAAGGTCTTGCCATTGCGGATACACATTTTGGCTGCGCTAATATAAGCGGGAGGCCTAGCAATTACAATGTATTCCAGGCAACAATGGACTACCTCAAGAATGATGGGCTGCCAGACGTTTTAGTTGTCAATGGTGACATGGTTCACGGCGCTCTTGATGATATGTTCGGGCCGTCATACCAGTATTTTGGGGATGTCCCATCTGAAATAGGGCAAAAAGTTGATAAAATAATCAAAAACAAACAGCTGTCAGGCGAGGAAAAGCTGACCAGGGTTAGGCAGTTATATGACTCTGCGCTCGCTGCAATCCCAATTGCCAATACCTCAAAGCAGATGACTGAATTTAGAAACAGGATGAAGAATGTTATGGAAAATGTTCTTGAAAAGAATGGCTATCTTTATATTACCAGCGGCAACCATTATAACAAGACATCTCCTGACAGGGATGAAGCATTGGATATTGTCAATGTGCTTGACTCAAAATACAAGAACCATCCGCATTTATATGTCTTCTCTGCAGAGGGTGAGAAATCAGGCGTTGGCGAGGGTGAGCTTCCAAATGGCAAAAAAATATTTTGCTGCCACGAACCAAAGAGAGGCTCTGACCAGATTGTTGGAGCGCTGAACCAGCTTCAGAGTTCAAATTTGGATCCGTTCATTGCAGTATTTGCACATAACCATCATCCAGCAGCCGGCTATGGCGGAAGTTCATTTATTGTCAACAGCGCCGGCATGCAGCCCTGGACGCCCTATGTCAGCAGAGTCGGGCTTACACCTGGATTAAGAGGATGCGTCTATTTTGAGCTGGATAAAAACGGCCGCGAACAGGTGAAATGGAAGTTTGTGCTTGACCCGACGCTTGAGCAGATAATGGGCACAAAGGCCAAAAAAGCGAAACCTTCATAAATTCGTATTATCCTACTAAATAGTTTAAATGGAGAGCTGGGCTTTGTCAAAGGCAACATTGCTATGACGACAAACAAAAAAAAGCCCGAGAAAGAGGAAAGAGACGCGCTTAGCTGGGATGATATCATCCTAAACAAAACAGCAAAAGAAACTCTCAACGATTTCTGCGGTAATGATTTATTATCTTCCAAAGCCTATCTTGAATGGGGATGCAAGCCTCCAAAAGGGGTTTTGTTATACGGCCCGCCAGGCACTGGTAAATCCTTAGCTTTAAGGATTATTGGAAGCTTAACACCCTTCCCGTTTTTTCCAATTGATGTTAGCGGTATCGGCTCTAAATATATTAATGAAAGCGCAAACAAGTTGGACCAATATTTTAGAAGAGTTGCGACAATCGCAAGCCATCATGGAGCTGCAATCATCTGCTTTGATGAAATAGACGGATTACTAATGCCAAGAGGCGATTCCTCCTACTCGCATGCAGAAGACCACAAAGTGGTTACAACCTTTACAAAACACATGGACGGCCTTGCTGACCACCCAGGAGTTTATGTTATGGCTGCGACAAATATGGGGCTTGACCAGCTTGATGCAGCGGTGATTCGCGCAGGAAGGTTTGATACCAAATTTTATGTTGGGCCGCCTGATGAAGAGAGCCGTGCAGCCATATTCAAGCTCCATCTTGAAAAAAAGCAGGGGATTGCAAAAAATGCAGGAAACCCCATTTTTATGCAGGGGATAGACTACAATATGCTGGCACAGAAAACATCTGAATTTAGCGGAGCTGATATCAGCGAGATTATAAACTCAACCTGCAACAAAAAGCGGCGGGAAACAGCTGCAACAAAAGCGCGAAATCCAATTACAATGGATGAACTGCTTGAAACAATCGCACTTTATAATATCACCTCACAAAGAGGCAAAAAAGAATTGGGGTTTAAAGCTTAAAATGACAATTGAGGATATTAATGACCCAAAATGGGCTGCTTACGACAAAAAAAGGCCAAAGAAAAAAGAGCCGGAAGAGAGCATTGACTCTGAAAATCCTGAAAAAGATAAAGAAAAAACAGAGCCTGAACAGGAGCTTAAGCTGGATGACCTTAAAGAGCTGGCACAACAGGCAGGGGGACTTGACAAACTAATACTTGCCGCTGGATGGGAAATATCCGGCTGTAATATGTATGAATACGGGGGGGGAGACATACGGTCAAGAATTAATGTTATTACTGTTCGCACTCCGAACGGGCAGGAAGCCTATAAAATCTGGCCAGAGGTGCTTGTGAAAAATCCTAACTATAATCCAAACGGGCCTGATAATGAGAGGTATACTAAAAAGTCCAACGGCAAATCGTTCATGGCGCATGATAAAATTATAGCAGAGAATTACCTGTGGGAGCTAATAAGAAAATACACAAAAATCCTTGATGAACACAAATGAAACAAACAAAAAAGTTTGCAGCTATGCTATTGAGCATGTCAGCGCTGTTTGGCGCATCCTGTGCCAGCCAGCAGCCAAAACCGGTATTTAGAATCCCGCAGGTATATTCAGCTGAACATGAAAAATACAGGGAAATAGTTGAAAAGGTTGATAATACACTTGTCAAAGACAACCATCCAAAAAAAGTTGACCTTGAGATATTGGTTGATGACGCATACATAAAAAAGTATGGCTCTAATAAAGAGGAGTGGTGGGAGCAATTAAAGCAGAGTGTCTTATCCTGGAGCGGGGAGCGGTTCAATAAATCATTTGGCATAGAACTTGAAATTGACAGCGTTAAATATATCAGATTTGATGATGAAAGCGATGATGCGGGCTATTTGTTTTCGCAGGTTAAACTAGAGCATGACCCAAATGAATGCGATGCTATACTAACATTTACAGGCAAACCGTACGCAACTATTCTTGGACTGGCGATAAGAAAAGGCAACCACGCATTGGTATTCTCAGATGCTGATGAACCATTCACAACACAGCATGAGGTTAGCCACCTGTTCAACGCATTTGATATCTATGAGTGCGACTATAACTGGTGGGATGATATTACTAATAACGAGATGCACCCAATATTCTTCGCTGAAAGTATTATGAGCTATAACCCGCTTAGCAAAAGTGACATATGGGACAGGGCAAACACACTGCGAATTAATAACGCCAAAAACCGGTCATGGGAATATTCTTCAGAACATGTTCAGAAAACAAGAGACACAATACTAAAATTTCCGAAAGAGAGGCAACTTGAGGCCTTAAAGCTTGTATGCTTTGCCAATGCCACCAGATACGATTTAAGAGGAGAGGAACTGGCAAAGAGGCTATGCACTGAATTTCCAAAAGACTGGCAGCTAAAATACCTCCACTCTTTAATTAAAGACAAAGACGAAGCCAACCCGCTAAAGGTTGTGGAGCTGGCCAAACTCTATAAAGAAATTATTGACTTAAATCCTGATGCTGAAACCTTAAACAATCTTGCCTGGGATATGGTGGCAGAGCACGGCCATATTAATATTGGCGGAGTAGACTATCTTGAAATTGCAAAAAAATCTGTTGAACTTAAGGCAGAGGATTATAATCTTGACACCCTGGGCTATATTTACTACAGGCAAAAGGACTATAATAACGCAATAAAATACCTAAAACGCGCGAGCGAAAAAACAGAATCTCTTGAGGTTGTTATGCATCTTGCAATGGCATACTATGCAAAAGATGACTTGCCAAATTTCAGGAGCGCTGTAAAAAAAATGATTACGGTTGAGCCAGAGGAGGGATTAATCCACTACAATTATTCAGCTGCGCTGATGCATAAATTTAGAGACAGGCTAGGCAAAACCGGAAGGAACGAAGCCTTGGATATGGCACTTGCATCCTGGGATATTTATCCCTGCAAAAAAATGGCGGATTTGGTTGAAGAGGCCTATCTATTTAATTCCGAAAGCTGGACTGATAAAAAATTCATGGAAAAGTACGAAAAAAAAATAATTGAGATTATTGGAGGCAACAAAAAATGATAGCGGAAAAAAGGGAAAACCATAATGCTATACGGGATGGAAGAAATACGCTTAAACGTTTCTATGAACGCTCGACTGTAAAAATGATGGCAGAAGTGGGAATTGCTACTGTCTTGGGGCTTGGCACTGTTGGAGCCATCGCCTATTTTACAGCGCCAAAAGCGCCTGCGCCGGTTGAGCAGAAAATTCAAAAAAGAGAGCAAAGCCTTGAGGAATTGATGGCAACCACTGAGCAGGTAATTGTAAGGGCAACATACTCATTTTTCCCAAAAGATATAGCGGTATATTTTTCAGGCAGCGGCGTATGCGTTTACAAAAATATCAAAGAAAACCTTGTTTTTTATCTTACCTGCTCGCATGTTATAGATGTTCCGCCAGAGCTTAATGTTTTTGGATTTTCAAAAATCAGCGACGGGATGTACAAGCTTAATGTTAGCGGCAAAAACAGCGGGCCATTGCCTCTTGATGCGCGCGCTTTTCAGGAAGTTATGGCAGGAGGGGCAAAGCTGAAGTCAGTAGAACTCGGCATCTTTAACGGTTTCGCACGAGACTATAACGGCAAACTCGTGGGCATGAACCTTATCGCAGCTGAACTTCTAGCTGATACAGTTGTCTCGGACGAGGCAGACTGGGTTGATGACCAGGATGTTGCGCTATTAAAAATCGATGAAAACAGGGTTATGTTAAATCCGGACAGGTTTACCCTTTTTGAGGGTGAGTTTGCTGATGAAGATGAGCTGTCTCCTGGAGATAAAGTCTGGGCTATCGGCTACCCAGGCGGCTTAGGCAAACAGCTATGCTCTGGTGAAATCAGAGAGAAAAACAATTTTGCCACCTACACCTTAATGACCACCCCAATTAATTTTGGCAATAGTGGAGGACCGGTTTTTCTTGAAGACACAGTTCAGGAGGTGCTTAAGGACGGCACAGTAAAAACCATTAAGTCCTACAAGCTAGCCGGGCTAAGCAGAATTGGATATTTTGATATGCTGGCAATGACAGGAATGAGCAAAATCAGCCTTATCCAGGATTTTTTAAGGGCCCAAGGCTACTCATACATTTACCAGAAATAAAAGCCAACAGCTATAAATTGTGCTCTAGCCATGAAGAAAAAACTGCCACAGCCAATAAAGGCAAAACTCTCTGAATTAAAGGCTCATTTAACCAAAAACCAGATTGAGAAGCTGAGGGTTAACCTGGAGGGCATTATAAAAACAATGGCCTCTGGCTTTGGCATTAAAAAAGGAACCGCTGACTACAATGTTTACAAATACCAGCTGGCTGTAAAATACATCTGCTATCAATATAATGAATTGCAAAAAAGCCTTAAAAGCAAGTATGACCGAAATTGCGTGCCAGTACGGGCAATAACGCCAAAAGAGCTTTTTGGCTGGCTCCAAAATCAATAAGGGGTATATACAAACTTCTTGCAAGTATATGTCCTATATACTTTAATCTTTAATAGTTGTTTTCCCCTAAGTTATAACTATCCGGGGATGAAATGGTTGGGCTTTCAAAAAAAGAGGTGAGGATGAAGCAAATCCTCGAATACCTTAATACCAAAGGCCGGGCTAAGACAATGGAGATGGCTAGAGAGCTGTCTATTCCAAAGTCTACTGTCTCTGACTACATGAGGGACATAGAGGAAAAGTACGACTTTGTACTTATCAAGAAAGACAGGTTTTAGCCGCTGACTAGGTGTTAAACAGGCAAGATTTTTGTAGACAGATTTTTATTAAAAAGTGCGCAACTCCAAAATCTAGCACTTTTTAATCCCGCAGACTCGCTGACTTATAATAGCGAGTCTGCGTTATTTAAATATCAGGAAAAAACCAATCTCTGAATGCCAGAAACTCCTGGTGCATATCCTCTAACAAGCGTTTGTTACCTTTATCAGGCCTGCCTATCTCTGCCAAGCCAAAATCAAATATGTACGGCTGGCTGTCTCTTAAAAGAAGGTTGTGCCTTGGGCTAACATCATAAACAAAGACCTTTCTTTTCCCAACCTCAACTATTAAATCCCGCATTCTTTTTTGAATTTCTTTATTTGTTTTGGCAAGCGCTTCGGTTAAAGGTTTGCCAACTATATACTCCTTTAACACTGCTGTGAAACTTTTCTTAGGGCTATAATATGTTTTATAGGAGGTGTAAAGCCTTGGAATTCCAGCTATTCCCTCCAATGTTCTTAGAGCACGCTCTTCATTTTGTGCGTGCTGCTCCTCCCACCCGCCAGCCCACCAGGACAGATCTATCGGGTTATGCAGTTTAATACAATCTGGCAATCCCATCTTCAAAATGCTTGGGCCATTTGAGCTTTCAACAAGAAAAACAAGTAAACTGCCTCCAAATGAGTGTATGTATTTTAAGTTAGGGTCAACAAGTTCAGTTAATGCAGCACAGTCGCGCAGTTTCATTTGATGGCCTCAACAGGAAAATACGCCTCTTTAAATTGGTCGTATTGTGTTTGCAAAAGCCACTTTAAGACAGAAAGCTTATCGCGCTTAACATCAATGCTGTTAGGCATCATTGCATAGCCCAAATCAATGAAATACGGCTGAAAGTCTGGAGCTACAATAATGTTTGTATAACAAAATTCATGAGGGCCCTCGCGAAGTATAACACCCCTGTTGTTTATGTCTTTTATTAAATCAGACATTTTTGCTTCAAAGACAGGGCTCTTGGTTATGCGCCTTGCTTCAGGGGTGTCTTTCAGAGAAATACCCTCAATATACTCCTTTAAAACAGCAAGATAGAGAAATTTGCCATCTTTATCATCTTTATAATAAGAGGTGTAAAGCTTTGGAATGCCTTTAACACCATCCAGAACTTCAAGAGCTGCTTTTTCCTGCTTGATATGGTCCAGCACTCCTGGTCCTAATCTTATGTCTGAATCATTAAACCCTATTTTTAGAACAGCAGGGCCATGCTCACTTTCAACCCGATAAACCGCTGTTGACAGGCTTTTGCCAAAGTCTTTAACAAACCTTAAATTTGGGTCAATAAGCGCTGTTAAATCTTCTGGAGACATTCTTTCAATGTTTAAAGCAGTGGCGGTCATTTTTTGTGGCAACTCGCTATTTTTACCTAATCTTAACCTTAAGCTTTAGCGCTTTGATAAAGTCCTTGCACCTGCTTCTTAATGTCGCCTCTGTAATGCCGGTTTTTTCAGCAACCTCTTTCTGCGTCCTTCTTTCATTCTCCTTAAGTCCGCTAAGGTATAGTGTTGTTGCAGCTACGCTAATCGGACTTAAACCAGAAAGCATCTGCTTCTTTTTTGCCTCCTCAATCATTTTAATTGCTTTTGTCTGCGTCTTTGCCCCGAGATTGAGGATGCTGCCGAATTTTTCAACAAAATCAATTGGATTAGAGGGCACGATTTTCAGCTCTAGCTCCCTGATTATGAGCTTATATGTTTTTCCAAGTATCTTCTTGCTGATTTTTGATGCCTCAACAAACTCATCCATCGACTTTGGCAAAGCATACAATCTGCTTGAGATGTACAGCGATGCAACCACAATGCTTTCAATGCTTCTCTTTATTGTTAGCCCTTTTTCAGCCGCCCTTCTATAGATTAAAGCAGCCTCTTTTTCAGCGCTTTCAGGAATCTTCAGGTAAGAAGCAAGCATTTTCAGGTTGTTAAAAGCAGTGTTATAGTTTATCTCCAGGCTATTGCTTGTCCAGTTGTTCTTCTTTCTTATTCTTTGCATCAGCTGCTTTTGCTTTTTGGACAGTTTCTCAATATCAGCCCTGTTCCCAATCTGTGTTGTTAAATTATTAGCTACTCTTGGGTCAAACGGACTGCCACTTCTGCTTTTCTTTTCAAGCTCCTCAAAGTCAAATGCTCTGGTGTCTGCGCTGAAATCAAACTGGGATTCAGCAACTACAAAACTGCATTCCCTGCATATAACCTCTCCTTTTTCCCTGTCGTGAAAGAATTTCTGGCTTCCACAGTCAGGGCACCTTTGTTTTGCCTCAATCATTTTAAACCCTCCAAATCCTCACCTACAGTTGTATTATTATTCTGGTCAGCTATTGCAATGCCCTCTAAAGGGTTTGCAAACTCAATATTCTGTGAAACAAGCTCGTTTTTTGCACTGTCCAACCCGTATGTTTTGATGCTTTTTGAGGTGAACATGCATCCATTTGTACCGGCCTGCCTGACAAAATCTTTTAGCGCATCCATTTCAGGATGTCTTACCTGCAACAGCCTGAAATCTTTTGAATATACCTCCACTCGCTCAAGCACAGGAAAATAAAGAGCATAAACAAAATTGCGCGCCTCTGGATACCCCTCCCATAGATGGGATGGCGCTACCGGATGAAAGTTTTTTTTGTCAAGTATTAATGCCATTGTGACACCTCAAACTATGTGTTTATAACCTTGTATGTAACAACCCCTTTATAAAGCTTTCGGTTTTGTTACTACTTTATAGTAATTGCATTTAGGGGGATGGAAAGAAGCAGGTTAATATTAGCAGAATTACAAAAGACAAAATCCCGGCCTAGCACTAAGCTGAGGACTTTTTAATCAAATTCTTTACCAACTTTGCCTTTTCAGCCATCAATTTTCTGGTTTTTGCCTCTAAAACAAGCCTTAGCAGGGGTTCTGTACTGCTTTTTCGCAGGCTAAGCCACCAGTCGCTGTATTCCACATAAAGGCCATCTTCAACCTGGCGGCTAGCATCGCTGAAGTGCTGCCGCGCTATTTCAATAATTTCATCCTTGTTATCAGCTTTAAAATTAATCTCGCCAGTGGAATAATATCTTTTAATAGGCTTGATCAATTTTGAGAGAGGTTTTCCCTCTTTGCAAATAATATTCATTACCAAAATAGCGGCAAGCATTCCACTGTCGCAGTAAAAAAAGTCACTGAAATAGTAATGGCCTGAAAGTTCCCCACCAAATATTGCATTTTCTCCTCTCAAAGACTCCTTCATAAAGGTATGGCCCGAGCGCGCCACTACAGGGATGCCATTATTCTCCTTGATAACCTCACCTACAGCTTTGCTAGACCTTAGGTCGAACAAGATTTTAACCCCTGGATTATTTTTGAGAAAGGATTTTGCAATCAAAGCTGTTATTAAATCACCGGGTATAACCTTAGCTTTTTCATCTACAAAAAAAACCCTGTCAGCATCACCATCAAATGCGATGCCAAGATTTGCCTTTTCTGATTTAACCCTTTTTTGCAGCTCTGCAAGGTTTTTTTTATCAAGAGGGTCTGCAGGATGGTTTGGAAAGCTGCCATCCAGCTCAAAATAAAGAGGAATCAGCTCTACATTCAGGTTTTTAAACATAAGCGGAACCTCTAACCCGGCCATTGCATTGGCTGCGTCAACCACAACTTTTAGGCTGTGTATCTCTTTCACAAACCCCCACATAAATTTTGTGTAATCCCCGCTTATGTCCTGCCTTATTAAATTGCCTCTTTTTGTCTTCCCGCCCGCTTCAATCATCTGAAAAATCTTTTCTATCTCAATCAGCCCTGAATTCAGGCCAATAGGTTTTGCGCCCTCACCACACAGCTTGAAGCCGTTATATTCAGAAGGATTATGCGAGGCAGTTATCATAATTCCTGATTTAAGCTGATAGTTTCCCATTGCAAAATAAAACATTGGCGTTGAGCATAAGCCAATATCTATAACATCAGCACCCTCATCCATAACGCCTTCAATCAAATTCTCAAACAAGAAGGGTGAAGATATTCTCATATCCCTGCCGACACAGACTTCGCTTGTGTTAAGAAACCTGACAAAAGCCCTTCCAAGTTTGTAGGCAGTTTCCTCATTAAGTTCAGCCGGATATTTCCCTCTGATATCGTACGCTTTGAATACACTCATGGATGTTATTTGCAGAAGGTTTGTATTTAAATAATTGTCTTCTTTTTAGAGAAAATCAATCATTTTTGGCCAAAAATTACTTGAAGAAGAAGATTTTAGATACAACTGTCAAACTCTATTTTTTAACTAAAATAGTGAAGAAGTGTCAAATTTGGGTTAAAGTCAGGCAAGAAAAATTTAGAATGTGCCTTCGAATATTGGTTCGGCCATTAAATTTCTGGTTTATCGTCGAGACAGATACATTTATATACCAGATGATATATTAATGTCTCAGATGATACAAAAATATTCCAGATACAAGGTTTTGCAGCAGTTCTTTGATTTTCCACGCAAAGCCTTCTTGATTCGCAAGCTCTCCAGGAATACTAAGCTCTCTGTGCCTTCTGTTCGGCTGCACGTGAAGGCTTTGCTCGCGGAAGGGCTTATTATGAAAGACGAGAATGGCCTATACCCCTCGTTCAGAGCAGTGAGAGACAATCCCTTGTTCAAACTTCTGAAATTACAGAATGCTGTTTTAAAGCTTTATACGACTGGAGTTCTGGGCGTGGTCGAGAAAGCAGCGTATCCGTCCTGTATTGTGCTTTTCGGAAGCGCTTCTCGAGGGGAAGATACTGAAGAAAGCGATATCGACCTGTTCATCCAGGCAAAACGAATAAAGCTTGATTTAAGCAAGTTCGAGAAGGCATTGAACCGCAAGATTAATCTGTTGTTCGAGCCTGACATGAAAACAATCAGTCCAGAACTGCTCAATAATCTGGCGAATGGAATCGTCGTATACGGGTATTTGAAGGTGGTATAAAATGTTGCCCTGGGATGAATCGTCAGACAAGATAAACAAAATACGTCCTGATAGCGAAAAAGCCAGAGCCTTGATCAAGATGACTGTGCTTCACGAAAAGCGCGCCCAGATGACACCATTGCCTGACATGGCTACGTTGCTCGTCGAGGAATACTATGAAATCGTCAAAGAGCTCATCACTGCAATAATGAGTTGCGACGGCTGGAAAACCACCAGCCACGAATTCCTCATCGGATATCTCGCAAAATTCTACCCTGAATTCTATGCTGCCGAGATTGTGCTGATTGACCAACTCCGCCAAATGCGGAACGACATTGATTATCGTGGCGTCATGATCAATCCTGAATACGTCGAGAGAAACAAGACAGTAATCCTTGATGTTATCACCAAGCTCAAAGACGTTACAAACAAGAGAATTAACAAACAACGCTGAAGCTCACTTTGATCGAGGAACCTGGACTACCTTTAAAAACCCATTATGCTTTCATACCGACAAGATGCGAATGATGCCAAACTCAATCTTGACACAATCCAGTTTGAGCCGTACCGGCTTGCCAAAAGCTGTGCGCAATCTTTCGCACCATAAGAAAGCGCAGGAAAGCTTTTATCGTGCAGATTCTGAATTTCGGGTATGTAGTCACTAATAAGTTGTTACTATACCGAAACATTTATAAACCGCAGATTGTAGCTTTATGAAACAAGGCCAAAAACAATGGTAAACCAAAAAGATACAGACTCTGAGATATGCAAACCCACAAAGGGTTTAGGTATAGGAGATTATAAACAAATCGATATAGATAATGTTCCATTATTCAAAAAAAGGTGGGGTGGCGACAACAAAGCTGCAAAGGATGTTAAAGACGTAAACACTCCGCTCAAAAGCTGGGCTGATGTCGCTCCAGACTACTGGAAGAAACAGCTTGAGGAACGCGCAAAAAAGGTTCTTGAGCATGGCCAAATAAGGTCGGTAGAGGAACGCAGAAAGCATACAAAAGAGGAACTGGAGGATAATGAATCCACAGCAGAGTGTTTTAAACAACATAAATCCCCCCCAGACCTTTATTTTATTGGCGACGAGGAAACCTTCTTGCCAGAAGACGATATAAATGAGCCTAGCCTTGAGTCTCTACTATTCTGCGAGGGCGCAAGAGTTGAGGACTACAAAATTGGAGAACAGATTGGCAGCGGGGGCATGGGAGGCATATTCTCAATCGACAAACACAACAGCGGGAAGTATATACTAAAGATTCCCCTGCGCCTGGGCAGCCAAAAAACCGCTCTTGAGAATGAAATCACAGCTTTAAAATATGTCTGGAACGAGGTCAGGCGCGGAATCGCAACCGGAATTTTATTTGCAGAGCCAAACATAATTAAGCTTCACGCCTCTAGCCAGGGCTACTTAACTTGGGCGATTCTGGAACTTTTAGAGAGTCAACTAAACCGCAAAAAGCCACTCACAGATACTGTAGTCAAAAGGCCGGTTTTTGTTGCTAAAAAAGACACTATCTGCGGCCAGCAGCCCGGAAGAGTCGCACGGTATATTCTTGATGCAGCGCAGACATTGGAATTTTTGCACTCATTAAATGTTGTGCACGGCGACATCAAATACCAAAACTGCATGGAAACGCACAGGGACGGCAATTTGGAGTTTATTTTGTTTGATTTTGGCTTGGCAAAAATACTGAACGAGGCGAACGAGAGAAGAATAAGAAAAATTGAAAGATTCGGAATGACTATACAGTATGTTACAAGAAGTTACCTTAATGAAATGATGATGGAATGGGATGGAAAATTCTACCAGAAATGCCCGCTGCCAAAGATGAAGCTTATCCTAAAAAGAAGTGACTGGGAAGCGTTGGCGCTCTCAGCATACGAACTGCTCACAGGTGTTTCTCCTTATTCGTATACAAAAAAACCGCGAAAGCAAAACGGATATGAATGCCCGCTGGATAACAGCTCAAATTATGTCCGGGTCAAAACAATACTTGCATGGAAAGACAGCCCGATTGACTACGATCTCGTAAGAAAATGCCCGCATGGAGACACCTTTGTAAAGGTTTTCCAGCTTTTGCAAGACCCATTCATACTCTCAAAGGACAATATCAACAGAGTACACTCCCTTTTGGGGAGAGAGGTACTTGGCATTTGAGTTAAACTTTGTATGCAGAAAGCTCGTTTGCGCTTTTTCACATACTAAACTTCAAAATGTTTAAATAATAATAAAACCATTTAAGAGCTATGAAAAAGAGGAATGGCTTTATTCTTACCGGAACAGTTGCTGTTATTGCGGTATTATTCCTGTTTACTTATGGCTCAATCACTGGCTTAATATCCTCCCAGTTGTCAAAAACAAGCATTTATTATAACGAGGACGGCCTTCCTAAACTGGAGGTAACAACCTATCCTGATGGAATTCTGGAAATTATCTATAGCTGGGATGGCGGCAGACTAGCCAATATAACGACCAGAATCAAAAACTCAGATGGAAGTATTGATACTGAGTTTGTTATTGACCGTTCAGAAAAGAAATGGGCTAGCTACCTTAACGACATCGAGCAGAAAGCACGACAAAAGCAGCTTTCAAAACTTGAGAGAACCTACCGCAAATTTCTTATCACAACAAGATTAAGCCGGCTATAGACTCTGCTAATGGCTGTCCTGCTCTTCCGGAGGCAACAATATTGGAATGCCCTCCTTAATTGGATAGGGGTAGTCACATTTTTTGCAATAAAGCCCATCTTTCTTTTTTGTGTATGCTAAATTGCCTTTGCAGACAGGGCATGCCAGAACATCAAACAACTCTTTTGGAATAGTATCATTTACCATTAGGAAAAGAAAACAGTAAGGCTATAAAAATATTTCTAAAAAGATTTAAGATGGAAAAGAGAAAGGTTTAAATAAAGGTATTATTTTCAGTATATAAAGTTAATTATATTTGATAATATATACGGCAAAATCTATTTTGGGGGGGAGTTTTATGGCGGCTTTTGTTAAAAAATGTCCGGAATGCAGCAGTATAAACCTTTTCTTGAACCGCGACAAAGGTGAGGTCATCTGCAAAGACTGCGGATTGGTGGTGGAAGAGAAAATGGTCGAACTCGGGCAGGAATGGCGAGAATTTGAGGAGGACGGCGAAAAGCGCAGGAGAACTGGCGCGCCAATGACCTACACGCAATACGACCAGGGGCTTGGAACAGAGGTAGGGCAGAAAGCAGATATTTATAGATTAAGCGAAAAGGAAAAAAAGGAGCTTTTGGAAAAATACCGCATTTCTCTAAAAGAATTGCCTAAGATAAAAAAGAACGACCCCGCTGTAGATCATCTAAATGTAAAAGAGGGAGATGTCGTAAAGATAGTAAGAAAAAGCC
>CAZGZA010000004.1:0-2548 GCA_964529655.1 uncultured Methanosarcinales archaeon | reverse complement strand
TGATGTCGGGCAGAAGGGTGACATTTATCGTTTGGGCATGAAAGGAAAGAACAAGTTCTTCAGGCTAAGAAAATGGCATTACAGAATCTCCACAGCAATTGAAAGAAACCTAAAGCTTGCACTTGCTGAGCTGAAAAGGGTTTCCTCATTTTTAAAGCTGCCAAAATCCGTTGAGGAGGAGGCTGCGCGAATTTACACAATGGCGGTACAGCGCGGCCTTGTCAGAGGAAGATCAATGGAAAGCGTTGTTGCCGGAACACTATACGCAGCATGCAGGCGGCATGAAGTGCCAAGAACATTGGATGAGCTTGGTGAAGCCTCAAACATAGAAAAGAAGGAGATAGGCAGGACCTATAGGTTTGTTGCACGAGAGCTAAGCTTAACAATCAGGCCATCCAATCCAATTGATTACATTGCAAGATTTTCCTCATCGCTAAGGCTAAGCCCGGAAACACAATCGCGCTCAGTGGAAATTCTTGAGTCAGCGCAAAAAAAAGAGCTGACATCAGGCAGGGGCCCGACTGGAATTGCTGCCGCAGCCTTGTATGTTGCAGCGCTCTCCCACGGTGAAAAAAGAACCCAGAGAGAGGTTGCCGATGTTGCGGGCGTTACAGAGGTTACCATAAGAAACAGGTATAAAGAGCTTTTAGAGAGATTAAGCCTTGACAAAGAAGTTAAAAAAAAGAAAAAGAAATAAAAGCTTTACTTTAGTTTATACTCAACTAGCACATTAGCGCCTCTACTGCCATCTACCAGCAATATATACGCTCCTGAACTAAGCTGTAGCACCCTGTTTAGGCCGTAGCTTGTATGATAGACTGGAGTAAGGGATGCCAAAGCAGGCCTTCCACCATCAAGCGTTGCCTTATAGATGCCCCATCCTGTTGCCTTCTTTGCAGAGCCTGTTAAATCATACGCTACTTTGCCAGATGGCACCTGAAAGAAACCATAAGTTGGGCCTGCTGCTTCGTCCATTATAATGGAAGTTACAGTAAATGTTTCTGCAGCTAAAAAGCCGGTGGGAGCAATAAAAAGACCTCCAAACGCTAAACCAACGACAAAAACAACCGCAAGAACAACAAAACTAGCTCTGGTTCCTAACGGTTTGCGCAAGAACCTTGCAGCAGCACTTTTCGCAACTGTTTTTCTAACCTTTCTAACCATACTATCACCTCATATGAGTATACCAAAAGATAAACTAATATACTATATAAAACTGCCGATTTCTAGGATAATCAAGGGCAAATAATTTGTAAGAAACTATTTAAATGATGGGTTGCTTTTAATGAATGAGATGATAGAAGAATCAGAAAAGGGGTTAATTGTCTTTCAAGGAAAGGGAATTCGGAGATTGTGGTATAACAACCAATGGCATTATTCTGTTATTGATATTATTGCTGTTTTAACCGAGCAGGAAGATTTTCAAACCGCCAGAAAATATTGGAATAAGCTTAGCCAAAGGCTAAGAGAGGAGGGGAGTGAAGTGGTGACAGATTGTCACCGGTTGAAACTGCCTGCTCCGGATGGTAAATTAAGAGAGACTGATTGTGCAAATATAAAGTCTCTTTTTAGGATCATCCAGTCAGTTCCATCTAAAAAAGCAGAACTGCTTAAATTATGGCTAGCTCAGGTTGGGCATGAGCGGATTCAGGAGATTGAAAACCCAGAACTAGCCCAAAAACGCATGAAGGAAATCTACAAAGCAAAAGGCTACTCTGATGATTGGATTGAAAAAAGAGTTAGGGGGATTGCTATCAGAGATGAGCTTACCGATGAATGGGAGAAAAGAGGTTTGCTTGAAGAAAGAGAATAAGCAATACTTACAGCAGAAATCTCAAAAGCCACTTTTGGCATGACTCCAGGCGAATATAAAGAATTTAAGGGATTGAAAAAAGAAAACTTACGAGACCATATGAATGATTTAGAGCTGATTTTTACAATGCTTGGTGAAGCGTCCACGACAAGAATTGCGAAAGATAAAAATGCTGAGGGTTTTATTGAAAACAAGGAAGCAGCAAAGAAAGGTGGAATAGTTGCTGGTGTAGCAAGGAAAGAGCTAGAACAGCAAAGTGTCAGAAAGGTATCCACTCCAGAGAACTATCTTTCTGAACCTGAAAAAAAGAAAAGGAAACAGATTGAAGAGAAAAAGTAGATGAAGCTGGATTTCTAGCTGACATTAAACTCAAAAATAGAAGAAAAAAGAAAAAAAAGAAAAATAATTACATAAAGTCTTCGTTTTCAGCCCAATATGCTTGCCACGCAGCCGTAACTTCTGCTTGGGTCATTATGTCGACGGCTGGCGGTAGGCCACCAGGCGGAACACTTCTTGCTACTTTTCCATCCGCCATTCTTACAGATAGACGACAAGACTCTGGGCAGGTAATATCCACATAAGCAATCTCAGACACCCCTGTTATTGTTTGTGTAGCAACCTGAGCCCTCAACCCAGTATTTTCATCAGCAAGGCTATTGATGTGTATCCCCTGCTGCGCAGTAGTAGCTTGAGATGCTAATAAATTAGTATTAGCTGTTGACAGTTGAGCAGTGC
>CAZGZA010000003.1:46873-49339 GCA_964529655.1 uncultured Methanosarcinales archaeon | reverse complement strand
ACCGTCAGGTCTTACGCTGCGGCTCCAGACCTGACGAACTCTTGGCAGGATTTAGGATGCCAAAAAAATGTTTTGCATTTTTTGTGCATAATAATCTTCTTAAAGATTATCTACCCTCTGACCCTTGTTTCTTATGGAAAAGGGTATATTATAGTTTATTAATTATTATTTATTATTATATTATTATATTTATATATAAAAAATAAATACAAAAGAAAAAGAAAGATAAAAAAAGAAAAATTATTTTAAAATTTTGGTGTATTAACCAGCAAAAAATGCCTATTTTATCCGAAAACATATCTCCAGAGGAAATAAGGGGGAGGGCTATATTTTTAAGGATATAAATATTTAAATACCTTAATTTCCTATGGAATTAAGGAGGGAAATAATGAGAGGGATAGACAATTCTAATATACAAGAAGATACTACAACAAAAAATAACCCGAACCAAAAAAGCTCAAATAAACCTCTTGCATTAGGAAACTTTTTTGAACAATTTCTTGAAAAAAAATCAATATTCAAAAATAAAAAAATATTTCAGTCAAACTATACTCCTGATATGATTCTTAATCGGGATGAACAAATAAACCAAATTGCAAATATTCTTGCGCCAAGCCTTAAAAATGAGAAACCCTCAAACCTTTTTGTTTATGGCAAAACAGGAACTGGAAAAACATTAACCATAAAATACACAACAAACCATCTTCAGGAAATTGCAAACCAAAGAAACATACCTGTAAAAATAATTTATGCAAACTGCAAACTTAAAAAAATTGCAGACACTGAATACCGGCTGATAGCAACCCTTGCAAGAGAGTTTGGCAAGCTTATACCATCAACAGGGCTTCCAACTGATGAGGTATACTCAATATTTTATGAGACACTTGACAAAACAAAACAAATAGTAATCCTTATACTAGATGAAATAGACCAGCTTGTCTACAAAACAGGGGATGAAATATTGTATAATCTCACACGAATTAATTCTGAGCTCAAAAATTCCCAGATATCCCTAATAGGAATATCCAATGACCTGACATTTATGGCAAATATTGATTCGCGCGTAAAAAGCTCGCTTTCGGAGGAAGAAATAATTTTTCCGCCTTATAATGCACTCCAAATACAGTCCATACTAAAACAAAGAGCAGAACAGGCATTTGAAAATGAGATTCTAGATAAAGGTGTTATAGAAAAATGTTCTGCCTACGCCGCCAGAGAACATGGTGATGCCCGCCGCGCCCTTGAGCTTCTAAGAGTCGCAGGCGAACTTGCTGAAAGGCAGTGCCAGCCAAAAATTACCTTAAGAGACCTCGATGCCGCTGAAGAAAAAATAGAAAAAGATAAAGTAGAAGAAATCATAAAATCACAACCAAAACAATACCAGGCAATAATATACTCAATTATTAAGCTATACACTGCAAAACAGGACAACCTTTTTACAGGAGAAATTTATGACCTTTACCAAAAGCTCTGCCAAAAGACTGATTTAAAACCACTTACCCAGCGCAGGGTTTCTGATGTTATTTCCGAACTTGATATATTAGGGCTAATACAGGCAAAAACAATTTCAAAGGGAAGGTATGGCAGAACACGCGAAATCACACTTCAACCCAAGATTATAAACAGCATAATCCAAAAAATTTTAGAAGAGGGATTAAATCTTATCCCATAATAATCAAATCATTTTTAGCAAGCCACTCATATTCCAATTATTAAAGTATACGAGAAGACTTTAATATTCGTATGAAAATTGTTAAAGTCTTCCCTATATAGGCAAGAAAATATATACAAAAACTAATTTCCTTGCCTATAATTTGATACACTTTCATTTAAAATGCCTTCAACCATAGAAGAAAAAAAAGAGATTGTCAGACTTCTACTACAAAAAAGCATTTTACTGAATGAAAAAGAACTAAATCTTTTGGAAGGAGAAAACCTTAAAAAAATAAAGGGGATTATTGATTGTGAAAAATCTGCGATTGAAATGTCCCTTAAATCCCTGCAGCAGCAACCACTCTGCTTAACTGTACATCAGGAATCGCAACTGCGGGAAAAAGAGGATCAAACAAAAAGTATTGCTATTATAAAAAACCATAACGAACTCGGCAAAAAACTTGACCTAAATGATTTTGTTAAATTCTTCAGGGCAAGGTATAAAAAGATTGAAAGAATACTTCAAAAAAGGCAAAAACTGCAGAACATAATCTCAATCTCCCGCCTTCAAAGCAACAAACAGAAAGAAGAGGTATCAATTATCGGGCTTGTTGTGGACAAAAAAACAACCAAAAACGAAAATATAGTGCTTACTCTTGAGGACCTGTCCGGCATAATCAAAGCAGTCATTAACAAAAACAAGCATGATATTTATACTCTCGCCAAAGATATAACCCTTGATGAAGTAATTGGAATCAAAGGCGTTGCAGGAGACAATATTATATTTATTAATAATATAATCCTTCCTGACAT
>CAZGZA010000003.1:3654-46863 GCA_964529655.1 uncultured Methanosarcinales archaeon | reverse complement strand
GTCTGATCTCCATGTAGGCTCAAACAATTTTTTAGAGGAAAAATTTCTCCGTTTCATAAAATGGATAAATGGTGAGCTTGGCAGCCAAGCCCAGCGTGATATTGCCGCTATGGTTAGCTACATTTTTGTGATTGGAGACCTAGTTGATGGTGTGGGTATCTACCCTGATCAGGATAAAGATCTACAAATACAGGATATTTATCTTCAATACAAAAAATGCGCTGAGCTGCTAGCCCAGATTCCAAAAAATATTACTATTATTGTATGCCCGGGCAATCACGATGCTGTA
This sequence comes from uncultured Methanosarcinales archaeon, assembly GCA_964529655.1. GTDB lineage: Archaea > Nanobdellota > Nanobdellia > Woesearchaeales > JAGWAF01 > CAZGZA01. The sequence goes on along the minus strand of CAZGZA010000003.1, from coordinate 46,574 downwards.
AGAATATGTGAACCCCAGCCCCCGCTGCTTAAGGAAATCGCCGGGCCGCTTTTTGAAATAAAAAATCTTATATCTGTCAGCAACCCTGCGCTTATTAATATTCATTCATCTGCTAACTTCCCTGGCTTTGATATCCTAATGTATCATGGCTATAGCTTTGATTATTATATAGCAAACATAGAGTCAATTCGTTTGCAAGGCGGATATGACAGGGCAGACCTTATCATGAAATTTCTGCTGCAAAGAAGGCATCTGGCGCCTACGCATTCGTCATCACTTTATGTGCCTGGAGATGATGACCCGCTTGTCATTGAAAATGTCCCTGATTTCTTCGTGACAGGCCACATACATAAAACGAGCGTTTCAACATACAGGAATGTTACCTTAATAAGCGGAAGCTGCTGGCAGTCAAAAACAAGCTTCCAGGAAAGAGTAGGTCTCAACCCTGAACCATGCAAAGTGCCGATTGTAAATCTGCAGACGCGTGCAATCAAAATAATGTCCTTTTAAATATGGCTGAGGCAACCTGTAGCAAAAAAATAGAAAGATACATGCTGTTTATAGAGAAAAAAATAAGAGAGGAATATACGGTTGCGGGCGGCGCTAGAAAAAAAGGGTTTGACCCTGAAAAACATGTTGAGGTGCTGCTTGCAAGAGACCTGTCTGAAAAAGTGGAGGGCCTTATATCTGTAGTAGCACCGCAAATTATTGGTTCCGGCGTAGCCCAAAGAATAAAAGAGCTGGAAAAAAAATACAACAGCCTTGACTGGAGGATAGCACTGACAATCGCCCTTGAAATTGCCAAGGAAAAATTTTGCAAATTCAAAAACAAAAAAGAGGCGATGGAGGTTGGGATAAGAGCGGGCTTTGCTTATGTTACAACAGGGACAGTTTCATCACCCCTTGAAGGTTTTGTGGAGCTAACGCTGAAAAAAAGAATGGATGGCGGGGAATATTTTGCCCTTAGATACTCCGGCCCTGTCAGAAGCGCTGGAGGAACCGCTGCAGCGGTTTCTGTTATCATCGCAGATTACATACGCAAAGAGATGGGATATTCAACTTATGATCCAACTGAAAATGAAATTAAAAGAATGACGGCAGAGCTCTATGATTTTCATGAAAAAATAACAAACCTGCAATATCTTCCAAGCAGGGAGGAAATTGAGTTTCTCACCAGACATCTTCCTGTCCAGATTGATGGCGACCCGTCTGAAAAATACGAAGTTTCAAACTATAAAGACCTTCCAAGAGTTGAAACCAATTTTTTAAGAAACGGTGTCTGCCTGGTTATTGGAGAGTGCCTGGCGCAGAAGGCGCAAAAACTGCTTGTCCAGCTTACAAAGTGGGGCGAGGAGTTCGGGCTTGAAGACTGGAAATTCCTGGGAGAGTTTGTCGACCTTCAGAAAAAGATAAAATCACACGGGCAAAAGATGCCAGGAGAAAAAAAGATTTCCCCTGATTTCACATATATAAAAGATATTGTGGCAGGCAGGCCGGTTATTTCACATCCATTGCGTGAGGGCGGGTTAAGGCTAAGATATGGCCGAGCAAGAACTTCTGGATTTTCATCAACTGCAATAAACCCGGCGACAATGGCTGTCCTCAATGAGTATCTGGCAACCGGGACCCAGCTAAAGCTTGAGAGGCCTGGAAAGGCGACTTCATTAACAACATGCGGGCTAATAGACGGCCCTATAGTAAAACTAAATGATGAAAGCGTGCTTCAACTGAATTCAATAGAAGAGGCTAAAACTCATAAGACACATATAAAAGAAATTCTTTACCTTGGTGATATACTAATCAACTATGGCGATTTTTTTAATCGCGGACATCCGCTCGTACCTGCAGGATACTGCCCTGAGTGGTGGATACAGGAGCTTGAAAAAAATTTTATCGGCCTATACGGAACATTGGATATCGGAAGGATCTCCGAGGTAATTGGCCTCCCTAAAGAAAAAACAGAGGCACTATTCAATACGCCTCTTACAACAAAAATAAGCGCTCAAACAGCAATACAAATCAGCCAGAAAACCGCAACGCCACTGCACCCATCCTATACCTATTATTGGAATGCTCTCAACAAAGACCAGCTTGCAGCACTGCTTGACTGGCTCTTAAAGGCAAACTACCTTTTTGAGGATAATATTCTCCAAAAGATTGTCCTGCAAAAAGACCCGGAAAGAAAACGCCTCCTTGAGATTATTGGCCTGCCGCACATTGTTTCCAACAACGAGTTTCTTGTTGTTGAAAAAAACCACGCGCAAATCCTGCAGGAAATGTTTGAACGTTCCAGTATAACAGATTTTATAAATAAAATTAAGCAGGCGAGTGGCACAACAGTCGATATTATTAATAGTGTTTCCCAGTTGAAGATAAGGGATAAGTCTGGCACATTCATTGGAGCACGAATGGGTAGGCCTGAAAAAGCGAAAATGCGGGCCCTTACAGGCTCTCCGCACGGCCTATTTCCGGTCGGAACAGAGGGAGGAAGATTAAGATGCGTCAAAAGCGCCCTTGAGGCAGGGGGTGTTACCTCAAATTTTGCGGTTTTCCAGTGCCCTGAATGCAAAAAAGAAACAATTTTCCCTGTCTGCGAAAACTGTAACAAGCCGACGAAAAGAAAATATGTCTGCAAGAAATGCGGATTAATCGACACGAACGAGTGCAAACTGCATGGAAAAGCTTCTGAAAGCAAACTGCTTAAACTGGATATAGCCCACTACTTTAATAAAGCACTTGCCAAGCTTAACATGAAGGTCTATCCAGACCTAATTAAGGGTGTCAAGGGCACCTCCAACAAGGAGCATATCCCTGAACATCTGGCTAAAGGTATACTCAGAGCCAAGCATGATATTTATGTCAATAAAGACGGAACATGCAGATACGACATAACACAGCTGCCAATTACCCATTTTAAACCTAAGGAGACTAATGTCCCTATAGCCAAGCTTAGGGCATTAGGCTATGATGTGGATATTGCAGGAAAAGAGCTGGAAAACGAAAACCAAATTCTGGAGTTGCTTCCCCAAGATATTATCCTGCCCTCCTTAAGCCCGCCCTTTGAGGGAGCGGACAAATTTTTATTGCGCTCGGCAAACTTTATTGATGATTTATTGCAGAATTTTTATGGCCTTGACTCATATTATAATTTCCAAACAGAGGAGGATATAGTCGGTTCGTTGGTTTTGTGCCTTGCACCGCACACTTCGGTCGGCATCGTTGGTAGGGTAATAGGATTTTCAAAAACCCAGGGCTTTTTTGCCCATCCCATGTTTCACTCTGCAATGAGAAGAGACTGCGACGGGGACGAAGCGTGCGTTACCTTACTATTAGATGTTCTAGTCAATTTTTCACGCCACTTTTTACCGGCGCATAGGGGCTCTACTCAGGATGCTCCGTTGGTTTTAACATCGAGGTTAGTTCCTGCTGAGGTTGATGATATGGTCTTCCATATGGATGTTGTGTGGAAATACCCTCTTGAGCTTTACGAAGCAGCGTTGGACTACAAGCCAGCTAACTCAGTCCAGATTGAGAGGCTTGGCGCAAGGCTGAACACTCCATTGCAGTACGAAAACATGGGTTTCACCCACGATGTTAGTGATATTAATGATACTATAAAATGCTCGGCGTATAAAACCCTGCCCAGTATGAAGGAAAAACTTGATGGCCAAATGGATATTGCCGCTAAAGTGCGCGCTGTTGACAAAACAGATGTTGCCAAACTTGTCATAGAAAAACATTTTATCAAAGACACAAAAGGCAATCTTAGAAAATTTTCCACACAGGAGTTCAGATGCGTCAACTGCAATGAGAAATACAGAAGGCCGCCGCTGATTGGGAGATGCCTGAAATGCAAAGGAAGGATAATATTCACAGTCTCCGAGGGCGCGGTAGTAAAATACCTTGAGCCAACAATAAGCCTGGCGCAAAATTATAATATTTCCCCCTATCTAAAGCAATCAATAGATTTATTAAAAATGCGAATAGAAAGCGTTTTTGGAAGGGAAAAAGAAAAACAAACTGGATTAACCCAATGGTTTAGCTAGCTATGGAAAACACAATAAAAAGACAGCCAGCCCGTAAAGTTTCGATAGCAACAATAGCAAAAGGGAAATACATTAAGCAGGATGGCTGGGAACCCAACTATATTGCAATAGGAACTGAAAAAGTTTCACGCGTCAATATCCTTGGGGTTATTACAGGAGCGAACCAAAATGGGAATTATGAAACCCTCTATATTGATGATGGTACTGGCGGGATTTCCATAAGGAATTTTGATGGCGCAAACCTCTTTTCAAAGCTACAGATAGGGGATATTATTATGATTATAGGAAGACCGCGTGAATTCAGCGGTCAAATATATTTAATCCCTGAAATTGCCCGAAAAATTGAGGATAAAAAATGGATTGACTACCGCCTTCTGGAGCTGCGACGAAGCCCGCTTGAGGCTGTGCAAAAACAAGAACATCCTGAACAACCCCCGGAAGAGCAACCTAAACCAGAAGATGATACAACCCAAATATACAACCTCATCAAAGAGATTGACAGGGGGCATGGTGCAGACTATGAAACAATTCTTGAAAAAAAAGGCAAGGCTGCCTACCTGATTATAGAAAAGCTCCTTAAAGAGGGTGAAATATTTGAAATCGCGCCTGGAAAACTAAAGGTGCTGTAATGTTTCGGCGCATCCGGTTCTGGCGCAAAAGTTCTGTTCGCATCAGGCAATATACCCTAATATAATCTAGCTTCCGACTTAGTTTTGTTTCTGTTGCTCGTTAAAAACATATCACTCTTTTTGTTCTATAACTGCCTGGGCATAGGGGATTCCTGTAATATAAATAATTTTGTCCCTCTCGATAATGCCCTCATTTAGGCCTATTGCTATTGCTTTTTTTCCGACAAGATGTATATAATCGGCATTTCGAAGGAGGTCACCTGTTTCCTCCTCTGTTTTTTCTTCACCCTGATAAAAGATGGATGCGAGATCAAGCTTGACATCCCCCTCCTCAATCACTTTGCCGATAAGCTCTTTATCACAAACTGTAATAAGTGTTTTATCATCCTTTTGATGGATTTTAACAATCATTTTAAATCAGTCCTTTGCTTGGCAAAGCATTGATGGAAGCACAAATCTTCGTATCTGCTCAGATTTGGTTTTTCTTGCTTTGCTCGAAAAACTTTTTTTTGGCATTTTAAATTTTAGACCTCACGATACGCTTATGCCCACAGGCAAAGCATCGCATACTCAAAAGGTCACCTTCACGAACAAGCTTAGTGTCAGGTTTGCCGCATTCGGAACAGAGCACAAACTCATGGGCGTACTCCTTTATTTTTTCATTAATCCTTACGGATGAAACCTTTGTACCAAGAATCAATTCATTTTGCCGTATCTGGCCAGGCGTAGCCAGCTCCCTTAGTATAAATTTGAGAAGATGGTCCTCGGGCCTATGTAGGGTTTCTGCAATCTTCCTGAAGTTTGCAATAATTGTCTTATTCCCCTCTATGTGGCCAACAGCAAGCGGGATTTCAAACCTTTCTTTTTCAAAAACAGATTCGGGAAGCCTCTCCCGGACCCGCTTTATCATTGCTGCGTATTCCATTAATGGATAAGAAATAAATTTAATTTAAATAGTTAACGGTTGTATCCGCTGTTCCAACGTCGGAACTTTTATAAATCTATACTAACCCTATTTTAGTATGGTTCTTGAGGCGCTGATAAACCCATTTAAAGCAGAGAAAAAACCCTATGAAATGATTTTGATAGGGTTCCTATACGCTTCAATAGGGCTTTTCCTTAGTCTTTTGGTCTTTGTAGAGCATGCAAGCCTTGTGATGATATTCCTGACAACAATGGCATGCATTCCTCTAATGTATGACACAATAAAATATGAGGAGAGCAAATATATTGAATATACAAAAGAACGAAGACTGCTTTTTGAGCACAGCAAGGCGATGCTCTTTTTATTGTGCCTCTTTGTTGGCGCAGCCATTGCATATTCAGTCTGGTATATCTTCCTGCCGACAAATATGTCTAATGCAGTGTTCAGCACCCAGGCCCACACAATATCCTCCTTAAATCAGAAAGTAATTGGAAGTGCAATACATTTTGACCTTCTTGGAAAGATATTTCTGAACAATATCAAAGTCCTTATTTTCTGCATTGTGTTCTCATTTATTTTTGGAACAGGGGCAATCTTTATTCTCATGTGGAATGCATCTGTTATTGGTGTTGCGCTGGGAAACTTTTTCAGGCTGCGCCTCGCTGAATACGCGGGCGCCGCTGGCTTAGGGCAGGTTTCTTCGTATTTTTTTATTGTCTCTTTAAGTGTTTTAAGATATGCACTCCATGGAATTCCTGAAATAATGGCTTATATTGTTGCAGGCCTTGCCGGAGGCTTAATATCAGTCGCCATGATACGCCATGATTTTGGCACAAGGGACTTTGAAAGGGTAATCCTTGACGCTTCTGACCTAATCCTGCTTTCTATACTCATAATTTTTATTGCAGCACTACTTGAGGTTTATGTTACGCCGGTATTCTTTTAGAGGGTATGTGAACCAGTTTTGTGATATTTAAACTATTAAATCTATTTTATCTTACTAATAATATTATTAGCATATTAGTAAATAATAGAAAGATTTATAAATAACTAATACTTTTGATACTAAAATATGAATAAAAAGATACAATTATTAATAAAAATATGCGGGACTAATAAAACAGAATTAAGCCCAAATGAGCTAGCTGCGCTTCTAAACTTAAAGTTTCGGGAGGGGGTTTATCCCTACCTGAGACAATTAGAGAAACAAAATTTTTTGGTCAAAGAAGGTAGAGGAACATACAAATTAAACGAAAATAATGAAAAAGTTAAAATCATAAAATTTTTGTTAAATTTGTTCGGTAATGATGCAGATATACTGTTCAGCATACACACCCAGCGAATATTAGAAAGGTTTAGCGCCAACCCGGTGCTGAAGACTTTTCAACTCCCGCAACATAATTTAAAAAAGATTAGGGATATTGCCAGAAAAACAAGAATTATCCACATAACAAGAGAGGGCAATAGCGATATTTATTTTATTCGTTCTTGGGAAGAACCGGTAAAAAAATTACTGAATTTTTTTGATATCCAACTTAAATTTGATGAAGATGCTTTTAAAAATTATATTATTAAGGCGTATTCCGTTTTTACCGGAAAACAGGCACATCTTATTGATGACAAACAGCAGGAATTAGCAAAGCTGAATATGCAATACTACCTTGAAGGGAAAGATTTTATCTTAAACAAATTAAAGAATATTGAATCAACCGAAACTGCTTTTCTTGATATTTTGACTAAAGAAAAGCTCAAGAGATTTACTAATCCATTTGAAATAACTAAAAAGATAAATGAATGGAAAATAAAATATGTCTACAACACAGATAAGATAGAAGGGAACGCTCTCTCTTTTGAAGAAGTGACTACCGGGCTTACAAAAGGATGGGAAACAATAAAAAAAGAAAAAAAAGATGTTTTGGAAACGGAAAACTCAAAAAAAGCAGTTGAAAATATATTTGATACAGCCCACGAACTTACTTTAGAGTTCATTAAACTGCTTCATTTGATAACCCAGCAAGGAATTGATGAGAATGCCGGAAGCTATAAAACAGAGGAAAACTGTATTATAGACTCTAATGGCATACTTGTGGACAAGACTACGCCTGTGCAATTTGTAGATGAAAGGCTCAAAGACCTTATAAAATGGTATTCAGAAAATGAGAAGAAACTTCACCCATTTGCATTAGCAAGCATTTTCCATAATCAATTTGTGTATATCCATCCTTTCTCTGATGGCAATGGTAGAGTTTCGAGGTTACTTTTAAATTTCATATTAATTAAGCATGCTTTTTTCCCACTAATTATTTATAATGATGAAAAACATAAATATTATTATGTTCTAAGAAACTCGAAGGATGGGGATATTAAACCATCAATTATGTTTCTATCAGATATATATAGAACTCAACTAGAATATTTTTAATAGAAATAAACATTTTATAACCAAAGAACGCGTTGAAGAGAACATTTTCAATGTCCTTAAGAATTTTGGTCAAAAAAGAAAACATTTAAAAACACTTCTCACAATTTAATCATAAATAAACCAGGGTGATAATTATGAAATCCAAAAAATTAAGCTTTCTAGTTTTAGTTGTAGTCTTTCTCTTATCCTCTCTTTCAGTAGCGGCATCAATGATAATTCCCGAAAATGATAGGGCAAAAGAAAACGCAGGAGCTCCTGAAAAATCTCCTGCAATAGGAGAAAACTGGGATTTGGAGCGAGTTGATTTTATCCATTATGCCAAGCCACCATTACCAGCAACAGCACAGAAAAGCCAAACATGCTACAAGCTGATGGGCGTAAAGTGGAGCACACTGCCGGTAGACTACAGAATAAACCCAGCCAACCCACAAATGCTCTCTGAATCTTTTGTTGCCAATGCATTCTCTGCTGCAGCAGAAACATGGGATGCAGCAACATCCTCTGAACTGTTCAACAATGTTTACACCCTGGACTATAATGCGCAATACGGCGTGCAAAACTTCCAGAATGCAATTGCTTTTGGAGACTATCCTGATAATAATGTTATTGCTGTAACAAGCGTCTGGTTTACAAGAGTAGGAAAAAGGATAGTTGAATTTGACCAGCTTTACAATACAAGATTCAGCTGGGGCGATGCTGTATTAAATCCCAATGCAATGGACCTGCTGAATATTGCAACGCATGAACTAGGCCACGCTGTTGGATTAGACGATATTTACACAACAACATGCGCGTCTGTAACAATGTACGGCTATGCGGGCTATGGCGAACTGCAGAAAAGAACCCTTGAACAGCCGGATGTTGCAGGATTGCAGAAATTATACGGAATATAAACCTGTATATATCTTGTTTTTTTTGTATTTTATCTCATCCAAAGTATTAAAAACTTCTTTTTAGATATAAAATATTAGATGCTGCGTGATGATATAGTCAACTACGTGAAAACATACCTTGCTAAAGGGTATTCTATTCAAAGCATTAAAAACACGCTTGCACTTGCCGGATATAACATCAGTGATATCAATGAATCAATAGCAGCAGTTTATGCTGTTAAAAATCCAAAATCCCAAATCAATAAAAAAGCCCTTCTAACAATCTTGCTGGGAATATTCCTCTTGGGTTTAATAATTTTTACTGTACGTAAATGCACAAACATACCAGAAGCTGAAGTTGAATTCAAGCTTATTCCAGAAAAAATGGCATTACAACCTGATGAAAGCTTAAGCTTTAGCTATACTATTTCAGGCCAGGAAAAGCAAAAAGCAGCAACAATAATATTTAAAATTGTGGACTACACCAACAAAAAAATAGTTCAACTACAGGAGAACTTAACCTTTAAGCAGAGTTTAACACGCCAAATTATTATTCAATTGCCTGAAAATTTATCAACCGGGCAATACATTCTGCAGGCAATACTGGGCTATAACAATAACGAGATAAAAACAAGCTTTCAGTTTAAGGTTATACCTAAAGGAGCGGGGCAGGAGCTAAAGCTAGTTCTGGAAACAAAACAGGAGGAGTGTACTCCCAAATGCGACGACCAAAACATCTGCACAGAAGATACATGCCTACAGGGGATATGTCAATATAAATCAATAGTTCCCTGCTGCGGCAACCTTAGATGCGAAACAGGCGAGGCGCCAGAAACCTGTAGCGACTGCAAAAAACAACAAACCTTCACTGAATCCATGGATAGTATTATCCAGCAGACAGCACTACTAGCACGGCAAAAGCCTGAGGCTGCCAAAACAACCTGCCGGGATATGCCAACAACAGAATTAAGCGATAGATGCTTTTCTGCTGTTGCTGGCGTCAGTTTTGATGCAACTGTCTGCCCCTTAATTTTTTCTGAACAGGAGAGAGAGCTATGCTATGCGGATATCGCAATTGAAACAAAGCAATTTACACTCTGCCAGAGCATCAAAGACAGATGGCTGAAAAACAGCTGCACAACCTTTCAGAGGTTAACTGAAACCGTTCAATCTGGTAAAAAGTGACAGAAAGCATAAAAGGGTAAAAAATGCCGGGAAAAACAAGAAAATGGGCAAAAATAGAGAAAGGGCATCTCTATGGATGGAAGAAAACACAAAGTGACGCAAGAAGGCATGCAATACTATCCTCTGCAGTAAAAAAAGACAGCTATGCAACAATTGTCCGGCGATTGAATCAACTGAAGAACTTAACCAAAGACACAGAAACAAAGAAAGTTGCTGCAAAAGATATGGCATATTTGAAGAAGAAGTTTAAAAAATTTTAAAATTTTAAAAAGCATAAGCTTTATAAAGAGCCTTGGTTTATAAACACTTATTACTAATCGGGGGTCAAAAAATGGCAAAAAAGGCTACCAAATCCAAACCAAATTCTTCCAACAAAAACAAAAAAGCTCTGGCACTAAAATCCACACAAAGCGCAGAACAAAGAAAAGCTGCTCAAGCTGGAAAAGATATTGAGGTTGTAAATATTGTCATTTCAACTTCGTTAGAGCATGATATCCCTCTGGAAAAGATGGCGGCAACGCTTTCCAACACTGAATATAACCCTGAACAGTTTCCCGGGCTTGTAATAAGAATAAAAGAGCCAAAAACAAGCGCTTTGATATTCAGTTCAGGAAAGGTTGTATGCACAGGCGCCCGTTCAATGGATAAGGTGCGTGAGGCTCTTAAAAAGATTATTAAAAGCCTGGAAAAGATTAACATCAAAATCAAGATTGAACCTAAAATAAACATACAAAACATTGTTGCGAGCGGCAGCGTTGGGATGGACTTAAATCTTAATGTTCTTGCAATGAAACTGGAAAACACAGAATATGAACCTGAACAGTTTCCAGGGCTGGTCTACAAAATGCCGGATGCCAAAGCAACATTCCTGCTTTTTTCTAATGGGAAGATAGTATGCACTGGGACAAAAACCGAGGAAGAAGTGCACGTTGTCGTAGAAAAATTAATAAAGAATCTTAAGAAAGCATTATCCAAATAAGGCATACGACAGTGGCGGGATAAAAAACACCTGCTATAGCTAAAATGGATCCCATCGAGCAGATAAAAAAGTTTGAGGAGTTTATCGAATCCACCTCTTACGCAGAACTGCTTGAAAAAGACAGAAAGGGGGAACGTTTTATTGTACTGGACTTTGCAGAACTTTCAAAATTTGATGTTGAACTGGCTGACCTGCTCCTTGAACAGCCGGAAGAGGTCCTCAAGGCCGCTGAAATGGCGATTGAAAACTTTGACCTGCAAAACAAAAAGTTTACCGTAAGATTAAAGAACCTGCCGGCGGGCCAAAAAATACTTATACGCCACATCAGGAGCAAGGATATCGGCAAACTCCTGCTTCTTGATGGAACAGTCAGGCAAAAATCCGATGTTCGCCCAAAGGTTACTTCTGCAAAATTTGAATGCCCAAGCTGTGGCAGCATAATGCCTGTGCTCCAGCTAGATAAAAAATTCAAGGAGCCAAACAGATGTGCGTGCGGCAGGAAGGGAAAATTCAAGCTTGTTGACAAAGAGTTAGTTGATGCTCAGGGGCTTGTTTTAGAAGAAAACTCGGAAAGCCTGGACGGCGGCGAGCAACCAAAACGAATAAATGTTTTCCTTAAGAATGACCTAGTCAGCCCGATATCTGACAAAAAAACAAACCCCGGAACCAAAATTAAGGTTATTGGGGTCATAAAAGAGGTCCCGATAATCTTAAGGTCGGGCGGACAGAGTACAAACTTTGATTTGCTGCTTGAGGCAAACTATACCGAACCAATAGAGGAGGATTTCAGCGAGTTACTAATAACAGAAAAGGAGATGCAGCAGATAAAGGAGCTTGGAAACGATGCCAAATTAACTAAAAAAATGGTGGACAGCATTGCCCCGAGCATCTACGGCCACGATAGAATAAAAGAGGCATTAGTACTATCCTTAATCGGCGGAGAGAGAAAAATAAGAAAAGATGGCGTCATCACAAGGGGGGACATCCACATTCTTTTAGTCGGAGATCCAGGCAGCGGAAAATCCCAGCTATTAAAGCGAATAAATATAGTAGCCCCTAAATCAAGATATGTATCTGGAAAGGGAGCGAGCGGCGCTGGCTTGTCTGCGTCTGTTGTCAAGGATGAATTTCTTCAGGGCTGGAGCCTTGAGGCAGGGGCAATGGTGCTTGCGAACAAAGGCATCTGCCTGATTGATGAGCTTGACAAAATGGACAAGAATGATTCTGGAGCACTCCACGAAGCAATGGAACAGCAGCAAATTTCAATAAGCAAAGCCAACATCCAGGCAACCCTTAGGTGCGAAACAACTGTCTTGGCTGCGGCAAACCCGAAATTCGGAAGGTTTGACCCTTACGACACTGTTGCGGCCCAGATTGATATGCCCCCCACTCTTATCAATAGGTTTGACCTTATTTTTCCCATTAAAGACCTTCCAAACCTCAAAAATGATGAGAAAATGGCAAGGTTTATCCTTGCACTTCATCAAACCTCTGCAACTCAGGAAGCCCCTGCGGAGATTCCAACACCACTACTAAGAAAGTATCTTGCGTATGCACGCAAAAACATCCATCCAAGATTAACTGATACAGCAACAGAAGAACTAAAAGAATATTACCTTAAAATGAGGTCTTCTGGCGCAGCAGAGGGAGGGGTTAAAACAATCCCAATTTCAGCCAGGCAGCTTGAGGGGCTTATAAGGCTAACCGAGGCAAGCGCAAAGCTAAGGCTTAGCACAAGAGCCACAAAAAAGGACTCAAAAAAAGCGGTTGAACTGCTGGACTACTGCCTAAAGCAGGTAGCTTTTGACGAGGAAACCGGAACAATTGACATTGACCGAATTGCCACAAGCATCCCGGCAACGCAAAGAAACAAAATCTCAATAATCAAGGAGATTATAAACGAGCTTGAAAACAAGCTGGGAAAAACAATACCCCTATCAGAACTTATGGAGGAGGCTGAGGCAAAGGGCATAGACCAGCCAGAGGCAGAGGATATACTGCAGAAACTGAAACGTGCCGGAGACTTGTTTGAACCAAGAAGAGGGTTTATCCAAAAGATTTAGTTGCGCTACTTAACCTTTCTAAGCTCTTTATCAACCTTTTCTTCCTGCCCACTTTCCTCTAATATAATTAGGATTGCATCTTTCTTTATAATAGTATTTGCAGCAAACTCAAATTTATTATCCTGATATACAGCAATAATATTAAACAGCTTTCCCTCAATATCTCCGAGCCGTTTGCCCATAAAATTAGGATGTTTCGCAACCTTTCTTTCCCTGATATCCAACGATCCAGCGCCAACTGCAACAAGCTCTGAAATTAAAGGCTCAACAACCTCTAAAACAATATTCTTTGAGGCTGATTTATAAACATCAATTGGGTGGATATTTATATTTTCCAATATTAATTTGGTATCCTCTTTAGTAGTCTTCACAAAAATCCGCTCAACACGATGCTCCCGGGCGTAAAGGGCTGCCAGAATACTAACCTCCTCTCTTTTGCAGACAGCAATAAAAACATCGCACCTATCCAAATCCAGCTCATTCAGCACCTCTGGCTTTGCAGGGTTTGCATTGACAATCATAGCTCCTGGAGCTACGGCGCTGGCTGTCATAGCCTCCTCTTTATCTTCGATAATCAGCGTAACATCCTTTATTCCACGCTTTAGCAGGTTTCTTGCAATTTCCCGCGCAAACCTGCTCCCTCCTGCAATAATAACCTTCATTTAAATCACACTTATTTCCTAACTAATAATATTCCCCTAATCAGCATAAGAAGGGGGATTATCTCCAATCTGCCTAAGAGCATATGAATAATTAGCTGTAGCTTTAAAAAAGGGTTCATATTAAAATAGTTTGCGGTTGATAACATTAAGCCGACATTGCCCTGAGCAGAGCTTACCAGAAAAAATGAGTTGACAATATCATAGCCTGCAAAAATAAAAACCAAGCTGCCACCAGCAGCTATTGCAAGATACAGGAATGTGTAAACACTTGCCCTCAATGAATCCTCATCAGTTATAATATTATGCCCCATTTTAATCTGAAGAACAGTTCCTGCAGGATAAAAAGGCTTGACAATCTCCCTTTTGATATTTTTAAGGATAATTATAATCCTCCATATCTTTAAAGCACCGGATGTTGAGCCGTAAGTAGCACCGCAAAGCATTAACAAAACAAAAACAACAATAGATAGCGAAGGAAAACTGCCAAGCGCTACATGAGTCCCATTGCCAGTGCCGGTGATTGCAGAAACAATATAAAACAAGCCATCATAATACCATGGCTTGCCAGCGATATACAAGTCTATAGACAGGATTGCCATTGCGAAAGCGCTAATCAAAAACATAAACTTTATCTCTGGATTATTATAAAACTTGCTGAGCCTGCCTTTCATAACCTTATAGTGCGTTAAAAAACTTATTCCGCCAATGTACATTAAACAAATTGCGATTAACATAGGAATCCTGCCATAAAGCCCCACACCAACAGCATTTGAAGAATAACCTCCTGTTGCAATAGAGGTCATTGCATGCACAATTGCATCAAAAAATGGAACGCCGCTAATCACAAAAGCCAGCACTCCCAGACTGGTATAAATAGAGTAGATAATAACAATTATTCTGGCAATCTTTGTCAGGTCTACAAAAAAATCCTCAAACCTGCCCTCTGCCATAAAGAGGGTTTGCGCTGTCTTCGGTTTTTCATAAAACAGCAACGCTAAAATAACAACACCAAAACCACCAACCCATTGTATAAAACCACGGAAAAAAACCAGTGTGCGAGAGAACAAAGTTGGATCTTGCATCATAGTTAATCCTGTGCCTGACCAGCCAGAAAAAGATTCAAACAGCGCATCAATAACACCAAGCTCTGATAACATAAATGGAATTGCTGAAATAATACAAATAACAATCCAACCCGCTGCCAGTGAAATTAATGCGTGCTTCATCCTGCACTCATTTTCCCTCAAAAATCTTTTGATAAAAGAAAAACCAATAATAACAATTAATCCGGCTGCTAAAAACAGTTTTACAAAATACGGCTCATTAAAAATAACAGCGGCAACTGCGGGAATAAGAAGAATAAAGCCGAACATCCTTAAAATATTTGCAACTATCTGAAATATAATTAAAACATCTTTTTTATGGAGTTCAACCATCTTTTTTAATAAATACTTTTAATTTATAAATCTTTGTTCGTCGTAAAAAGAGCCAGCTCAATAAATCTTAAAAATCCGCCTTTGCACCAATGAGAACACGATAGAAAAAATAAGATACCCACCAAGCCATCCAAGCTTCCAGCCAAAGAGATTAAGAGTGACTGTCTTTTCATTGCCAACAACAATGCTTTTAACACCATTCTTGTTTATAGCTTTGACCGGCTCTTCATAATCCCACTTATTTGTAATTAAAACCTCTTTCTTGTAAAGCTCGCCCTTGGTTTTGTTATCGCCAAAGACTGAAAATTCAAGCGAATACCTGCCCTCACCGCCCTTTAAAGCATACGAAACCCTGTTTGCAGCAACTTTCTGGATATTGCCATTTAATACCTCTAAACCCTGTGGAAAAACAGTTAACTCCACATTCCTGCCATCCCCATCAAACAGCATCTCAACATTAAACTCCTGTCCTGGCAGAATTGGCTGAAAGGCAATATTTGCCTGCAGCCAGCCGAAAATCAAAATAATTGGAATAAAAGTAAACAAAGTCGGCTTAAGGCTGTGCATCATATACTTCATATTTGTCTCCATCGCCCTCTTCTGCACCTTCATCGCTTCTGCAGGATTGGACTTCAGCTCTTTTGCCTGCTTCTGAAATTCCTTAATTTCGGTTTTCAGCTGTTTCATTAAATTCTGGTCTGTTGTCCATTTATAAATCAAGGTAATCAAAAGCGATATTACAAAGGAAACTATCACTATCCCCCAAAATGGAGGTATCTGTAACAGCGGCCAGAAAATAACATTCAATACAGGATCCAAAAAACTTAACCAAGCCATTTTTGTTGTTATTTCATTTGTGTTATTTAATAAACTTTCTTAATAACGGATTCATATCCATCATATGCTGTTTTGCAATATCTTCATAAAGCTTGTAAACAATCATAACCGCCAATAAAATACCAGTGCCTCTTGACAGCGCACCTGTAAGGTCAGCAAAAGACGCCAAAAACCCAACAGTCATTCCCCCCATTATTGTTAATGGGCTGATATACCTGTTAAGAACTCTTTCAATAATTCTCGGGTCCTTCCTAAAACCTGGAATCTGCAGCCCAGAGCTCATAATCTGCTTTGCCTGCGAGGCAGCATCCATCCCAGCTGTCTGAACCCAAAACCAGGAGAAAATAACAGCACCAACCATCATAATAAAAATATAAACAACAGCCTGCCATACAATAGCTAAGCTAAGGCTGCCTGTAATGACACTTTTAACAATATTAGGATTAACAATCCATGTAACAAGCCCGCTAATTGGATTGCCTGAAGCTGAAAACGTGCCTAAAACAGGATAGCCCCAATTCTGAAGCAGCCTGGCCCAAAGCTGTATATTCGCCAATAAAGCAGCAACCAAAATAACTGGAATATTAGAAGTGTACATAAAACTCAGGGGCCATCTTACACCATAGCCCCTAACCCTTCCAAAAGAAAGCGGAATTTCCACCTTCATTGCCTGTGCATAGACGCAAATGACAAAAACTGCGATTGTAAAAACAATTGATGCCAGCATTAAGCCAGCTGTTTGGGGATCACCAGCGGATAAACTTTGAAATAGGGCTGGAATCGCACCGGTAGAAATATCCGGATTTGTCGGGGATGGCAAAGGTGATAAAGCCCTGATAAAAATCTCCTGGCTAACTCCGGCTGCAATAAATAGTGAAATACCACTTCCAAAACCCCATTTTGAAACAACCTCATCCATAAACATAATCAAAAGACCGCCTAAAATAAGCTGAAATACCAGGACAAACTCCAGCTGGGTAAACAAAGAAGTTCCTGCCAAAGCCGGGTCTGGAGCCAAACCGCCCATAAAAACATAGATTGCTGACTCAAAAATAACAAAAAAAACACCTAACAATTTCTGGATGCCCTGAAACGTTTTTTTGCCCTCGGAAGAGGTTAAATCAAACTTAATAATGCCAGAACCGTTCAACAGCTGCAAAACAATTGAAGCAGTAACCAATGGGCCTATTCCAAGAGAAAGAATAGAGCCAAAACTCGCTCCAAGAATAATAGACAAAAACTCAAACCTCTGCAGCTCATTCTTCCCAAGGCCAAACAACGGCACAAGACTCATTACAAAAAAGATAACAAGAATAATCAACGTCCACTTAAGCTTTTCCTTAAAAGAAAGCTTTTTCTGAAGCGGCTTAGCAACCTCTGGAAAATTTGAGATTAATGTTTTTAAAAATGACATTTTTAAAACTGTTATTCCTTAAAAAACCGGATTAATCCTCTTTTTGATTTTGTTTTGAGGTAATTACCTCTCCCCCTGCCTTTTTAACGCGCTCAATCACACTCTTTGAGGCGTATGGCACTATAATCCGCATCTTTTTAGTAATTTTTCCATTTGCAACAAGCTTTTTAAAACCAATCTTTGGCAGATCAATAACAATAAAACCTTTATCCTCACTTACAAGACCAAGCTTTTGCCAAACACGAATCTTCTCCTCAACATCTTTTGTTGTTACAGCGTTTACATCTTTATATTTTTTAGGATTATGATTAAAGAACCCATGCTGGCCAAAATACGGCAGCTTCCATATTGATGGCTTTTTTGAATCAGCGCGCTTTCCTGTACCAGCCATTCCCCTTCCACCGCGATTGCCTGCACCTCTATGCTTTTTTTTAGCGCCCCAGCCATGCGTCTGTGAACCGCGCATCCGCACATTCTTTTTCCTTCTGTTAACCACCATTTTTAAATCATCCTTTTCAATAAATCATTTACTTTTGCGCTTCTATATCCAACAACCCCTCCTGTTTTAAACGAGGCCTTAATGCCACCACGTTCAAACCCCTTAACTGGAGGATGCAACCTAAAAAAGGGAGCAACTATTTTTTCCCCTTTCACTATAATAGTTTCCTGGCGCTTATCCTTAAGCTCTTTTAAGGTTGCTTCATTAATCTCGCCCCAAGTAATATAATCCTTGCATTTTCTTAACATGCCCTTATAAGCCGGAGTGTCTTTCACAACAACACAACAAAGCCTGTGATGTAGGTTTAACATCTGCAAAGTGCTGCGAATGCTTCCCTCCATATGCAGAAAACCCCTAACTAGAATAACCGCAAGATTCTGATGATTGGATAGTTTTTCCCTGCTTTCTTTGGATTCAACCATATTCAAGCACCGCCCTCCTTTCCCTGTACAGGGCCCTCAACATAGCCAAGTTCCGGAAGCGCCTCGGGCCTAATCTTTGTTTTAACAAGCTTTTTCATGGCATCAACACAGGCATTAATAAGATTATTTCTAACCTTTGTCTGCCCCAGTGTTTGAGACCAGACATCTTTAATGCCGGCAAGCTTTAAAAGCTTAACACATTCTGACTCAACAATTAATCCTTTACCTTTTGGAGCTGGCATAAGACGTATTCTTACACTGCCACATTTACCATTAACTGCAAAAGGAATCGAATGAGGCTCCTTACATCCGCACTCCCAGCATCCACAGCCGCGCGCAACCTTAAATATATTCAATTTTGCTTTTCTGATTGCTTTTTCTCTTGCAGGAACTGTTTCCCTGCTTTTACCAAGCCCAATACCCATATACCCATTCTTGTTGCCTACAACTGCAACTGTTGAAAAGCTTGGCTTATTGCCCTCCTTCGTCTTTTTTTGTGTCTGTTTGAATATTCTTCTCTGACCGCCACCAAATTTTCCCCTTGACTGCCCTATCAGGATAAAATCACTCTCAAGGTTTGGCACCAATGCCTCAACAATCTGCGGCTCTAAAATGTTCAGCCCACTATCAAGAATTGTGCTTAAATTAGTAATTTCACCGCTCCTCACCTTCTTTCCTAAAACAGTTTTAGGCTTCCAGGATGAAACATCCTCGCTAGCTTTCGCCTCCTTTGTTTCTGTAAGCTCCTCTTCAGCAACAGGCGCTTCCTCTGTTCCTATAATAGGTATTTGTTCCGGTGCAGTTTCTGTCTTTCCCTGTTCTGCCTTTATGTCAAGAACCGCTGGGCTAAAGCCCGTGGCGTGTTCTTGAGCATGCTCAGAAATCGCCTTCTTACTCTGAGCTAAAGCAGGTAGTTTGCGAATGGCGATTTCTGACATGTCAGCATTACTATCGACTTTTGGTGCTACAGCAACTTCAGGCTCTGCTGCTTTTGCTGCAGCCTCTGTTTTGCTTTTCTTTTCTTTTGCCATTTTTTTTAAACCATTATTTTCTTCTTTATTTCATTAAAATTATTTTGAAATTTAGGAATATGCTTCCCCTGAATCCTATCGAGCTTTGGCACAGCATTCTCTCCAATAGAAAGCTGCAATGCCCCCTCTTTCACACCTTGAAGTGCAGCAAATAGTTTTGAACCGTGAACAATACGATATAACCCAAGGTCAGGAATCACACTCTTCACATGCTTGAGCTTAGCTTTCTTAGCCAGCAAAAGCCCTGTAAGATACGCTGCCGGAAGATTTTTTCTGGAGCCCTTCCACCCTAACTTAATCAGCTCTCTTGAATGCGCCGATGCTATAGCCTTATCGCCATTCGGATGATGCTCAACAACCTGAAGCCAGATATTTTTCAGCGATCTCCTGACAACCAACCTCGGATGCGTGCTCATCAAAAGCTTTCTTCTGGAAATATAATTAGTTTTTTTCTCCCGCTGCCTTCTATATCTTATTGTTTTAATAGACCTTGACACCATTTTCACTTGTTAAAAAGACTATTTTCCTCCAAAAACAATTTAATATGCCTTTTACTCCTGAAAAATCCCCCCTTTATTTTACTGTAAACAGTACGCGCTGTTTTTGCTGAAATCAGTTTTTTAAGCTTTAGCTCGCTTAGGAACCTTCTTTGGGACCTTGCTCTTGCAATCCAGCTATCCTTTCTGGATAATCTTGCACCGGGCGAGCCCTTTCTGGAGCCAGCCCCCTGCCTACGTCCTTTTCTCTTTTGCCGCTGTTTCTTTCGCGCCCTTCCTCTTGAAATTCCCTTAATAGGTTTTTCAGTTATTGCACCTTCATTAACTAAAGAACGGATATCTGCCTTTGTAATGGCTTCCTTAATATCGCTGAGCCGATTTATGTCAAGCTTTACCCTATAATGTGAGCACTTTAATACTTTTCCCGCTAATCTTTTTTGCACTTTTAATTCCATTTTCAATCCTTTTTTGTCAGTAGCTTATCAAGCTCCTTTTTTTCTTCCATCTTTTTTTTCTCAGCGTCAATCTTTTCCGGAAGTGTTTTTTCCGGCGCTTTTTTCTGCACTGTCTCTTTTACTTTTTCTTCCTCTTTTTTTGCCAAAAGCTTTGCCTCTTTTTTTCTTTTAAAGCCCCCCTCCAGCGCCATTAATGCAGCATCCACATCTTTGACATTTAACACCCTCAACCCCATTTTTTTAATTTCCTGCAGTAAAACTATCCTTTTTCTGGCACCAACACTGCTGCCGATTATCACCCCATGAGCATTTGTCAGGGATTTCAAATCATTCAGTGAATGCACCCTTGCCTGAATAAGGCCCTCACGGCTTAATCCTCTCACTGCTGCCGGGCTCTTCCAGCCAATCTTTACGGTCAAGCGTTTCCCTTTTTTATGCAGCCGCATCTTTGAATGAAGGCCCCTTGGTTTTCTCCAGTTATTGATTAGCTGCCTCTCTTTATGAGCGCACTGCCTTATAAAATCCGGTTTTCTGGCCTTGCTTACTTTTCTCACAGCAAGCAATCTGGCGCTGTCATTCTCATCAACTTTGCTTCGCATTTTTAAAGCAGTGTTTATTTTCATTGGATTGGTTTACCTGCCTTGCTTGTTATATAAATGCCATCCTGAAACACCCTTAAGTCCCTATTTGAAACTTTGCTAATCTGTTCAATATTAGCCGCTGTCTGGCTTGTCTGCTCAAGATCAGCGCCCTCTACAGTAATAATATCCCCCTCTATTTTCACATGTACATTTGGGTTTATTTTTACAGTTCTCGGAATTTTCTCGCCAAGGAAATTTTTCACTGCAAAAACATTATCAGCAATACTCACCTTAATTGGAAAATGGCTGGCACAAACCTTAAGCTTGTATACAAAACCGCGGCTTACACCTTCCAGCATATTTTTGATATGAGAATAAGCAGTATAAAACATTGTTTTATCATGTTTTGTTGCATTCTCACTTTTCATAATTACCTTGCCTTCCTTAACATCCATAATGAGGTTTGTGCAAAAAATCCTCTTGCTACTCTCTCCTTTCGGCCCTTTTGCCGTTACCAGCCCGCCATCTAGTTTTACCTCTACTCCATCCGGAATCTTTAGCTGCTCATCTATTTTGATTCTCATCTTAGTAACAGTAAGCCAGAAGCTTTCCTCCGCTCTTTATCTTTTTTGCCTCCAAATGGGTCATAACCCCTTTTGGTGTTGAAACAACCAACAACCCCATATGCTTTGCCGGCAAAAACCTTTTTTCGTACTTCTCAAGGTCCGCAACCTTAAAGGAAAACCTTGGCTTGATTACCCCACACTTATTGATCGCTCCCAAAAGACTGACTTTTAAAACCCCACCCTTTTCCGGAGTTAGCTCCTCTGTTTTTCCAATATAGCCATGCTGATTCAACAGCTCAAGCACAGCTTTAATAACCTTTGATGATGGTGAAATTATGCACTCTCTGTTTCCAAGCCTTTCATAATTTAAAATGTTTGACAGAACATTTGATAGGGTATCATTTAACATTTTTCAAACCTCAACTAAACTTTTTAAATCCTAACTTCACTGCAATCTCTCTGAAGCACTGCCGGCACAGGTGAAGGCCATACTTATTAATATGCCCGCCTGACCTGCCGCACCTTCTGCATTTATGAATTCCATAACCAGTAGTCCTTTTTTTCGGGGCATTATGCTTGGTATACTTCTTTTGCTTGAATGGCTTTGCCTTAAGCTGCTTAAATGCCTTCCTATAATCGCTTGTTGTCATTCCACATCCTCAAACTTAACACTAAATTTCTCTTTCATGAAAGCAATTGCCTCCTCTTTGGTTATAATGTGGGATTTGCTAATAGATGTTCTTTTATAAAGCCTGCGTTTAACACGATACCCCGGCCTTTCAAGCGTAACAGCAACATTAAATCCCATAACCCCTATCTCAGGGCTGTATTTAACACCCTCAATGTCGATGTATTCTGCAAAACCAAATGCTAGATTACCTTTGTTATCAAACATATTTGTTATGAGATGATATTCCTTTGCTTCAATAAACCTCTTTAACAGCTCTTCAGCCGGTTTTCCTCGCACCGTGACACTGCATCCAACAACCAGACCAGGACGCAAACCCCAGTTAGGTATCCTTTTCTTTGTAGCAGCCTTTTTCGGCGCCATTCCGGTAATTAACTCAAGTAATTTTAAGCCCTTTTCAAGTTTTGTCTGCTCTTTTCCTGCACCTATATTTAAAGTAATCTTTGCAACCTTTATTCTCCGCATAACATTGTCTTTTTTATTGCTCATTTTCAACAACAAAACTATAGCTCCTTAAAGTTTCACCTTTTCCTTTTTTTGTGGAATAAACCAGATATTTTTCCTTGATTGACTCAACAGTGCCATATTGGCCAATGCTTTTTCCGTCTATAATAACAATCATGGCACCCTTATCAAGTTTAAGATGCTTCACAATCTTTTGCGATGGAACCTCAATAACCAAACTATCCCCCACCTTGTATTTATCATTCTCAACAAGGATGTTCCTGCCATCAAACAGATTCAGCTGTGTCTTGCCTCCTTTTATCTTGCGCTTGCCAACAATCTTGCAGGTTTTAACAGCACTATTCTCTTTGCTTATATCCATCAGCGCAAGCCTGCCTTTTTCGTTAATGACAACACGAAAGCATTTGTTCAGGCCAGCTATACAGATTGTATCCATAAACCCAACCCCGGTTTTAACATCTCTTTCACGTTTACCATCAATCAACAATTCATGCAAATTAAGCAGCTTCTTTGCCTCTCGTGTTGTATTTGCAACCTTAATAAAATCCTTGAGTACTAATGAAAGAGGAAGGCATAACTTTAGATAGTGCTTTCCCGGCTTTGGTTTTGTTATAAAAGTATGTTCTTTTCTCTTTACAAACCAGGTCTTAGGTGTTGCTAACCTTTTAAGATGACTTTTCATTTGCTTTTTTCAGCCTTTTCAGTCTGTTTTAACCTCCTCGAATCTTTTAGCTCCAATTCCTGAATCATAACCTTTGAGGGGTTTATAGGATAGAGTGCTTTGCTTCCATCCCTCTTTGTCCACTCAACCCCCCCAATATACACCTTTCTTAGTTTTGGATTGACGCGCTCTACCCTGCCAATCTTGCCCCTGAAACTTCCTCGCATAACCCTTACCTTATCACCCTTCCTGATTCCAACATTCCGCATTCTATACTTTTCTCGCAGCTCGTGCGACAAAGTTGCCTGCATAATCGTCTTTCTTAAGTGTAACGGAAGATTATGGAGATACTTCCTCTGTTTGCGCGGTTGTTTGCTTCCCCGCCAGCTTTTAACAAATTTTTTTTTCATTTTACACAATTATTTTTGATAATTTAGCAATAGGAGGCCACCTTTCAGCCGCTTCCTTTGCAATAGGCCCCTTAAAGATAGTTCCCCTTGGGTTTCCATCTTCATCTTTCAGGACAACTGCTGCATTATCCTCAAAAAAGACCCGAATGCCATTCCTTCGCTTATATGCCATTTTTTGCCTTACAATCACTGCTGGGACAACCTGCTTTCTTATCTCTGGCTTTCCCTTCACAACTGAAACAAAGACCAAATCTCCGACGCCTGCTGTAGGCCTTCGCCCCTTAACAGACTTATAAGTTTTAACACTAATAATCTCAACAATTTTCGCACCTGAATTATCACAGGCTTCCATACGCGACCCTACCGGCAGTCCGCGTGTTATACTTGATTTAATGCTCTTCATTTTCTGTAGCCTCTTTGCCCCCTACGCTTTCAGCGGCTTTTTCCTTTTTTCTTTTGATATCAAACTCATCTTTTGATTCTTCTTTGCCAAGGAACTCAACATCTTTTCCCAAAATTTTAACAATAACAAAATTCTTGGTTTTGCTAAGCGGACGGCACTCCTGAATCATAACTTTGTCTCCCTTCTGCGCATCGAGGCATGGAGAGTTATGTGCCGCCACTCTAATAATTTTTGCTTCATACCTTTCATATTTGGGAATTTTCCTGTGCCAAACCCACTCTATAACTGCGGTTTTTTGCATTTTTGTAGCTACAACAGTGCCGGTAAAGGCTCTCCCTCTAGGCAGCACCCTGCCGTGCACGGCGCACTTCTTATCGTCACATTGTGTTTCTGTTTTCATATTTCCATACCTTTTTATCTGATGATTATGGTTTCTGCGGCAAAACCAAGGCTTATAAGCGCATTCTTCATATTTGATTTATGGTCGCCCTGCAACTCAATTTTGCCCTCCTTTGCCGTGCCTCCGCAGGCAAATTTCTCCTTAAGCTTTTTAATAAGGTCCTTCACGTCAATCTCCTTTGGATTCATTCCTTCAATCACAGTATATTTTTTTCCGAACTTCTTTTTTATAATCCTAATTTCAATCTTTTGCGTCTCTTTCGCAATCACTTCGCACACACATAACTCTTTTGGTAGTCCGCAGGTTGGACACACAATATTCATTTGGTTTTAATTCCTCCTTTTTCTGCCCCTGTTTCCTCCAGGAATTTTTTATGCAATAGCCCCTTAATCAGAGCAATAACCTTTTTTGTGTTTTTCACCTTTGCAGGACTCTTAAGAGCGGTTTTTGTTGCAATCTGTGCATTTAACTTAATAAGCTCCTTTTGTGCCTCTCCAAGTTTATCGCATAAATCATTTGCATTCATTGACTGAAATTCTTTGGATTTCATTGGCTAATAGCACCCTCTTTGGATTTTTCCTTTGCCTCTTTTTTCGGTTTTCGTGCAGAAGGCTTTTTTTCCTCGCTTTTTTTCCTTTTTGGCTTTGCCTCTTTTGCAGAGGGTTTTTCCTCTGCTTTAACCTCTATCTTCTCCTCACCCTTTTTTTCCTCTTTTTTATCTTTTGCCTCTTCTGGCTTAATATCTACTACAGGCAGTAAATCAATTTTATCCGGTAAAATTATATTAGGCTGCATAATCTTAACCCTCACTCCAATAACACCTGACTTAAGCTGCGCTGACGCGCAAGCGGCATCAACACCTGTAATCGCGATATTACCGCACTTTTTTAGGTAGCCAACATAAAATCGCCATGACTTTGCTCTTGCGCCTGGTATTTTTCCTGACAACACAATTTCAATACCCCTAGCGCCAGCCGCCATAACATCACTCATTGTTTTATGGCCAATGCCCTTAAATCTCTGAGAACCAAACCGTTCGAGCGCTGAAGCAATACTCTCTGCAACAATATTAGCATTCAGGTAGATATTTTCAACTTCGCTTATCTCAATCTGCGGGTTTTCAAGACCAAACTTTTTCTTAAGATTCTTAGTGAGCTTCTTAATATTCTCCCCGCTCCTGCCAACAACCAATCCAGGCCTTGCAGCATAAATTGTAATCTTTTCCCCTAAAGGTGTGCGTTGCAATTTTGTGTGGCTATGGCCTATATTGGGAATATTATTAGAAATATATTCTTCTATCTGGAATTCCTTGATTTTTTCTGCGATAAACTTTCTTTCAATCATTTTTTTACCCACCTTTTTTAATAGGAGATTTTACCGCTGCATTCTTTTTTGATTCTTTTTGTTCCTCAACTACCACCTGAAGATGTGTGTTTTTGGCAGCCCTTCCGTGTATCCTGCCGGGCCTTATATTTTTTGCCCCTTTGTTTGGAATTATTAATGCAATAAAAAGATTATTGAGGTTTAAGCCTTTTAGCGAAGCGTTTGCCTCTGCTGCTTTGATTAACTGCAGCACTACTTTACAGGCCTTAATAGGGTATCTTCCAGCAGCCATCCTTCCCTTTCTGTGGCCAATATTATGGTAAAAGTGCTTGAAAGGAACTGCCTGCCTGTATTCAATAACATCCTCAAGCATCTTTTTTGCTGCCGCCACATTCTTGTGCTTAATCCACCTGCAAATTTCTATGCAGTGCTTTGTTGAAACAGGCAGCGCCAGTGTTGACGCTTTTGCATGATTCTCTCCAATGTTAAGATAAGTTAATCCTTTCATTTTTATTTGACTGACAAGCTTGCGCTTGACCTTGTAGCACCAATACCCGGAGCATTATGCTTAACCGACCTTCTTGTCATGGAAAACTCTCCTAGATAGTGCCCAAGCATATCTTCCTGTATTAATATCGGAACAAACTCCTTGCCATTATGAATTTTAATGGTTTTACCAATCATCAATGGCAGGACGACCATATCCCGGACATGCGTCCTGATGTTTTTGTCCCCTGATTCAATATCCTTTAAAAGTTTTAGCTCAGCGAGTGGTAATCCACGCTTGATATTTCTCCTGCACCTAGCCGGCAAGAACTCCGCCAACTCCTTTAAACTCATTTTTTTTAGTTCGTCTAAAGTCTTTCCACGATATGTAAAAATCTTTTTTGCCATTTTTACCTCTTAACCCTTCCAGTGCGCCGAGCCCTTATTTTTCCAACCTTTCTGCCGGGTGGAGCGTTATGCGGCGCTGTTAGCGGCCTGCCTTTATGCGCAGAACTTGAGCCCCCAAAGGGATGGTCAACTGCATTCTGCGAAACTCCACTGACTGTTGGATATCGCTTGTTTCTGGCTGTTTTCATATGCCAGTGCTTTCCTGCTTTTAATAATGGTTTCTCCTTTGCTCCACCACCAGCCAAAACACCAATGCAAGCCCTGCAATCAGCATGCAGCTGCTTTTCCTTTTTTGAGGGCAGTTGCACTGTAACATAATTCTCGGCTTTGACAAGAACCCTGGCAAATGTGCCAGCTGCCCGGCAAAATTTTCCGCCATCACCAGGACTGTTTTCAATATTATTAATTAAAGTTCCCTCTGGAATACGCCGCAGTGCCATAACATTCCCATTTTTTACCTCACTCTCTGCACCACAATAGGTGGCATCACCAACCCGTATACCCTCGGGAGCTGGCAGGTAGCACAGCTGACCGTCATCATATTTAACCTCAGCTAATGGTGCTGAATGACCAGGGCATTTAACAAGGTCAACAATCACTCCTTTGACAGTAGTCTCACTTGCACCCCTAAAACTGATCCTACCATGGTACCTAAAGCTTGGAGCTCTATAATTAAGTGAACCTTTACCCCTTGCCTGCTGCATTAAATTTTTTCCCATCTTATAATAAATCTTATTAATTTATGAACAAATTGTGAGATTTATCAAATAGCAAATCGCGAAATAATTGTTTCAAAATTTGTGCGATTTGCCATTACATTAATCCCAGGTTTGTTGCTATATCAATCGCCAATGTTTCAGGCTTAAACTTAACAAACGCCTTTTTTGTATTATCCAACTTAATCATTGTATTAACACTGGCAACCTTTGCCTTGAATAAAGCTTCAACCGCTTTTTTAACATCCTTTTTTGTTGCGTTTCTGTCAACAACAAACAAAAGCTTGTTCTCTGACTCCATCATCCTAATTGATTTTTCAGTATTCAGGGGATATTTAATAATCTTATAAGGGTCAAATTTCTGTTCTGGTTCTTTTTTACTTCTGGATCGTTTTTGAATTTTCATTGTTTTATCCTAAAAACAGCTTTTCCTTCTCTAAAAGATTGATTGCATTATCAGTAAACAAGGTAAGCCTGCCAGGCACCCCTCCAGGAGCCAGAAACTCAGCATTAATATGCTTAACAGGAATAATATCCACACCCGGAATATTTCTTGCAGCCCTTACTAGACTGCACTCTGCTGAAACAACAAGAAGCAACCCCTTTTTTCGTTTATACTTTCTGCCTCTTGATTTGCCTCTGCCTGCGCGAATCTTTTTATATTTTGTTCTCTCAAACTCTGCGCTAAAGCCAAGATTATTCAGTGCACCCAACACAGCCTGCGTTTTGTCAATATTCTCTATTGCTGATGTAATAATAAACGGATAACTTTCAGGAGGTGCATGGCCGCGCTTTATGACTGATTCTTTATCAAGCGTTGCTGCAAGAGCACTCCTAATCGCCTTTCTTCGCTCTTTTTTGTTTATCTCCTTATTCCAGATTTTTTCGGCTTTAGGAGGATGAGCACGCCTACCTCCCACCATGCCAGGCGCAAAAGCTCCTACCCATGCCATTCTTGTCCCATTTCTTGACATGATTTTTCTTGGCACTCTTGAAATACCTAATCCATACGAACCTTTGTATTCCCGTCTTCTCCTCGACAGCTTTGCTGCAGCGCGCTTCCCAGCCCCTGGGCTGGCACCATACCTTTTTCTTTTAATACTTTGTAATGAATCAACAGCTCTCTGAATAAGATTAAGCCGAATAGGCTCTGAAAATTGTATAGGCAAAATAGTCTTTTTAATCTCCCTGTTTTCTAGCGATAACACCTTGAGCTCCTTCATTTTACAAGAACCTCAATCAACGGCGCCTCTTTCGAAAACTTCCTGTTTGACCTTATTGTATGATTAAACCTTACAAAGCGCTTTGCCGGCCCGATAACCGAACCCTTAAACAAAACAAAATCATTTTTTACCTTTCCATATCGAACAAACCCTCCAGCTGGATTAACAAACTCCGGATTACTGCCAACCATTATAAGCTGCTTATTAAATTCTGTCCTTGTATGGAAACCCATCTGTCCGGCATGAGAAACTGTCCAGCTTCTATTACCCGTCCATGCACCTAAGCTGCCTGGACCACGCTTGGTTTTCTCGGACTTGTGAGACCTAATGCTGATACCAAACCTTCTGACAGGACCCTGATAGCCCTTGCCTTTGGAAACGCCATGCGTGTCAACCTGCTCCCCTGCCTTGAAAACCTCACTTACCTTTATCTCCCGATTAAGGAGCGACTTAGCAAAATCAAACTTATCTTTAATAGATGCGCCACCGCAGGCGACCTCAAAAATTTCAGGCTTTTTCTTCAGCCCACTAGCTCTAGGGCATGTGTAAAGCTGAACAGTGATATCATAATATTTTCCTAAGTCAATATTTTCCGGAGTTTTTGTTGTTTTCTTTGGAAGCCTAATCTTTCTAGCCAAGTCCTTGTCAAGATTCGGCGCATAAAAAGAATCTGATGCCTTTAAGCCATAAGGAGTCTTTTTATAAAAACGCATAGAAAGCACTTTGAGAGGAGGACACTCAAAAACTGTTACCGGAATAGAAATGCTCTCACCCTTTGTCGTGGAGTTTGTCCTGTTATCCACCACCATTGCATGGAGCATTCCTGCTTTGTAACCGCCAAAGCCCAATAATTTAGCCTCATTTGTCTTTGCCCAAGACCTGACAAGAGGATACATTCGCCTAGCCCTGCGCCTATGCCAAAATTGCATACTCCCGCATTTCGGACTTCGTGTTGTTGGCATTTTAAAGTTTAAAGTTAAGCCTTATCCTTTTTAGGCTGATGCAAACTGCCTTTTGCTGAAGCTTTTCCAGAAAAAAAGAAAAACTTCTTTTCAGGCCAAACTCTAATATTCAGGAAGAAAAACATTATGCGTTTATAAAGATTTTGGAAATTGGTTCACTAAAATTTCTCGCTGCGCTTCCTTGCTTTAATCAGCGCATAATTAACAGGATTCTTAATTTTAGAGCACAGTCCGTCAGGAATACAGATATGTATATCCTGATAGTACTGCTTTGCCGCGCAGTTTGGGGGAAGAACCCTCTTATTGCTCTTTTGATGATAGTTAAGCTGGCCCTTCAGGATGACTTCCCTTAACTCCTCCTTGTTGCGCTTGTTCCACTCCCCTAAAAGAGCCCCTATCTTCTCATAATCCCAGCCAACATTTGTAAGAAAATTAATGAGGATAAACAAGCTTCGCTTCTTGCCATCCTCAAGGCCTGCCAATATTTTTTTTATGCAGGGCGGAAAATAATCCTCTGCAAGGGCAATCTTTGGAGCCTCAAAACTTTTTGTATACGTTGGCTTATGCTCTGACTCACTTCTTTCTAAATCCTCAACATTCGCATCAAATGCCTGCATAATAAGATTTTTTGCCTCCCCAGGGCAAACCTTTGCCCTATCAAGAAAAACAAACTCATTAACACGCACTTTTTCAGGAATGGCTGAGGCTTTATCAAACTCCAGAATCCTATCGGGGTTGATTGGAATGCTTACCAACCCGCTTTTTTCATTCAGGCAATAGGGCATTCTATACAAATGCCTTGGAGCAATAAGAATTGTATCAATAGCCAGCACTTCGAACGGGTCAAACCTGCCATCCTTAACAATATCGCTGAAACTCCTGCCCGACTTTGCGGCAATAATATCAATAGTATCAAAGCCAAGCAGCTTTTCTGCGAGGCGCTCCTTTATCATCTTTGCCAGAAACAAAGCAATCTTTTTCGGGCCATCCGGAAACTGCTCCTTTATGTAAATACTATGAACCTTTTCTGGAAATGCCTCAAATGGGATCCCAATATGAAACCCATGATTTCCTGAAAATTTTACACAGACACAGCCAATTTCAAAATGCTTAAGCGCTTTTACCAGCAGATCCGCGGCGATTGTAGAATAATCCAGCACCTTGCAGTCAATATCAAGAATAAGGTCCCACCCCTTTCTGAGGCGATTAACATCTGCTTTTTTCATATCAGTATCCAAAGAGAGCGGATTTTCCCAGAGCTCCTCCGAACAGTGAAATGAAGAAGCGCCATTCTTTGCAAGCTCAAGAACATCAGAGGGATGCTGGAGTATATCCGGCCTTTTGCCAAAACCACCATCACCATACTTCACCGCAACCTCTTTGTCCAGCGCATGGCTGACCATAGCATTCTGAATATCCCTTCTTTTGTAATGCTTAAGAATAGTGCTAATTGGAATCATTAATCATCTAGAAATCATTTAATGTATATTTAATTTATGCTTTTATAGTAACGGACATTAATTTTTATACCTAACTTTCCGTTACTATATTCGGCAGACATAAACTATCTGGGTTATTATTTATGTCTGCCGTTATAGCATGGACACTATCAAAGAATTAATGAGATTAGCTGAGAAATATAGCAATACTCCTATTATTGCAGAGGGCGCAAAAGACAGAAAAGCCTTACAGCAGCTAGGGTTCAAAAGGATTTACACTCTAAAAAAATCCCTGGCCGCAGCTGCAGAGGAATTTATAGAGCGGCTTGATAAAAATAATGAATGTTTGATATTAACAGACCTTGACAGTGAGGGAAAAAAACTCTATGCAAAACTCAATTCAGAGCTAAGCCAAAAAGGAGCTAAAATAAATAATGAGCTAAGGCATTTCCTATATAAACATACAAAGTTAAGGCAGATTGAGGGAATTATAAATTATATTAACAGAAGAAGCCGCTAATTATTTAAACAACCCTTTACTATAACTCTTTAGGATGATAAAAGTACAAAACCAAATCAAAACAGTGATTTTACTCGGAATACTCACGGGAATTTTACTATATCTTGGTAGATTGTTCGGAGGCGTTAATGGGTTTTATATTAGCCTGCTTTTATCGATTGCAATAAATTTTGGCACCTACTGGTTTAGTGACAAGCTAATATTAAGAATGTACGGCGCCAAGCCGGCTGACAGGCACGAGCACAAAAAGCTTTATGATATTGTTGATGAAATTGTTCAGGAAGCAAAGATACCAACACCAAAAGTGTACATCCTCCCCATCAGCCAAGCAAATGCGTTTGCAACCGGGAGAAACCCTCAACACGCATCAATCGCCTGCACACAGGGCTTAATGGAATTGCTGACTAAAGACGAATTAAAGGGAGTGGTTGCCCATGAAATCAGCCACATCAAAAACAGGGATACTCTTATTGCAACAATTGCTGCAACAATAGCTGGAATAATATCCTGGCTGGCTTATATTATGAGGTTTAGTGCAATTGTAGGAGGCGATAGAAATAACAGAGAAAATGGCATTGAATTGCTGGCTCTTGTAATATTGACTCCACTCATTGCACTTATAATCCAGCTGGCAATATCAAGAAGCAGAGAATATTTAGCTGATGAAACAGGAGCCAAGCTTATCAAAAATGGCAGGGCATTAGCAACTGCGCTTGCAAAGCTGCATAAAAACGCGCTTTCCAGTCCATTAGGTTTCGGGACAAAGACAACAGCATCCTTATTTATAGTAAATCCTTTTTCTGCAAAAGGATTATTTACATTATTCAGCACACATCCGCATGTTGAGGAGCGGATAAAACGGCTGAATGCGCTGAACTAGAACTTAATACAATTAACCAATATAACAACTGTTTCTTAATGTTTTGAGCAATTGCTCTGCAAACCTATAATAAACAGTCTTTCTTTTTTCTTTTCATGGGGGGTGCACTCCCACCCAGCAGCCATTAGATTGCCGGGTTATTTAACTTTTCTACAGAGTTTTTTGACCGGAAGATTTATATATAATAAGCAATTATTAACTGTTAGTTAATAAAAATTAACCATAAGAAACTAGTATTAGCAGAGAGTTTATGCATGAATCCCTCTTTAAAAGCAATAATCAGTCTAATGCTAAACAAGAGAATCATTGGTGGGAAACACACTCCCCAAGAAAAGATGATTAGCTCTAAAACAAAATGGCTACAAAAAGAAGAATATAAAGAATTTGAGAGAGAATATCGTGATGCAATTAATAATCAATGGATATTGAAGATTAAGAAAAGAACCGGGAAAGGATCTGATTGGCATATCAGTCTTAACCCCAGAAAGTTGAAAGAACTGTATGAGATTATTAGATAAGAATGATTGGAGTTGATGAAAATGAATGAACGAATGAATGAAATTGGAGCATTTTGTGAAACCTATGGTAACACCATACCAAATCGCATTCTTGAATACTTGATGGAGAATGTGGACTTAGATTTTGCGGTTGGAGATATGGCAAAGGAACTTCAAATCTCAAAACCTAAAGCTTATGAGATAATTGGAGAATTCGAAAAAAAAGGATATTTAAAAAAATCTAGAATAGTTGGTAAAACCCAATTATATCTACTAAATAAAGAGAATTCAAGAGTTAAATTATTTTTGAATGACTTTAAAGAATGTTTAAGGTTAGTTGTAGAAGAAAATTCAGAAGAATCTTTGTGTGAGAACCCTAATACTTGTAAAGAGAGTAATTATCTTTTAGCAAGAATTTTTGTAGGCAATATGGATATTGCAAAAAAAATATTAGGAGGTGCTTGATATGGTAATAAGACGAAAAGTTAAGCAGATTATAGATGGAGACACTTTCATTGTTGGTAGGAAAATTGGGAAAACAAATGTAGTTCGGTTAGCTGGAATAAATGCACCAGAAAAGTATCAGTTTGGCGGTAAAAAAGCTACAAATAGATTAAGAGAACTAATTGGTGGAAAGACAGTAACCATAGTACCTGTTGGAACGAGTTATAATAGAGTAGTTGCAAATGTTAGAAGCAATAGAAAAAGCATCAATAAAAGATTGAGATAAAATATTATTTTATCCCATTTCGGTTTCTATAGTTTTGCCCCTGATTCCATCAAATAAATCGCCAAGGGCGTAGCCCAATCGTGAGTGTGCCCCCTTCCGTTTTTTATAATTTTAGTTCGTGTGTGCCCCAAGTAATAATTGATTTTAACATATGCGATTTAACGAAGTTGATTTTTCAGAGCTGAAAAAATTGAGACAACCCACAATTTTTTCCTCGAAAAATCAATTTGGGAAAATTCTGGAAATCGCTTGGCGATTTAGCTTTAGCGACAGAATTTTCCGTTAAATCGCTGTTTTTCGACACGAACGGAATTTTTAGTCCCGTAGGACATAAAAATGGAGTGAGAGCGCAGCGTGGCTCGAACGAAGTGAGCACCGCAGAGTTAATTTGGAATTTGCGGATGGTGGGAAACCATCAGTTTTTAGTTGGGCACCTTGCTATCTCATTAAAGCGATAATCTCGGGTAAATAAAGCAACACAACGCCTAAGACAATCAACAAAATTGGAACTATTTTCTTGCTGAAATTGTTTTCAATACTTATTTTAACCCCGATTTTGTTTGCAAGAGATTCTAAGATTAATACTGTAAAAGGTTGTGTTGCGGCAATTGACGAAACAATTGTTGCAGGTAAACCTGCCATTGCGAAATATGTTGTAAGAATTCCCAAAAAGGTTAAGCTTTCATTGAGCAACGCCCATTTAATATTTTTTAGCTCTCTTGGAAACCCCAATCTTATCTTTTTGTTAAATAATCCTGGCAGTATTACCAGCCCTACACAAATACTGCTTATTGAAATGCCATTTAATTCCGGCAAGTTATTTGTTGCGATTTTAATAAAGAATTCGTATAAGGCAACAATAATGATAAGCGAAACAATCATCCATAAAGACACTTTCAATTTAATTTTTTTCGCTTTGACAGAAAGAAAAATTACTCCTAATAAAATTAAACATATACCAATATAACTCACTAAAGATAATTTTTCGTTAAGAAATAAAAAAGATAAGATTGCAACAATTATTGGGTAAACATAGACGAATCCAATTACATTAGATATCTCCTCTTTTCCCAGCATATGATAATATAAAAAAAATTGTGAGCCAAATATTAATCCAGCAATTGCTGGGAAAAATAAATCACTAAGAGTTATGTTTGACCAATTTAGAAAGAGCGCTAAGATAATTCCTATTGCTAAGTTTACAATTCCTGCAACAATTGTAAAACTAAGGGGATTTTTTACTCTATAAGACACAACAAATTTATCAAGCACATTCATAAATCCCCAAATAAACGGGGAGATTATCGCAAAAATTAAAGGTAAAAATATTGAAGTTGTCATGTTATCCTCTTTTGTTATTAAATTGATTTCTCATTTATTAAGTTATGCAAAGTGCCCACAAATTAGGGGCGGGTGGTTGGGGCTACAAATTCCAAATAATTACAGATAACATATATTAAGCGTAGTTTTTTTACGCTTAATACTGGAATTTAATGTAAAAAGCGAAGTTTTATATTTTTGGCCCATATAATGGGCATAATGAATATGCACTCCTTTAAGGAAATCAAATCAATTGTTGTCCAAGAATGTAAGCTAAAGGGATATTCTCTTAAGACAATAGAAAACTATCTTCATCACATTAGGGGAATGATAGCATCAAAACGCCCTACAATTTTATAAGAATGGCAACAAGATTCAAAAAAACATTCAGGAACTGTGAATACTTTGATTATTCGGATGAAGCTGTAAAGCAAGGCATGCTTGATGCGCTTGCAGAGACAAGAGCTGAATTTGGAGAGAGTTACCCATTAATTTTAGATGGGGTTAAAACATACTCCAGACATAAAGGGGGCACAATAACTTCATATAACCCTTCAAATAAAAATGAGGCCATAGGCATTGCCAGTAAGGGGGAGGCGCACCATGCAGAAAGTGCTCTTAGATTTGCAACAAAAGCATTTGAAAGCTGGAAAGGTATTCCGATAGAAAAAAGAATCGCTATCATGCTGAAGGCAAGGCAATTATTGATAGAAAAAAGGCATAAATTCAACGCAGGAGTCGTGTATGAAGCTGGAAAAACATGGGCTGAAGCAGACGGGGAAGTGGCAGAAACAATAGACTTCCTTGACTTCTACTCTAGGTATGCGGAGAGGTGGTGCAGACTGCAGAGAGTTACAAAAAAAGCAGATGAAAAGGGCTTTATGCAGTATATCCCCCTGGGAGTAGGCGTTGTAATACCTCCCTGGAATTATCCCTGCGCAATCCTTGCAGGATTGATAATAGCACCTATTGTTGCAGGAAACACAGTTGTTGTAAAGCCTGCGTCTGACACGCCTGTCATAGGCTATAAGTTTGTCGAACTGCTTGAAGAAGCGGGCCTGCCGCCGGGAGTTGTAAACTTTGTTCCAGGAAGTGGAGCAGAAGTTGGAGAATATTTGGTAAAGAGCCCTCAAACAAGATTTGTTGCATTCACTGGGTCAAAAGAGGTTGGGTTAAGAATATACGAGAACCTCGCAAAAACACAGCATGGGCAGATATGGCTCAAGAGATTTGTAGCTGAGATGGGCGGCAAGAATGCGCATATTATTGATGAAGAAGCTGACCTGGAAAATGCAGTGGCGGGCACGATAAACGCGGCGTTTGGCTATCAGGGGCAGAAGTGTTCTTCATGCTCAAGGCTAATTGTTCCGGAAAGCATACACAACACAGTGGTTGAGATGCTTGTTGAGAAAGCTGGCAAATTAAGATTAGGGCCTTCTGATAATCCTTTAAATCATGTTGGCCCTGTAATAAACCAGCATGCATTTAACAAAATAAGGGAATACATTGACATTGGAAAGAAAGAGGGAAAACTAGTGTTGGGAGGCTGTGGCAACTCTGACATAGGTTATTTCATAGAGCCGACAATCTTCGCTGATGTTGATCCGGATGCGAGAATTGCGCAGGAAGAAATATTTGGGCCTATACTAGCTATAATCAAAGCAAAAGATTTTGATGATGCTCTGAGGATTGCAAACAGTACAGAGTATGGCCTGACAGGCGGTGTATACACAAGGAATGAGGCAAAACTTGAGCAGGCTATCAGAGACTTCCACGTAGGAAATCTTTATCTGAACAGGAAATGCACAGGCGCATTGGTCGGAGTCCATCCGTTTGGCGGCTTTAATATGTCAGGCACTGACTCAAAGACAGGCGGCCCGGATTATGTAACACATTTCCTGCAGCCTAAGACAGTCGGAAGAAAGGTGAAATAATAGTAAATCTCATTAATTTATGAACAAATTGTGAGATTTACTAAATATCAAATCGCAAAATAATTGTTCCAAAATTTATGCGATTTGATATAAGGTAAGCTTTAGTTTGACTTATACGAGAAGACTTTAATATTCGTATGAAATTTGTTAAAGTCTTCCCTATATAGGCAAGGAAATATACACAAAAATTAATGTCCCTGCCTATAGTTTGAGAATACCCCCATCTTTTCCAGTATAAATTCCAATGGATTTTCCTTTGGCAGAGTAAAGTATGCTATCTTTTTTTCCTGCAGAACTGCATTAAAAATATTCTCAATTAACCTCTGCCAATGCGGGTCTATACTCCTGACACCATCCTTTTGAAGGAAAAAAGGATTCAGCTCTGTCTTGAATATATAATCATAGCTGCGCATGTGGTAATCCACCAGTCCATCTATCCATCCCGGCATCCCAATATTAAAGAAATTACAGACATCTTTTGTATAAATATAGGCGTCTAGTAGGCTTCTGTCACAAACCACAATATTATAGGCCTGACAGAACTCTATTTCCTCTAAGAGCTGCTTTTGAATAATCCAAAGCTGGCTTTCCAGCCCGCCCCTGTTAATTTTAAATGGGCACCTTCCGGCAACCTCCTGAAGAAAACCAACAGTTTTCCCAGGAAACTCCACTGAGAGTCTTTCAAAAAGTTGCAGTGCAAGGGTTGTTTTTCCGCTTCCATGCGTTCCGATAATAGCTATCTTCATTTCAATTACCTTATAGTTTCGTCATAAAACTCCTCAAGAACCTTCTTTATGTCAGCAGCTTTTTTTTCGCCTATCATTTCAATCTTTTGTAAATCCTCCTCACCTGCATTGACAATATTCTTAACTGATTTAAAATGGTTAAGAAGCGGCCTGCACAGGGTCCGGCCGATGCCTGGCAGCGCAGCGACAATAAACTCCTGTTGTTCCTTTACGGTCAGCGGCTTTTTGGAATGAGGAGTAAAATCAATCCCGAATTTTTCCTGCTCCTTTTTTGCAATGGTGCACAAAAGAGAGGCGGTTTCCATAGCATCCTTGGTATGTATAACAGGAATACCAAAATTCACAATCAGAGCCGCGAGCATGCCATTGACTGCATTGGGATGAATCCTCCTTCCAGAGCAAAAATCCCCGCCCTCAACCATGATTAACGGTTTTGGAAAATTCATTTTTATAGACTTTGCCTGCTCCAGCAACCTGCCATCAATAATGGAGTTAATAAAATCCTCTGTTGTTTTGTACTCAACACAAACCCTGCCGCTTAATATAAAATCCGCACTTTCCAATTTCTCCAATCTCAGGTTTACTCCCCTTGCAATCAATTCCTTCATAACATTAGAGCCTTTTTCCCGATAGTCAACAAGGATTACAACATTTGTTTTTTGTTCAGGGATTGTAACCAAAGAACTTTGCTTTATATTATTAGTAAAGCTAAGCTTATGTTTTAGCTCTTTTAGCAGCTTAAGCATCATCTGTTCCTTACGATGCGCAGCCCACCTATAAGCTTCATCCCGTGTTTCCTTTGCAACAAGAACAATAACTCTCCCCCTTTCCTGCCTGCCTGTCCTGCCGCGCCTTTGTATATGCCGAATGGCGGAGGGAACCGGCTCATAAAAAACAACTAAATCCACTTTTGGAATATCTAGCCCCTCTTCTGCTACCGAGGTGGCAACAAGAACATTAAACAATCCTAATTTGAACTCGTTAAGCAACTCGCCCTGCCGTTTTTGCGTTAATCCTATTCCTGCCTTTTTTGCCTGGCCGACAAACAACTCTGCTTTTATCCCCTCCTGCCCGGAATTGTTAAGCTCTTCAACAATCTTAAGAGCAGAATCCCTAAACTGGTTAAAAACAATGACCTTTGCATGCGGATTTTTAGCAACCTCACCTAAAACCAGCTCTTTAAGCTTTGAAATCTTTGGATGCTCAATGCCAGCTGCAAACAGCCTTTTTGTCTTGACAATTGCGGTACGAAAATGAATATCATTCATCAAATTCTTTAGTGCCTTTACTTTGGTGCTGAGCGACTCCTCCTCAAGCTTAACAAAATAATGGTACAGCGCAAAAATGCCCTGTGTTTCAAGAAGCTCAAGAGCGTGCTGTGTCTTTAAAATTTCAGCAAGAATCGAGACTGACCTTAACAAGCTAAATTCTCTCTCACCGCGGCTGATTTCAGCATGCAACTGCGCCTGCAACCGTATAATTTCAGTCTTTGTCAGCAAAGGTGCGCGGATAATTCCCAGCTTTTTTATCTCATCTGTTTTAACCCTGCAACAGCTTTCTAGCAAACACTTAATCTGCTTAAATTCATCCGGCAACTCCACCTTTAGCCATTCAACATCAATTTCCTTTATATACTCCTTAACATCATCGTCTGTCTGGCTCCTTACCTCAATACCCTCAATAAACAAATTCCTGCACATCTCTATAATTTTTTCTACATCACTGCCAGGCGATGCAGTCAGGGCAAGAATCCTTGGAAATTTTGCACTTTTCTGGTATTGCTTGGCGATAAAAACATAGGCATAATCACCCACTGCTTTGTGGCATTCATCAAAAACAACCAGACTAACATCATCAAGAGACAACCTCTGAGAAAGAATATCATTCTCCAAACCCTGCGGAGTTGAAAAAATAATCCTTGCTTCACTCCATAACACCTTCCGTTTCTCAGGGCTTACAAATCCGGTAAACAAAGCCATCTCTGTTTCATTAATCTCAAGATATTGCTTAAAGGTGTTCAGATGCTGTTCAACTAGGGGCCTTGTTGGGGACAAAATAAGAATTTTTGATTTTGGATAATTCTTCAGCCGATGCACAGCCAGCAAAAGTGCAATAAGAGTCTTGCCCATCCCTGTTGGAAGAACAACCAGGCAGTTCTTTTCAATGCAGCCCGCAAAAATAGTCTGCTGATACACTCTTGGAGCAATATCCTTAAGCATCTGTGCTAAAATTCCTGTAAGTTATAAATACTTAATGTTTTGGCCTTTCTATAAACTTGTAAAACACAATAAAAAATCCTACGCCAAATAGCAACGCCCATAGCCAGGCAAAACTAAAGCCAACAAAAATCATGTATCCCAGAACACTGCCAAAAATAAAGCTGTAAACTAGCCTGGAATGATAAAACATATGGCTGCCCTCAAGCGGAGGTATTGGCAGCAGCGCTAAAACTGCATAGGCAACATTAAACAAAACAAACCTCTCCAAAAAGTACCCATTAATAGGAATAATCAGGCTAACAAACTTTGCCAAAGCCGCCAATCCAATATTCGTCAATGGACCTATAAAAGAAACTATACTTGCAGTTCTCAGGGAACTCCTGTAATAAAACCTTCCAAGGCGCCTGGTTCTTATGATTGCCATAGTAATTCCGCCAATTAAAAACAGTTTAATGGCCCCATGCACTAGAATAGTAAAAATCAATGCAACTAAAATCCCATACCACCACAACCTAAATTTGGTTTTAATGCCAAGCCGCAGGGCAAACAGGCGCTGAACCGCATCGCGGAAGAAAACAGAAAACCCGACAATTAAAACAGCAAACATAAAATTGCTAATCCCAACAACAAGGCTAAACTCCTCAACACCCCAGTCATTAAAAGACAGAATAAAGGCCATGCAGACAACTCCAATCAGCATGCCTTTTATCTCAGAATTAGAATAATGAATGCTTTTTCTCAACGTCCTTAAATGATACATTGTTTAGAATAGGTTTTTAGGATATAAATAGTTTTTGATGTCCAATAATCTTTAGTATTTCATCTTCGTGCCCGGCTCCGATAACAGCGACAATGCGCTTATCAGGATAGCTTTGCATAATCTCTACCAGCCTTTTTGCCATGAACACATTTCTTTCAGCAACCAAAACGCGATAAACTTTTGGATAGCTCTCTTTAACCTTTGATGTTAGCTCTTTTACAATATTCTTGCCAGGAACCTTTCTAAGGTCAAAGAAAATATCACTCTTTCTAAATACCACCATCCTGAAGATATCTTTTACCAGCGACCACTTTTCTCTCCATCCAAATGCTTTTGAAAGCTTTTTTAAGGTAACCTCAATATCCTGGTCTATAAAAGCAAGCATAATCTTTTTTTGCCTAGCTAAATCAATAGCGGTTTTCATCTCAGAACCTGGCTTAACACCAACTTTTGCGCCAAGCTTTTCCTCAACCCATGAGGCAATCAAGGCAAACAAAAAACCCTTTAACCCAACTTTTCTGATATCACGCAAGCCAAACCTGTGCTTAACCCTGTGCATTAAGGCAGATGCCCTTTTTACATCCAGCTCTAAAGCAATAATATCAGGAAGTGCTTTTTCAATCGCACTTT
The DNA here is from genome assembly GCA_964529655.1 of uncultured Methanosarcinales archaeon. Taxonomy (GTDB): domain Archaea; phylum Nanobdellota; class Nanobdellia; order Woesearchaeales; family JAGWAF01; genus CAZGZA01. Next base: position 5,233 of record CAZGZA010000003.1, on the reverse strand, counting down.
TAACCTCATCCACACTTTGTTGAGCAATGTGGGATGTGCCAATAACAGTAAGATTTTTGTATTGCAACATATACAATCAAAGAAACTTTTTCTTTTAAAAACTTATTTAAAAGTGCGCCTCCAAAACCTTGCACTTTAGTGTGCACTTTTTAATTCCGCAAACTCGCTGATTGGTATATAGTTAGCGAGTCTGCGTTATTCTAATCTTGTTGGATCTTCCTAAAGTTTTTTAAACTGCAAAAATTTTAATGTTGATGGACAGGCAAGCTGGAGCGTTAGCCCTGCTCTGTAACGGCAAACATGCTCAGATTTTTGCTAAAAATCTGGTAAAAAGCAAGCGACATAAAATTGCATGGCAATTTTAGTCCCCTTAACTAGTTTTTTCCTAAGGTTTTTAAATAACAGGATATTAATACTTATTGGACAGGCAAGCTGGAGCGTTAGCCCTGCTCTGTAACGGCAAACGGGCTTCATGGCCGGGCTAGTTTTGGAGCGGCTAAGACCGAGCTTATTAGTCCCTATCTGGACGTTGAGAACCTGTCCTTCAGGAGATAACTTTAAGAGAACCGTGTCAGGGCAGGAATGCAGCAGCACTAACCCTAAAGATGTTTGCTTGAGGGGAAGCGGGTTTGAGAAAGGATAAGGATACCCTAATAAGTTTGTTCTTATTCAATCCTTAACAGCCTGTCCACTTCTTTTTGGGTTTAAAAGAATAATTTACTCAACAAGAATAGCTGGTTTGCCCGGCATAGCATGCCCGGCCTTTTCTTCGCTGCTTTCCTCAGCTTTAACAACATGAATCTCAAAATTAAACTCCTGCTTAAGAAAGTCTGCAGCTGACTTAAGGTGGCTAAACTCCTTACTAGCGCCCGCCACAACAAACTGAAGCTTTTCAGGAGAGCTAACAAAAAATGTGATAATCTTCCCAACATCTTTTGCATTATCCCTTAAATTCTCATCCTGCATTACTTCCCGCATTATCTCTCCAATATTTTTTGTTATACCAAGCTGCTTTTTGATTTCCCTGCACAAATCAAACTTCCAGTCAGGCGCAATAAATAAAGTGGCCCTTTTAGGCTCTTTAATCCCGGAGAGCTTAAGCACTGACCTCATATCCCCTATCAAACTTTCAATAATCCCCTCCATAGCGTCTATATCCAAATCAATCTTTTTCTCATCGAAAACAGGCCATGCCTCTGCGCTAACCAGATTCTCATATCCTAGATTATGCCATAGTTCCTCTGCCATATGGGGGGTGAATGGAGCAGCCATTTTGGCAAAAACACCCAGAGCTACTTTTAATGTTGTCTTGTTGCAGCCACCGCGTCTCTGATACCACCTAAAGGATTCATACAAATTAAAATAAACCAGGTTTGTTGCCTCCCTGAAATCAAACCGTTCCATTGATGATGAAACCTTATTAAGAATGTCATAGACTTTTGAAACCAGCCATTTGTCAAGAAGGCTATTCTTCTTTTTACTGCAGAAAAATAAGGATTCACAAAGGCTGAAAACCCTCTCAACTGCATTCTTATAGTTAAAAACGAGCTCATCGTTCCATTCTATGTCACTATGAGGG
>CAZGZA010000003.1:675-3644 GCA_964529655.1 uncultured Methanosarcinales archaeon | reverse complement strand
TAATAAAGCCTCATCCCGTCAACAGAAAACCTCTTTATTGCTCCTGGAATGGGCATTGCTCCCCCTTTTGATTTTGATATCTTGCTGCCACCTCCAACAACCCAATGATTCACAAAAATCCCGCGAGGCCAGAATGGTTTATCCAAAACTCCCACATGGTTCATGACAAAAACCGGAAAATGCACGGTCTGATGCTCTTTTCCACCAAGGTTTATATCGAGAGGATACCAATAGTTAAAATCTGCCCTTATCTCTTTGACAAGCTTCGGGGTTGTTTTAATCTTTTTTGCAACATCCTCTGCTCTGCCCCTGCCTAAAAACACAAAATCAAAAAACGCCTCACTAAGCTGCTCGGCCTTCAGCATTTTATTATTTACATATTTGGAAACAATATAATATGCCGGATAAAGTGTAGAATCTGAAATAGGCTCTACTGTCCAACGCTCATCAAATGGCAGTTTTGTACCGAGCCAATTGCCTAGTCTGGCACAGGCACGGTCCATAAACCAATCCAAAACTGCTGGCAGATTTTTATGGTACTCTTCAGGGTATACCTGCATAGTTCTAGCATGCTCTTTGGATTTTTCTGTTAGCTCATTATCAGAATACCTTATAAACCACTGGTCATTAATTTTTTTAATAATTACTTTAGCTCCGCAGCGGCATATTACCTCCTCTGACAGGTCGTGCATTACATCTGCCTTGTTGCTTTCTATCAACTCCTGCTTAATCAGCTCTTTTGCCTCATCAACGCGCCTTCCCTGAAATTTCCCGCAGTTTGCAGTTAAGACCCCGGTATGATGCGACTGCTTATAGAGCTCGTTTGTCAGTGTTTCAAGCAATTCAACATCTTTTTGGGATTTAACACCATATCTTTCACAGAGTTCGGCCGCCGCTATATCTCCAAAACCTGTGCACTTAATAATCGGAATTGGCCTAATAGCCTTTACCTTTGCAAAATCAAGATGGTATTTTTCGCATTCACCCCTACTATTTTGCAGATCCTTTAATGCAGTAAAATCCCACGGCGCATCAGATGGTACTGAAGTAACTATCCCGCTCCCAATAGCTGCATCACAAAAACTGCAGGGCAGTATAATAATTTCTCTCCCGACGCCGGGGGCAAGGGCATATTTTCCGATAAGATCCCGGCCTTTAACCTCCCCTACAACTTTAACACTCTCCTTTTGGTAGCTTAACTTTTCCGCTGCCTCTTTGCTCAAAATCCAGAGTTCTCCGCCAACCTCGGCCTTTGCATAAACTGTTTTTGGATCAACCCACAGGTTAGTCTGCCCAAAGATAGTATCTGGCCTTAATGAAGCAGCAATAATATAAGCATCACCAAACTTAAATTTCAAGAGGGTAAACTCCTGTTTCTCGGCATTGCCGCCTTTTGAGATATCAGTTTCCGAGGGGTCAATGGCAACCGGCCCGCATTCTGGACAGAAAGTTGCGAAATACGGTTTTTGGGTTAACAAATTATTTTCAAAAAGCTTCCTGAACTGCCATTTGATAAACTTATTATAATCCTGGAAAATTGTGCACGTAAACCTTTCATAATCCGCCAGAAAGCCGAATTTCTTCCAGTACTCATTTATGTACACACTATTAAAATAGGTTACAACAAACTCTGGTTCCGCCATTTTTGGAAGCAGAGAGACAGGACAACCATTCTCTTTCAGGTAGTCAAGCCATTTTTTATCATTATTAGCAACCTTCTTGGCAAATGCAATTGCCTGATTACCTGAAGCATGCGTTCCAACAGGGAATAGCACATTAAATCCCTGCATTCTTTTATACCTGCAGATTATATCCGTGTAAGAGAATCCGCGCATGTGCCCGACATGAAGATAACCTGAAATACCCGGATAGGCAAACACCATAAAAAATTTAGGCTTTTTAGAGACTTCAGCGCTGCCAAGATTCGCTTTTTCCCATGCCTTTTGCCACTTTCTTTCAATTGCCTCAAAATCCGCCATTTATAAAAAAAAGTATCATGAATTTAAATAATTAACGGCTTTGAAAGATTATTCCCAAATTTTTCAAATTTGGTAATCCCAAAAACTCGCTATCAAAGCGAGGCGCGTAAAACCCGGACTTTAGTCCGCAGATAGCGCCGAGCAGCGAGTTTTTGTTATCCCCTTACAATAATCTGATCCAATAATTCCAGAAGCATAAGTTTAACTTCCTTTCTCTCCTCCTTAATCTGGTTATAAAGCGCGTCAATATTGTTAATCATGCGCTCCGTCTGCCTAGCATCATACTCCAACCTTCTAAGCTCATTAAGCTGGGATTCAATCAGGCCTTCCCGTTCATCTATTTTTGAGCTCAATGCACCAATCTTATCCATATAAGATTGTATGCGGGTATCCTGCACGACAGCCCCTGTTGGAGTATTTGAATCCGAAACCGTATAATAAACAACCCCCATAGAAACTGCAATAAAAACAAGAATTGCAAGGCCAATAACCAACTTTTTATGCAAATTATTATCATTACTTGTTGCCTGCTTATTTGCCTCTGAACTTGCTGTAATATAATTAAATGCTGATTCTATCTCCGGCCCGCTATACCCATGCCTGGTTAGAACTTCTTTTATATATGCTGGCTTAAAACCTCTATCTAGGCCTTTTTTTATGTAAACTGCTAGTTTTTCCCCGCTCATACTACTCACAAAACAGCTTTTATAATATATAAACATTTCTAGAAAATTTTATTAATCCAGCAACAATCCGCTTTATGATGGCGTCGCAGATTATTTTTTTAGGAACTTCAGGAGACCACTTTATCACAGGAAAACAGGAAAGGGCATCCGGGGGAATTATCATTAAAGGCGAGACCTTCCAATTTCATATTGACCCAGGGCCCGGCACAATCACTGCAGCCAGACAATTTGGGGTAAATCTTAGAGAGAACACTGCCTTGTTTGTCTCGCATGCTCATCTAAACCACGCAAATGATATTAATGC
>CAZGZA010000003.1:0-665 GCA_964529655.1 uncultured Methanosarcinales archaeon | reverse complement strand
CAGCAATGACCCACAATGGATTGGATAAGTATGGTGTAGTTGTCGCTAACGAAACAGTTGTAAACGGCTGCGATGGACTCAGGCCAATGTTAACTGATTTCCACAAAAACTGCCTTGAGAGGGTTTTGATTATGAAGCCAGGCCAAAAGGTCGGCATTAACAACACTGAAATTCATGCCCTTCACGCTTTTCATGATGATCCCAACACAATAGGCTTTAAATTCTTTACCCCCAACTTTGTCTTAGCTTATTCTTCTGACACAAAATACTCAAAAGATATTGTTGAGCAATACGCAAACAGTGATATCCTCATTTTAAACGTAACATATCCCTTTGGGACTGACAAAAGAGAGTTACTGGATTCAGATGCCGCCACAAAAATTCTCCAAAAAACAAAGCCGAGATTAGCGGTATTAACGCATTTCGGAAAAAGAATGTTCAGTGCAGACCCCCTATGCGAGGCAAGGGAGATACAAAAAAAGTCAGGCGTACAGGTAATCTCTGCAAAAGACGGGATGATAATAAACCCAACATCATATTCTGCACAGCTAAGGCAGAAAACCTTGAATTTGTTTTAATCCCGCATTTTTTTGGTGAAAACTATATTTATACCAAAAAACATAAATTTTTATACAATTAGCTATATCTTTTGTATATAGCAACTG
>CAZGZA010000002.1:10704-52936 GCA_964529655.1 uncultured Methanosarcinales archaeon | reverse complement strand
CGCGGGTGTTACCGCGGCGGCTGGCACCCGTCTTACCCACCACTTATTCGCCAAGATTCTTGCTCTTGGCAAAAGCCTATGCTGTGCATAAGCACTCGGGATCCCCTTATCACACTTGCGTGCATTGTAAAGGTTTCGCGCCTGCTGCACCCCGTAGGGCTAGGGCCAGTGTCTCAGTGCCCTTCTGGGGGCTACCCCTCACAGGGCCCCTACGGATCTTCGGTTTGGTGAGCCTTTACCCCACCAACAGCCTAATCCGCCGCCGACTCATCTTTAGGCCGTAAGTTTAAGAGAGAGAACATCCCAGTATCCCTCTCCTATAAAGTATTACCCTCAGTTTCCCGGGGTTATCCTTTACCTAAAGGAAGATTATCGACGTGTTACTCAGCAGTCTGCCTCTCTTACGAGAAAACTTGCATGGCTAAATCGAATCCCAATAGCAGCAACCTCCCGCAGGATCAACGGGAATTCTGTACGTCGCTTATAATATAACTTTCAGGAATAAGTAATGCCTACATCATACTCAATAGTTAACATTGAGCACTCATAATTTTATGAGAATAATTTGGGCGCTGATATTGTTATGCTATGAAAGGACAGTTGTTTATAAACCTTTTGATTATTAAAAATGGGTGAAAACAAATTACTTACCTGCACTGAAATTTAGTGCAATATCCTGAGGGAAAATCTGATATGGATATTCAACAAATAAAAGAAGTGATGAAAAAATATGGAAAAGCTTGGGAAACTCAGGATTCCAATTTGCTTCTTGAATGTTTTACAAAAAATGGAATCTATCAAGAAAGCCCATTAGCAAAACCCTACCAGTCGCACAAAGAAATTAAGCGATTTTGGGACAGAGTAGTGAAGCAAGAAACTACAAAAACAAAATTTAAAGTTGGAAAATGTTATGTGTCTGAAGATGGAAAAACAGGTTTTGCAGAATGGGAATGCAAGAACATCCATAAAAAAGAGCAACATCATATGGTTGGCATCATGATCCTTAAAATGATAGGGAATAAAATCTCTTTTCTAAATGAGTATTGGAATACCAAAATTAAGAGTATTAGATTTTAGCATGCCTCTTTCTTTTTTCCTTTCGCATCTTCTTGCGCTGCCACTTCCAGCGCATCTGCCCCTTTTTTTTCCAGCGTCGTGAACTTCTCTTCATTAGTTTATTCCTCTTCTAAATTTGTGTTATCCTCATCTTTATCTTCTTCTTTTTTATTTTCGCCCTTCTCTCCTGTTTCTTTTTCCTCTGTTTCTTTTTCCTCTTCATCCGTTTCTGCTTCGTCGTAGCCTTTCATAAATCCCTCTTCCTCTACTGAGATACTGTCAGACTCTATATATTTTTCTCTAGACTCTTCATTATATACAGTCTCTTCATTCTCATTAATATCATCCATTGGTCATGCCACAGTTATTATTACTTTTTGAAGAGGTTTATAAATTTATCGGAAGTTAACTTTTGTACTTTAAATTTATTATATCCTGCAAAAGTTAACTACATGAACTTTTGCCTAGTTTTATATACAAAACGCAAAAGTTCAGGGAAAGAAAATTTTTTGCCGCCCGAAGAATTTGGTCGGATATAATTCTAAAATATCGGCGACATTGAAAAGCGGTTGTATTGCTCTTGGTTATACCTGTCCAGCCTGCTTTGGTCTTGCAGACTAATTTCTTTCTCCCCTCACCTGTGCGGGGAGAAAGAAATTATCCAAGCATTAGCTTGGACAGAGCAGGCGCGATAACTGAACTTTTCAATAACGCCAAAATATCTAAACTTTTAAAAAATCAGGCGAATTATAGGCTTTTGTGATTTTAAAATCCCTCAAGCTTAGGAACATCAGAAGCTATCTAGATGAGGAAATAATCTTCCCAGCTGGGTCATTGCTTCTCAGTGGGGATATTGGAACTGGAAAATCAACGATACTCCTGGCAATTGAGTTTGCCCTGTTTGGCATCCAGAGAGGCGCTCTCTCCGGCCAGGCGCTCTTAAGGGCAGGAAAGAACGAGGGTTCTGTTGAGCTTGTTTTTGAAATAAGCAAACTGGAGGTTATACTGAAAAGAACGCTCAAGCGGATGCGTGACAGCATTGTCCAGTCAACAGGATATATTATTATTGACGGCACTATTCAGGACTGCACCGCCATAGAACTTAAATCAAAAATCCTTTCTTTGCTAGGCTACCCACGAGAGCTGATTACAAAAAAACAGCTGATATACCGCTACACAGTTTACACACCTCAGGAGGAGATGAAACAGATACTCTTTGAGGATAAGGAGGCAAGGCTCGATATCCTAAGAAAGGTTTTTGGAATAGACAAATACAAACGGATAAAGGAGAACACGCAACTTTACATACATGAACTTAAAGAAAGGCAAAAACGCTTTGAGGGCATGGCGGAGGATATTTCTTTGACAGAAAAAGAGCTGCTGGCCTTTCATCAGAAGCTTAAGGAAGCAGAATCCAAACTTGATGAACTAACGCCTAAACTTGTGCTATTCCAGCTGGAGCTTGCATCCCAAAAAAATAAAATGGAGGCGGTTGAACAGGAGCGCAAAACACTTTCTTTGGTTAAGGGCACATTTGAGGGGCTTTGCGTAGAACTAAAACATATACTCCACCAATCAAATAGCAACGGCTTTCAGCTTGAGGAGCTGCAGAAACAAATTGCCTCTCTTCAGGCAGAGTTTAGCGGAAAAGAGGAACCTGAAAAAAACCTTCAGGCAAAAATCAAACTAAAACAGGATGAGATTACAATCCTTGAAAGGCAGGTTAAATCCGCTAGCAGCAGCATTGGAGAGCTGACAGGCAAACAAACTAACTCTTTAACCCTGATTGAAAAAATAAAAAAACTGAATGTATGCCCGGTATGCCTTCAGGAGGTTAATATCACCCACAAGCAGTATATTACCAACAAAGAAAACAAATCCCTTGAGGCTGTCGAAAAAACACTTGAGGAACAGGATAATTCCCTGAAAAGCAACGAAACAAAAATCAGGCTTATCAAAGAGGAGCTTGAGCAGCTCAAGAGCCAGGAGCGGGACAACCTCCTGCTTAAGTTTAAGCTTAAAAATCTCGCTGAAAAAAAGGAGTTGCACAACAAAATACAAAATGAGCAGGCATTGCTGCAAACCAGGATTGCACAGGCAAATGCCAAAAAACAGGAGCTGTTTGAGCGGCTTGAAAGCTTCGGCAATCTTGAGGAAAAATACAGCAATGAGATAGAAAAACTAGAGTTGCTGGCGTATCAGGAGAGAGATATTGCAATTCGAAGTGCGGCGCTAAAAAATGAAAGAGAAAACTTAGCCGCAAATATTGCAAGGCTGGACATCGAGCTTAAAAGAAAACAGGCTGCAATCAAATTTTTAGAACGAACAAACTCTATCAGAGCATGGCTTGAAAACTACCTTCTGGTATTAGTGGACCTTATTGAAAAGCAGGTGATGGCAAACATTCACACTAAGTTTAATGAAATGTTCACATTCTTCTTTAAGGAACTTCTTGAAGATGATAACACCTCTGCAAGGCTTGATGACAGCTTTACCCCTATTTTTATGCAAAACGGCTATGAGGTTGAAACTGAAAACCTAAGCGGAGGAGAAAAGACAAGCTGCGCCCTTGCCTATCGCCTGGCGCTTAATAAAGTCATCAATGACCTTATCACCTCAATTAAAACAAATGACCTGCTAATACTTGATGAACCAACCGACGGCTTCAGCACAGAACAGCTGGACAACCTTAAAAAAGTATTAGAGCTGCTTTCAACCAAACAGCTTATTATCGTCAGCCACGAGCCAAAGATTGAGACATTTGTTGACCATGTTATTGATATAAGCAAAACAGACCATATAAGCTCTTCAGCTGCAAGAGAAACAAGACTGCAGTAGCTATAACATCTTCTTCAGGTTTTCCTGCAAATCCACAGATGATGGGTTAACATTATTTTTTAGCGCAAGATGGTAGGCTGTAAACAACCCAAGATAGATAACTGTCAGCATTTTAGTCATAAAAGAATCCCCCTTTACCAGTAGCTCAGTAACATCAACACCATGCTCCCTGATTATTGCCTTTGTGAGATTCATCCTCTTTTTGACCTGGCCATAGTCCATCTCATCCTTGATTATAAGAACATGATAGCTGCCGTTAGGCTGGATAAACCCTGAGAGCTCATTATGGTTTATTTCAGAAAAGCTGTTGCAGAATGCATGCATCTTTGCGGTCTCATTGATTGAAATTTTCCAGACATAGGCTGCCGGGAAAAAACGATTGGACGTATAAATCAGCGGAATCTTTCCGAATAGGCGCTCAGCTACTTCCAGCGCTTTTTGCGAATAAGCATTTGTTTTTGCCAGCGCCTCAACTGTTTTATTAATATTCATCAAAGGGTTTACAGGAAGAATACCCCTCAAAACATTCAGCATTGAAACCAGTATAAATCCAGTTGCCAAACGAGGCTCATAGCCCGAGGGTATTCTTATCAAAGAAACCTGCTTGTCAGCTTCTTTAATCAGCCATCTTAACTTTCCACCAGAGGTGATTACAACAGTTTGAGCGTTCTTTTTCAGGGCGCTGGAATACATAAGTATTGTTTCCTCTGTATTGCCTGAATAGGATACAACAAAAACAAGAGTTTTTTCATCAACATAAGCCGGCAGAAAATAATCCCTCACAATTTCAATTGGGATCTTTATTTTTTCCTCCCTGAGAATAGCAGCCAGAATATCACCGGGCCATGCGCTTCCTCCCATGCCTGCAATGATTATTCTGTTGATGTTGCTATTAACTTCTACACCCTTTCCCAGCTCCAGTGCATCCCTTAGCTGTGAGGCATAGCTGTTCAATGTTTCGAGCATGTCAGGCATAGTTATCCTCTAAACCAGCAGTTTATATAAACTTTTCCCGGCTCAAAAGCCCCTTGCCGAAACATTTAAATCTTCTTTTGAAGTATATATTCGTCATGCCTGATAAAAATGCCCAACTTACTTTAGTAATGATAATAGCGGTAATCCTTATTTTAGCGGCTTCCATAATTATATACCTCTCATCCCGTGAGAGCCAGGAAACATTCCTGCCATTGCCTTCTGAGGGCACTAACCTTAAACTGCAAAACTACCTGCAAAGCTGCCTTGCAGATGCCGGCATAAGAGCGGTCTATGCTATCGGTAAGCATGGTGGTTATATCGCACCGGCTGGAGATGACAGATACAAAGAGGATGGGCTTCCTGACTGGCAGCTTTATTTTTACGGCCAAAGCAGCTTTCCATACGGCCTTGATAAAAAAAATGTTTCCCTATCTTCAAAAAAAGACATAAAAAACAGAATCAACAATTTTGTCCTCTTTGAATTAGGCCAGTGCATAAAATCCGAGGATTTTGAAAAAGAGGGCTTTAAGGTTGTAAAACCGCTAAGCCCGTCTATTTTAACTGAACTTGGGACCAACTCTATTATTATAACTGCAGATTACCCTCTTAAACTTTTAAGAAACAGTCAGGAATATACTGCACCAAAGGTTATGGCTGATATTCCAATAAGATTAGGGCATATTTATGATGTTGTTTATAAGCTTTTAAGAGCTGTAAAAGACAACCAGCCCTATGATATCTCCCTGCATTGCCTGGAATACGGGAATGAGTTTGTTAATGTGTACTTATTGCCTGGAAAATTCCTCAAGCTTCATGCAATCCGAGTTGTTGATGTCCAGCCACTATACGAGAAATCTTACCCGCCGTTTGAATTCAGGATAGGGCTGAAGAATGTTGATGTTGTTGGAGAGTGTGTAGGATGAAATTCTTTGCCTGTTTAATTGCTTTCATGCTTTTGTCCATTCCTGTTGCAATTGCACAAAATGAAACCGCACCATGGTACAGAAATATGGTTTATGGAACTGTTAATTATTCAGATAGCACTAATGTAGAAAGTGGCAGTGTTCTATTTTTAATACGCGCCAGCGGCTCAGTTACAGAATGCGCTATTTCAAGCGGAGAGTTTAGCTGTTACATATCAGCCCCGGCATTTTCACAATTTGAGGTTTATGTTGCCCAAGGCTCAAAAAGATATTTTCAAACTAATCATATTATAGCAGAGGACAATCTTGAAGCTGGCTTTAATTTAGCGCTGCCTTTTTCGCCAGGAACCAATAACTTTGCAGATGAAGACCATGATGGAATTCCTGATGATGAAGACCTTTGTCAGCAAGGAGCAGTGTCACAGGAGGAAGTAGACAGGTATGGATGTACATGCCCCCAAAAATAGATCCAACCTGCGAGGGCATTTCTTGCTGCCCGCTTGTAAATGGTGCAAGGCAATGCAGTGTGTCAGCTGATGAGCCTCCAACCTGCGTTTCAGGGCCTGATACTACTGTATTGACATGCTCTGGTGCAAATGTTTGTTTGGCTGGCAATCCACCAAAATACTGCGACGAAAATCAAACAATAGTTAATAACTGCACTCAATGCGGCTGTCCTGACAGCTTTAGCTGCAGTGCTGCCGGAGATTGCGTTAAAACAGTTGCAATGAAAGGGCTGAAATGCAAAGTGCAACCCTATAAAATTGGTTTTGCCCCATTTGCGAAGCCAAGCGACTTTTGCAGGGATAAATACGGCCTTGAATTTGTTGATGATGTCACTATCAAAAGAATGTTTAATATTCCTCAGATAAGAAATTTAGCAATTCTACTGCATTTTATTGCACCCGGGGAATGGACTGCTTTAATGCTTATTCCAGTTTATATCACTATTTGTGTAACAGAAACAGAAGAGGGCTGTGTTCCACAAGATACATTCTGTGCAGGGGAGGCAGATCTGCCTGAAACAATTGAAAAAATTGAGAAGATGATTGAGGGTTATACCAAAAGCAATTTCAGGGTAAGCATAGATGAACTCAATTTTAAATTGTCAGAAACCTACTCCTGTTATGATGCGCAAATAACCTCTGACATAACCTGCAAAAAGCTTATAGACAATGGAGATTCGCAGAACAAGATAGACCTATTATTTGTTGGAGACGGGTTTGTTTCAGACAGCCAGCTGGACAACGCTGTTATAAACTTAGTGGATTATGATGGAAATAACGCCTATTATGGTATATTCTCTGAGGAACCATTCAAATCCAATAGAGATAAGTTTAATGTCTGGGCGGTTAATGGCAAGGATATGATTCGCCATACTCAGCAGTTTGGAGACGGTGAAGGCGCTGGCCCGAGTATGGGCGATATCAATTTTGTCAGCAAAGCATGCCCTATTATCCCTGATCAGACTATTGTTCTTTCAGTAACAGGCTATAGGTCTCGTGCTTATCCCTCGCAAAACATTGCCTTGAATTCAGTAGGCGGATACATAGACAGCTCTGACAGCAGGCTTATCCTGCATGAGTTTGGGCATTCCTTTGGCGAGCTTAATGATGAATACCACAATAATGTTGACCAAATACCCGGCGCTGTAAGTGGCTGGGCTCAGGGCGCAGCTGAGAATTATTACTCCAACTTTGGGCATAATTGCAGGGGAAACCAGCAATCAGCAACCGAGGCATGGGGCAGTCTTGCTGGAACAGGAACAGGTTTAGGAACTATCGGCTATTTCACCTCCTGCGGAGATGACTGCGGCGATGAATGCAGCGGCTTAATCAGGCCAACTGAGGAATCGATGATGAAAAACCATCGCGAGCGCGATTCAGATGGGCGCTATGTTGGATACTACCGTGTCAACCAGCGCTATATTGAGGAGGAAATCAGAAAAGCAGCTGGCTCTGTTGTTTCAACTTTAGGCTAACAGCAAAAAATCGCCGTAAACTATTTAAATCATCAGCTCTACCTTCTGTGCAATGAATGAGATATGCAAAGACTGCCTGAGATGGGAAAAGCACAAAAAAGACTGCTGGGTTTACTGGGAGGGCAAAAAGGAATGCTCGCTGAAAGCCAGAACTGTTGAGGAGCTTGCTATACTCCAATTCTAGACACTTAATATGAATATCATACAAATCAGTTTTTCTGGAGGAAACCTTGGAAAAAATATCGGGTGCGAGACAGCTCCGGAAGAAATAACAAAGGAATTATCCAATGCCCTGCTTAATGAAAACAGTTTTTTGCAAAATTTTAACATCAAAGAGTTTGAGGTTGACAATACAAATCTTGAACAAAACCACAACCTTATTTTTGAGCAGGCCAAAGCGCTCGATTTAAGCCATACTATTTTTATTGGAGGCGACCATTCAATAACCTATTCTTTGGCAAAGGCCTTCTGCTCCAAGGCAAAAAACCCTGGCATTATCATTTTTGATGCGCATCCTGACTTAATGCCAGGCTTTAACCCTGCAACGCATGATAACTACCTGCGAATGCTGATGGAGGATGGAACTATCAAACCTGAAAATGTCATTTTAGCGGGGATCCGCGCGGTTGATAAAGAGGAGTTAATGTTCATGCGCAAACAAAAAATCATGGCTTGCCAAATAAAACAGTTGCATGCTGATCCAGAATTAATATTGCATGTTATGGAGCGCCTGCAGAAATTTGATGCAGTCTACCTTTCTATTGATATTGATGTTGTTGACCCGGCATTTGCTCCAGGCACGGGTTATTGCGAAGTTGGGGGCATTTCCTCCAGAGAACTGATTACCCTCCTGCAGAAGCTAAAGCTGCTTAAAAACCTTAAATGGATTGACATTGTTGAGATAAACCCCAAAAAGGATATAAACAATTTAACTGTTAAGCTTGGGGCTAAACTAATTCAGGAGGCAGGTGTTTAGGCAGGTTCTTTGCCATCTCTTTTTTTGCTGATTTCAGAAACTTATCCAAATCAGGCTGGACTGCATTTTTAACTTCATTAAAAACCATTTCAACACCTTTCTTTCGCATAAAATAAAGCTGTGTCTTAAGATGCCGATACTTTTGCAGCATTGTAACTGCACCAACATCATTCCAGAGCAGAAACCTCTTAACGCTTGATGAAACACCTTTTTTTGTTCTCAATTTCTGGAAATTGAACTTGCTGAAAAACTTCAGCATCTTATAAGTTTTATGCTGGTGAGCCCCGAAAAAAGCCGTAAGATGGAAAGCAATTCTCTTCAAATCAGTCCTCTTAAATGCAAAGTTCAGCGCACTGGCGGCATCCTCATCGCTAAGGTAGTCGCAGGCAAATTCAATCAGCGAATGGCCTATCTTTGTAAGGTCTGCTTCACGAATCTTTGGGTGTTCAGCCAATACAAGTGGTTTAACATGCTGCAGCTTTTTTTCAATAAATCCATTCTTTTTATGCGCATAAAAATCAAGCCCATTCGGTTCCTCCCCATGGAACATGAATCCCACACCCATAGAAGCATAGTTGGGGTCGTTCTTCAACAGGTAGCTCAAAAACCTTTTTGATTGGTAGTGCGACTCATTCTCTGAAATTGATCCTCCAAAATATATGTCCGGAAGCACACTGCCTACAATAAATAAATCACGGTCCAGCTCAAGCCTTAACTTCCTAAATAATTCCAGATTTAGCTGCACATGAATAAGAGGGTTCATAATACCAAGTTGATTAGCTACAGATTTAAAAGGATGTTGGTTATTAGGAATATATAGATAAAAGTTTACGGTTTATTCACACTGTATAGATGTTTGACTGTTTTCGCTAGAAATCCAGGGTGTTTTGCCTGCCTCTTCGCACAGCTTTATTGCTTCTGCCTCTTCTGGCCCGATTGTGTATGTTACCGCCGCTGTTGGAGCCTGTGTCCCCATAATGGCAATAACAACCATAATAGTAAGCAAAACAACCATTGAAACTGTTATTATAACCTTGTTCGGCATTACTATTACAACCACATTTGAATTATATAAATATTATGCTTTTTCGGCATTTTTTCTGAAGTCCAGCACGATTTTTCAATCAGAAAACTTTTAAGCGTAAACTTTTGCGTTTTAGCTAAAATAGGCAAAATGTTATAAAAGCAAAGCTTTTATGAGCATGCTCAAGAATCCCGGATTCTTGACAGTTTACGAACTTAACTTTTGCAGGATACAATAAACTAAAAATGCAAAAGTTCAGTAAGCAAGTTTTTTAAATAGAGACAATCTCTGATGCTAACTAACGCCCCTGTGGTGTAGTCCGGTCAATCATACTGCCCTTTCGAGGCAGTGACATGGGTTCAAAAGTTTTCAGTTTGACTGAAATCTGAAAGTCCCGTCAGGGGCATATATGCGACAGTAGTCTAGTGGTAGGACTCCACCCTGCCACGGTGGGAACCCGGGTTCAAATCCCGGCTGTCGCATAGAATGTGTTGGTCGTGTTTGCGACTAAAATCCTGTAGGGATTTTATGTCGCTGCTTTTGATCAAACCTTTTGTCAAAAAAAGTTTGGTGAAAATCCCGGCTGTTGCACTTAACAATATTTAAAAAGTATAAACAATTTAGGTATAACAATCGGGCCCATAGCTCAGCCTGGAGGAAGCTAAAACTTTCGG
This sequence comes from uncultured Methanosarcinales archaeon, assembly GCA_964529655.1. Classification (GTDB taxonomy): domain Archaea; phylum Nanobdellota; class Nanobdellia; order Woesearchaeales; family JAGWAF01; genus CAZGZA01. The sequence continues at coordinate 42,489 of CAZGZA010000002.1, read as the reverse complement.
GCAGTTAGAGCGTCGGTCTTATACGGCCGCTTTCGGCGCTAGGAAAGCCGAAGGTCTGGGGTTCAAATCCCCGTGGGCCCAGATTTCAAAGTTTAGAGGGACTAAAATCCTGAAGGGATTTTATGTCGCCCACTTTTTACAAGATTTCCACAAAAAACCAAAAGTTTTTTGGGAGCCAAAAATCCTCTGGGATTTTTGTGCTTTGGTAAAAATCTTGTGAAAATCCCCGTGGGCCCAGATTTTTTGGGAGAATCAAGCACGTTAAAACTTCATTGGGCTCATAGTTCAGCGGCAGAACGTCGCCCTTACAAGGCGAAGGTCACCGGTTCAAATCCGGTTGGGCCCAGTTTTTGCGACTAAAATCCCAGAAGGATTTTATGTCGCATATTTTTACCAGATTCATGGAAATCTGCGGATTTCCAGGATGCCAAAAATATTTTAGATTTTTGTGCATTTTCTAAAAAATCTGGTAGGTATCTGGATGGGCCCATTAATTGTTGGTGGTTAGTGGAGAATTCGTCCAAACTTGAACCGTACGATAAAATCGTACAGTTGAAAATGCCGGCATAGGGCGCTAAATTACGCCAAAGGACTCTTAACGATTGTTTTTATTCCCTGGCCTTTAATTTCTCTCCCTAGAATTATTACGCCATCCTGTGGAGAGCATTTGAAATCATTAGTTTCCAGAGCATACTCAACTAAAACGCCAGCTGCAACATTAACCCCCATGCCAATATGATTCTCTGCATTAAAGAAAAATACTTTGGATTCCAGCCCTTTTGGATTAAGCCTTTTAGAGATAAAGCCCTCTATTTCTCTTAATGGGCGAAGCACCAATTTTAATGGGCTGTCCTCAAGAATATCATAAACTATTCCGAATTCTAAAATTCTCCCGCTATTTTTTGCATACTGCCCTCTTAATTCATTCCCAAAAATATGCAGGTAATATACTGGCAGGCCGTCCATTTAATCACCCAAGATAGGCTGGCTTATCTTCCTGCATTTGCTTTGCCCTTGCTGTCCTAAAGTTTTCCTCCAGCTCTTTATAGGATTTTTCAATATCTGCTGTAGAGGATGGCTTAACCTTATCAAGCGCTTCCTCAAAGTGCTCCACCCCTACCTCTTTACTGTCCATGTCCTTTCGCAGCGCCATGATTGCAGCCTCTCTGCATACAGATTCAATATCAGCACCCACATAACCCTCTGTTTTTGTTGCCAACTCCTTAATGTCTATACCCTTTGCAAGAGGCATGGCTTTTGTATGGACCTTAAATATCTGCTCCCTACCCTTTTGGTCTGGTGAGGGGACAAATACAATCCTGTCAAACCTTCCGGGCCTTAATAAAGCAGTATCAAGAATATCAGGCCTGTTTGTTGCACCTACAATAACAACATCATGCAGCGCCTCAAGACCGTCAATTTCAGATAAGAGCTGGTTTACCACCCTTTCTGTAACTCCTGAATCGCTGTTATGCATTCCCCTTCGCGGCGCTAAACTATCTATCTCATCAAAGAAAACAATTGTTGGAGCTGTCTGCCGCGCCTTTTCAAAAACCTTTCTTACAGCTTTTTCACTCTCTCCAACCCATTTTGAAAGCAATGACGGGCCATTGACCAGTATAAAGTTTGCCTCGCTCTCATTAGCAACCGCCTTTGCTAGCATTGTTTTTCCGGTTCCAGGTGGGCCATACAGTAAAACACCCTTTGGCGGATTAACACCTAATCGTTTAAAGGCATTCGGATACTTTAACGGCCATTCAACTGCCTCGTTAAGTTCTCGTTTAACATCATCCAATCCTCCAATATCCACCCATTTAACATTGGGAATTTCCACAAGGACTTCCCTTAATGCAGAGGGCCTGACGTATTTTAATGCCTCCTTAAAATCATTTTTAGTAACCTGCAGCTTCTCCAAAATCTCTTTTGGGATTGCTTCATCTTTATCGTACTTCAAGTCAGGCAGCATTCTCCTTAGCAGCACCATAGCCGCCTCCTTTGTCAAACTTGCCAAATCCGCGCCGACAAATCCATGAGTCTGTCTGGCCAATTCATTAAGGTCAACATCTTTTGCAAGCGGCATATTCCTTGTATGAATCTTTAATACCTTAAGCCTGCCCTCAACACTAGGCACCCCTATTTCAATCTCCCTGTCAAACCTTCCGGGCCGCCTAATAGCAGGGTCCAGAATATTCGGGACATTTGTTGCGGCAATAACAACAACCTTGCCTCGTGATTTTAGGCCATCCATAAGCGCTAGAAGCTGTGCAACAACCCTTCTCTCAACCTCGCCATGGGTTTCCTCTCTTTTAATTGCAATTGCATCTATCTCATCAATAAAAATAATTGCAGGAGCATTCTTTTCAGCATCCTCAAACTTCTTTCTAAGGTTTTCCTCTGACTGGCCGTAGAACTTGCTCATAATTTCAGGGCCGTTGATTGTGACAAAGTGCGAATTTGTTTCATTTGCAACTGCTTTTGCCAGGAGGGTTTTTCCGGTTCCAGGAGGGCCGTGCAGAAGAACACCTTTTGGAGGCTCTACCCCCAATCTTTCAAAAATTTCAGGATGCTTTAGCGGAAGCTCAACCATTTCCCTTATCTTTTTGATTTCCTCATCTAATCCGCCAATGTCCTCATAGGCTACCTCAGGAATGTTTTCCTCTTCAACCTCAATTGCTTCCGGGTTAAACTCAACTGCAGTTTCCTCTGCTACAATTACAGCTTGCTTTGGGTGTGTTGAAACAACCACGAATTTAAGGTCGCCAAGGCTAAAATTCATAAAAGGGTCATCCATCCCCAAATTTCTGAAAATATCATCAAAAGGAGAGCCTGACAGGGTTGTTCTTCTTGTTCTTGTTCCGCCAAGAGAAATTATGTCACCCTTTATTATAGCCCTGCCCATTATTCCATTCTTAAAAAGGGCTGGTGATGCCTTCACTATAATGCCCTTTCTTGCCGGAGCGATAGTTACCTTTTTTGCCGCAACAACATCACTTTTCCTGACCTTAACTAACTCCCCGATGCTTGTTCTAGCATTTCGTCTAACCAGGCCATCCATTCTTACCATATTCAGGCCAATATCTCCCGGGTATCCCCTGTCGGCAATCGCTACGGTTATCCTTGTACCCTGCAGTTCAACTATCTCGCCTGGCTTAATGCCAAGCTGCTTCATTGAAGTAGAGTCAATTCTAACTATACCCTTGTTTACATCGTCTTGGACTGCCTCCGCAACTTTCAGGCTAATCTCTTTTTTATCCATTTTTTAAAGCGATTAAGGTATTCTTTGCGCTTCTATAAAAAGATAGTTTAAAAAGTTTTTGTATTACTGTACCTTAAATAGTAAGCGATTTATCCTATGGCTTATTTTTGTCGCTTACTATCACGGCAGACATAAATAAAAAAAATGCGAACTATCTGTACACTAAAGTGCGTGGCTTCAACGTTCGCATTTTTAAACTTCAAAAAGCTTTCATCTCAGTACTAAAGTGCGGAGCTTTCGGCTTTTTGAAGTAATTATACAAATAGATTATGCCTGCCGAATATAGTAACAGTAGATTATACATAAAAATTAACGTCTGTTACTATAAAACAACAATAATTTTATAAAAGCAATCTGCCCATTAACATACGGGGGAAATGACTAGAATTAATAGAATTGTAATGACTGGCTTTAAGTCCTTTGGAAAGAGGACTGAACTGCTGTTTGGAGACAAATTTAATGTAGTTCTTGGACCTAATGGCAGTGGAAAAAGCAATATTATAGATGCTGTCTGCTTCGTCCTTGGAAAATCCTCATCAAAATCCCTCAGGGCTGAAAAAAGCGCAAACCTGATTTACAACGGAGGAAAAACAAAAAAGCCAGCCAGCCACGGCGAGGTAAGCATATATTTTGACAATTCAACAAGGATATTCCCAACCGAGGAGGACTCTGTAAAAGTAACCCGAATTGTAAGACAGAATGGCCTGAGCATCTACAAAATAAACGATAAAACTAGGACAAGGCAACAGATACTTGACCTGCTTTCTATGGCGAAAATTAATCCTGATGGGTATAATATTATCCTCCAGGGAGATGTCATACACTCTGTTGAGATGTCGCCGCTTGAAAGAAGGCAGACTATCGAGGAAATCTCGGGCATTTCAATTTACGAGGACAAAAAAGAAAAAACACTGAGGGAGCTTGAGAAAGTCGGGCAGAAGCTTGGCGAGGCAGACATAATACTTAAGGAAAGAAAGAGCTACATGCGCGAACTAAAAAAGGACAGGGACCAGGCCTTAAAATACAGGGAGCTGAACAATCAAATCGCCGTAAACAAGGCTTCGTACATTAAGCGGGATATTGACAAAAGAATTGCTGTAAAAGAGGATTATGAACACCAAATAAGCGCCCGCAATGACGAACTGGAAAAAGTAAAAGCTGAAATCAGCACAATCAGGGATGCAATAAAAGAAAAGCGCGACAAAATAAAGGAGATCACCAAAGTCGTTGAGGAAAAGGGTGACAGAGAGCAGCGGCAGCTGCAAAAAGACATAGAAAAACTTAAGGTTGATATTGGCACCGGAAAAAACCGCATAAGCTCCTGCAAAAATGAGATTGCAAGAATTGGGGCAAGAAAGGACCAGTTCAGGAAGAATATCGCTGAATTGGATGAAAAAACAAAGAATTTTACTACTGAAATAGAAACGCTTGAAGACGAGAAAAAAACCCTGGCTTTTGGGCAGCGGGAGCTGGAAAAAAATATTTTCAATTTCAAGAAAAGGCATAAGTTAGGGGAGGAGGCTGAAAAGATAGAAAAAGAAATAGAGGAAAAAGACCTGTTCATAGAGGAAAGGCAGAGGGCAATAAACAGCCTGCGTGAAAAACAGCAGGGGCTTTTAAGGGAAAAGGACAAGTTGGAGTTTCAGGTTCAGACAATCCAGGACAGAATTAAAAAGGTTGCTGAAGTAGAGAGGGAACACGAGGCAGAATTAAAACAGCTTAAACAAAAACAGGATATATTCAAAAAGGCAACGCTTGAGCTTAATGCCCTCCTGAATATGGATTCAACGCTTGCCGCACAGCTTGCAGAGTTGCGAAAAAACCTCCTGCGCGACAAAACCGAATTGGCCAAGCTTGAGGCAAAAAATATCTCACTAAAAGAAAGCATCTCAGGCAATATAGCAGTCAAGAGCGTCCTAAAAAATAGGGAAAGCCTTGGCGAAATATACGGCGCTGTTTCAGAGCTTGGAACAGTCAGCTCGAAATACAGCCTTGCCCTGGAGATAGCTGCCGGGCCAAGGCTTAAGGGGGTTGTTGTCAAGGATGATGCCACAGCAGCCAAATGCATAAAATACCTTAAACACGACAAACTCGGCATAGTACATTTTTTTCCACTAAATAAGATTAAGTCCGCAAAGCCAATGGAGACAGAGAGCATCCTAAAGATGAACGGTGTCCATGGCCTTGCTGGCGGCCTTATAAAATATAAGCCTATGTTCAAAAATGTGTTTGACTATATTTTTGGCGATACTATTATTGTAGACAATATTGACTCTGCCAGAAAGATAGGGGTTGGAAGGATACGAATGGCGACACTTGACGGGGACCTTTGTGATGTTAGCGGGGCCATGGTTGGTGGCTACAGGGAAAGAAAGAGGGGCATAGGTTTCAGGGAAAAGGAGCTTGAGACTGATATTGAGCGAATACGCGACAGCGTTAATGACATGGAAGATAATCTCCGTGAGCTGGAGGCAAAAAAAGAGGATAATGAGAAGAAGATAAGCCTGCAGCGGGAGCTAAAGGCAGTAACAGAGGGGGAAATAATCAGAACTGAAAAGGGGCTTCACCTTGAGGAGGCTGACTTAGATGCATCGCTTGCCTATAAGGAGGAGCTGCTCCTCAAACAAAAAGAGCGGGATAAAGCTTTTGATGAATTGACTGGCATAATTACCGAAACCAATAGAGAGTTGGCGGATGCAAAAATTAAAAAACAACAGCTTAGAAACCAGATAAACGAGCTAAGAAATCCGACTCTGCTGGCTGAGCTCAACGCATTTGAGCAGAAAAAAACTGAAATCATAGAGGAGATTATCAAGCTTGAGGCAAAAATAGGCGGAATCAACCTGCAGATAGGAGAGGTCATCGGACGAGACCGGCAGAACATTGCAAAAATAACAAAAGACCATGAAAAAGAGGAAATCCTGTTTTCTGAGGAGATAAAAGCATTGGAGGAGCTTATTCTAAACCAGGAGATAAACCTAAAAGGAAAGGAGCAGGAACAGCAGAAGTTTTTTGCCAATTTTAAAAGTTTGTATAACCAACGCAACGAACTAAATGACATGATAGCCGGAAAAGAAAATGAAACTTACAAAAAAGAGGAGGAGGCAAGGCGGGTTGAATACAGCCTTAATACTGCCTCGCTTGAAAATGCAAAGATAAAGGCAGAGCTGGCCGGCCTTGAGGCAGCGTTTGAGCAATACCGAGGCATAGCTCTGGATACCCAAAAAACAGAGGAACAGCTTAAAAAAGAGATAGAGGAATTTGAGAAATTAAGGGAACAAATAGGCTCAGTAAATATGCGCGCTCTGGAAATTTATGAAACAGTTGAACGTGAATACAAATCTTTGCTTGAAAAAAGGGAACAGCTTGAAAATGAAAAGCAGTCTGTAACAAATTTAATGGCCGTAATAGAGGAAAAGAAAAAAGAGCTGTTCATGACTACATTCAACAAGATTAATGGCCATTTCCAGAAATGCTTCAGTGAACTCTCAACCAAAGGCGAGGCGTCGCTAGTGCTTGAAACGCCTGAAAACATATTTGAGGGCGGGACAAAAATCATGGTAAAGCAATCCGGAGACAAATTCCTGGATATAAGAAGCTTAAGCGGAGGCGAGAAGACAATGACGGCGCTCGCATTCCTTTTTGCCATGCAAGAACATGAACCAGCAAGCTTTTATGTTTTTGATGAAGTGGATGCCTCACTTGACAAGATAAACTCCCAGAAATTTTCCAAACTGGTAGGCGCATACTCCTCCAGAGCTCAGTATATTATTATCTCCCATAACGACGCGCTTATTGCAGAGGCAAACAACCTGTATGGCGTGAGCATGGATGAGCACAGCATGAGCAATGTTGTGTGCTTGAAGATAAGCTAATCTTTCAGAATTCTCTCAATACTATCAATCGCAGTGCTCCAGCCGAACCTTTTTGCTATAATCCTTTGGTTTAAGCTAGCCATTGATTTTCTTAGCTTGGGTTTGCTGTATACCCCTCTTTCATTTCAACCCCAGCTTATCCAGCAGCTTAACTGCTTCCCTGTCAAATTTTGAGAATGCAAACCACTTTTTGCCTAAATCTTTTAATGATGCCCCAAAATGGTAAACATCCTTATTATCTATTATAAGAAACCTATCATGCGACTGTTTAAACTCTTTTACTTCGATTGATGGGTATTGTGAATTGTATTTGGTTAAATCAAGAGCTAATTGCTTGGAAATCTCTTTAGTGAATATAGTGGCTTGCACATTTTTATTTCTCTTGCTGAATAGAGTCAATACAGAATCATCTATATAATTATCAATAAGGATAATGGACTTATTAGCGCTTCTAATTAAGCCAGAAACAAATTGGTATGAATCAAATATCTGCCCATCAAAAAATATTCCTTTCTCAGGGACTATATCTTTGCTTTGTATGGCATCGAATATTTCATCAAATTTATTGTCATATTCTATTTGCTTTTTTTCTACAACATTTAACCTATAAAATATTTGGGCATTTGAATAGATAAACTGCCTCATTGCGACAAATGCGCTCATTATTTGTATGCTTATCTTTACCGCAGTGTTGCTTTTTAAGACTCCTGAAAGCATTGCAACTCCCTGCTCTGTAAAAACATATGGAAGATACTTCCGGTGATGCCCTCTTCTGTTTTTTAAGGTAACATTTTGTGACCTTAAATCTTTTGCACCTGAGGCCACAAATTGTGACTTCAAATTATCAAACTCTTCTTGAGCTATTTGAAACATAAACTCTTTTGGAAATCTTTCACTGTTTCTTTTAACTGCTTGATTTAATGTTTTTGTCTCTACATTATAAAGCTCTGCAAGATCTGCATCGAGCATTACTTGTAGGCTTCTAATAGTATAAATCCTGCTCTTGATTTTATCAATATTTATTAATGGATTGTTTGTCATTCTTGTACATTCCGCAGACTTGCTTACTATTATAGCATTAATCAGCAAGTCTGCGTTATTCTTGTCAACTCCCTCTAATGCTAGTATTTAAATCTTGTTCAGAATTCCCGCAATCCTCTCAATCGCAGTGCTCCAGCTAAACCTTTTTGCTATAATCTTTTGGTTTAGTCTACCCATTGATTTTCTTAGCTTTGGTTTGCTGTACAACAGCATCAGTCGCTCCTCAAGCTCATTTGCATTAAGCTTATGGAAGAAAAAGCCATTTTTGCCATCCTGAATTATCCTGCGCAGGACAGGTGAGGATTTAGTAACAATCACAGGAAGCCCGCATACCATGGCCTCAAGCGTTGCCAGTGATGTTGTTTCTGTAAGTGAGGGCAAAACAAAAACATCCATCTTATTTAGATATCCAACAACATCATAAACAAAACCTGTAATTGTAATTCCAATGCCTTTAAGCTTTTCCTTAAGCGGGCCATCACCAACCAGCAAAAGGCTGCTGTTCGGCACTTTTTCATGCAGCATCTTAAAGGCCTGCTTAAGAACCATAAGATTCTTGTCTTCTGAAAGCCTGCCGCAATACCCTACTGTAAAGCCATGGCTTTTTCCGGCTAAAGGCCGGAATATATTGCGGTCAACCCCTAGAGGTATAACCCCTGTTTTCATTGTCGGAAACAAATGCTGCATATCTTTTGATGGCACCATCAGCAGCTCTGCCTTTTTGTAAAAATGCAAAATTACACATTTTATAATCCTGGCGAGAATTAGCTTAACAATCCTCGGCGCCTTTAGAGAATGCAACAACAGCTCCCATTCTATACTATGGACAAAAACATAAACAGGCTTTTTGTATTTTCTAGCATAATAAAATGCTGCCATTCCAAAAAGTCCCATTGTCTGAACCCAGACCTTATCGCTGTTTTTAATTGCCTCCTTTAAGTATTTAATCTTCTTAGGAATAACCATATATGGCAGGCCAAGAAATTCAGCTTTAAACGCTGGAACAACTGTTGTCTTAGCTGAGATACTTTTTTGGCTCTTGCTATAGCCCGGGACTAAGAGCTGCAGCTCCATCCTCTTTTCCAGCCCGGGAATAACAGCCTCCAGAAACCTCACAATTCCGTCCATACTTGGATAATACCTGTCTGAAACAATCGCAATCTTCATTGGAATTTGTTAAATACCTCAGCAAACCAGCAGCTATTATTGAAGCCATTTATTAAATCCTTGAAGAAGGCCTTGATAAGAAATGGCTTAACAATCAGCAGGTTTTGGCTTTTATGTGCCATAATCCCCCTGCTTTTTTTTCTGAAAGTAGAGGTAATATCAACAATAAGCTTTGGCTGATCCCTCTCAAACAGGTTAATAATATTCCATATCTCAAAAGAGTAAACCTCGCATTTCATTAAATGTTCGCTCTTCATTTCCTTTACAAGCCGGTAAACTGCTTTATGGTCACGATGCGGATCATTGACCGAATGTGTGAATATCTTTTCCGGATTCTCTTTTTTGATAATGCCAGCAAGCTTTTCCTTGATATGTCTTTTTTTAATTTCTTCGTCAAAATTGTTTTCGCTAATGCCCAGATGAAGTATACCCTTGCCTCCAAGAATCCTGTCACAATCAAGCGCTTCCTTAACCCGCATTTTTATTGCAAGCTCTTTTTGGAGATGAAACTTGATTAGTTCACCGTAAGAGAAAACAATTGTCCTAATCCTTTTGCCCTCCTCTGCGTATCTCGCGAGCGTGCCACCGGCGCCAATAATCCCATCATCGTTATGCGCGCAAATAACAAGAATTGTGTTAGGCATATCTTAAAACATTCTCTTGATAATATATAAGATTTTCTAAGGCTCTAGAATGGTAATGTCGCCTCCATTCTCCAGTCAAATCCCATAAACTGGTATTTCTTAATCTCATTCCGGCATATCAGCGCAAATGGCAGGTAAGCAAGCTTTTTAGCTCTAAAAGCCGGGTGCGTTAAATAATAATGAATAGGTTTTGAGTGCGCATCGCCATGAATAGTAAGAATCTTCTTTTCTTTTTGTGTGGTTATAATCTTGTTTAAACCCTCTGCTATTATAATATTCCTAAAGTCTATTGAGCCGTACGATAAAACATCTTCAACACCATAGTTCAAAACCATATTGGGGGATATAGCATCCTTTAATGAAAGCGAACTAAGACTGCCTGAAAAAAGCGAAGTTCCTGCACCAAATATTGCAGCGCTTTTGAAAAGGCTTCCTAAAAACTCCCTTCTTGTAGGCGCTTTTTTGCTTTCCTTACCTTTAAACACTTTCTTTGCTACGAAACGGGTGGCATAACGCATTGGACTGGTTAACATTATACATAATCCAAGAAATCCGAGTACCCTATCAGTAAAAAACAAAGCGGTATTAATCGGATCAACAACATAAACCGGCTTTGGAATTGCTATCATAGCAAGATGGCCAAAGAAGCTGTCTGTCACAGATGAGCCGCCAACGACCTGTTCAAGAACTACTGCATCTGCTTTATTAATCTGGCTTTGCAAAAAAGAATAATGCTGCAAGAGAAATGGCTCAACATGCTGAACCCCCAAAATTGTAATATCCGTATTATCTATCTTGTCCTCAATACAAGCACAGGGATAATCTTCCATATTTGACTGCAAACAAAAAGCTGTTTAAAAAGATATCCTAAAATGAGGCTGGGGAGATATTCACCAAACTCATAAAAATTCCGGGAATTTTTAGGACACCAAAAATCTTAATGGATTTTTGAGTGTTTTGGCGAAAAGTTTGATCAAAAAGAATGGGACATTCACTTCGTGAAGTCCCAAGAATTACCCACTACAAACAAATAACTGGGGCTGGGGAGATTACCACCAGATTTTTCGGTAAAAATCTGGTAAAAAGCTGGAATTAAACCTGCGCTACAGCTTTAATTCCAAATGAGGCTGGGGAGATTTGAACTCCCGATCACACGCACCCCATGCGTGTATCATACCAAGCTAGACCACAGCCCCGTATTAAGAGACAAAGCGCAAGAGAAATTTAAAGATTTGCTTTTTAAAAAGAGCAAAAACTTTATAATACAACCCGCCATTTTATAGCCAAAGACATAATTGTTTATACAATTAGTATGCCTTTGGCTAATAGCAGAAGACCTGCTAATTGTATATTTTTTTATGTCTTCTGCTATCATAACAAATGCGCTGGTGGTCTAATGGCATGACTTCAGCCTTCCAAGCTGATTATCCGGGTTCGAATCCCGGCCAGCGCATTTTTTGGACTAAAATCTCAAAGATTTTATGTCCAATGTTTTTACCAGATTTTTTTAAAAATCTGGTGGGTATCCCGGCCAGCGCATTTTTTTGGACTAAAATCCCAAAATATAAATACCCTTTTTGCCTTATTAATCTTTGATGAAACAAAAGAGATATTCTATCGGCTATATCTATTACAAAGAGTCAGTTGATAACATAGACAAACTTCTTATCTCCACGCTTGGCAGAAGGCTGGATGTAGTTCTCCTGCCAGTAGAGGAGCAGCTTGACCCAATATCCTTTAAAAAAAAGGTAAAATCCTGCAAGGTTATTCTTAATTATGCCGCCGCCGGCCCTGAATTACAGGAGTCTGTTGAGCTTTCCAAAACCCTTGAAGAGCTTGGCAAGAGGGTTGTCTCTCCGACGCATTCCTTTTATTATCAGGAGGATAAATGGATGTTCTATCTTAAGTGCATTGAGAATGGAATTCCCACTCCGAGAACCTATTTTATCCCGCGTGATTTAAAATCAAACAATCCTTTTATCAGGAACCTTCTTAAGAAGCAGCCATTAGTTATTAAAGCAGTTTTTTCTGATAACGGAGTGTGCGTTGAGAGGGCCGCGACGCCAAAAGACTTTTTCAAAAAATTGTCTAAAATTTTAAGGAGAAATCCGGTTTCCCCTGTCCTTGCTCAGGAATATATTCCGAGTGATCACAGAAGTTATAGAGTTACGTTGATTAATTATAAGGTAAAACAGGCTGTTGGCAAACTTGGCGGGAGAAGCTGGAAACAAACCGGCAGCAGCCATAAAGAACATTTTATGCTGGCAAGAATCGGCAAGAGACTAAAAGCGTTGTGTGAACAGACTTCAAGGGTTTGCGGACTGGAGGTTTGCGGGCTAGACCTTATCTACGCCCAGAACAGGTGGTATATTATTGAGGCAAACAGCTGTCCAGACCTCTTTTTTATCAATCATGACGCCCCAAGGCTGGCAAGGCTGCTGGTTAGTTACTTATACGGGATTTGCAGGAAGCTAGGTTAAAAAACCTTGTTATAATCTTCTGCATACTTCTTTCTTACTTTCTTAAGATAATTAAGGTCAACCTCAGCCGTAATCATACCCTCTTTTTCGAAAATTTCGCTTATTATCTTGTGCGGCTCTGCTATTGCAGAGTATGAAGTCAGGTCAGGCCTTTTCTGGTCATAAGCATTGCAGACAATAGTATAAGCAAGATTTTCAAACGCCCTTGTAAGGACCAGCGCCCTGAGAAGCTTTTTCTCGAACTTTTTAGGCTCTTTCCTGTGCACCCATTCCTCAAAGCACCAATACATTGGACAGAATATTAACTTTGCTCCTTTCTTAACCATGCTCTGAACTGCATTAGGAAATGCAACATCCCAGCAGATTGCCAGCCCTATTTTGCAGAAAGGCGTGTCATAGACTTTAAATGCCGAACCTGCTCTTAGTGAGGGTGTCAGGCATTCAGAAAGGTGGACCTTCTTGTGTTTTCCGTGAATTCTTCCCTGATTATTTATTAAAAAAGCAGTGTTATAAACATGCTTCTTTTCCCGAACGCGTCCGGCAACAATGACCCATATCTTTTTCTCTTTACATTTCTGCCTTAGCTTTCCGAGCGCCCATCTGTTCTTTGTGTCACCTCCTAAAAGTGAGGATTCTGGAAAGCAGATGATATCAACCCCCTTTGCCTTGGCGCGGTCAATATAGTTCAGCATATCCTTCAGCACCAACGCAAATGTTTGATTGAGGTTTATTTGCGCAGCTGCAACCTTAAATTTGTCCATTTTTCCTTGTTTATAGTGGACAATTTCTTTTATTTACCTTTCGTTTTAGCAGAACCTTTTATTATTCTGAAGTGTGATGAATGTTCTGTGTTGTAACCTCAGAAAAATGATTTTCTCTGCTCCCGCCGCTGCCTCCCTACTGTAAAATCCGAGATTTTACAGTCCCTCAAATTTGTTCCAAATTTGAGTTGTCTTGGCTTTGCCAAGATTAAATTTTCTCCCCCTCGCTTGCGCAGGGGGAGAAAATACCTCAAAATCAGAGATTTTGCGGTACTTCAAATTTAGCCAGAACCCTTTCTTGATTTTGAGGTACTGCAAATTTAGCGAAAAGCTAAATTTGAAGTATAACCCAACTTTGTTCTGAACAAAGTTGAGCAGGGAGGCAGCAGATGAATAATAACAGCAGCAAATTATCTTTATGCACAAAGACGAGCCTAAAACCCTATCTTAACGGTGTAGATGCTGGCTCGTCTTTGGCATCCTAAAAATCCACCTACAGTGGATTTTTATGACTTCAGAAAGCTAAATAAGTACTATTTTTCAATAATCTTTTAAATAACAGTATTCTTATGCTTTTTATGCTTCCTGCAGAACAGATTAGCCAGATAAAGGATGAGCTTTTAACAAGCAAAAGGCCGATATTCTTTTTCCACGACGACCCGGATGGCCTGTGCTCGTTTCTGCTGCTTTACAGGTTTATAAAACGCGGCAGGGGAATAATCGTAAAATCAACGCCGTGCGTTACAAAGAGCATTTACGCAAAAAAGGTATTGGATTATGATGCGGATAAGATTTTTGTTTTGGATTTAGCGGTTGTTGAACAGGATTTTATTGATGAGGTTAAAAAGCCGGTTGTATGGCTAGACCATCATGACATCTTAAAAAGGGAGAATGTAACCTATTTTAATACACGCCAGTATGGCCCGCCAATTCCCCCAACAGCTGTCTGTTATGATATAGTCAAGCAGGATATGTGGATAGCGGCATGTGGCTGCATTGGCGATTGGTATATCCCACATTTTATAAATGAGTTTAGGCAGGATTACCCCAATCTAATCGGAGAGGATTTAAAAAAACCAGGGGATATTCTGTATAAAAGCAGGCTTGGAAAATTGGTGGCAATCCTTGCAACTAATCTTAAAGGCAAAACAAAAGAGGTAATGGCTTCTCTTAAAATTTTGACGCGAATCACCGCTCCAGAAGATATTCTTGAACAGAAAACACCTCAAGGTAAATTTCTCTTTAAGCGCTTCGAAAAAATTAACATGCTTTACGAAAAGTTAAGGGATGAAGCGCTGAACCATATTAATGGGAAAGTTGTTTTGTTTGTCTATTCTGAAAAGGGGTACAGCTTCACAAGCGGGCTTTCCAATGAAATTTCTTATCTGCATCCGGATAAGATAGTGGTTATCTGCAGAAAAAAAGGGGATGAGTTTAAGCTAAGCTTAAGAAGAGGGGATAACAATACAATAGACCTAAGAAAAGTTCTGGAAATAGCGTTAAGAGGCATTGATGGCTTTGGCGGAGGGCATGAGTTTGCCTGCGGCGGAAGCGTCAAGGAAAAGGATTTCAGCAGATTCATTGAAAATCTTAAAGCTGAAGTGAAAGATGTTGTCTAACATACCAATCAAAATATATTTAAAACACATCATAAAATAGGGTTTGGTGATATTAAATGCAATGGGAAAAAGGTTTGGCTCTTATTGGGCTACAGTGGGGCGATGAGGGAAAGGGTAAATTTGTGGATATCCTTGCCCAATCTGCAGATGCAGTTGTAAGAGCAATGGGCGGGAATAATGCCGGGCACACAATTGTTGTTAAAGGTGAAAAAGGCGCTTATAAAAAGGTTGTTACACACCTGATTCCATCTGGCATCCTTTATCCATCGGTTGTTAATATAATTGGGCACGGCACAGTTATTGACCCTCAGGTGTTATGCCAGGAAATGGAGGCATTCTGCAACGATGGAGTTTGCCTTTCAAAACTAAAGGTTAGTGACAGCGCCCATGTTATAATGCGCTACCATCGTGATATGGACACGCTGGAGGAGGTTGTGATTAGGGATGAAAAGCAAAAAATTGGCACCACACAAAGGGGTATTGGCCCTGCCTATGCCGACAAAGCATACAGGACAGGCATTCTTATGCAGGATTTGCTTGTTAGAGATATTCTTGAGAAAAAATTAGAGCATGCCCTTATAAAAGTTAACAAGCTATTCAAGGCATTTGGCATAACAAAACAGCACTATCTTAAGCTTTTTGCACCAGTTTATCAAAAACAAAATGGAGAGACAGACTTCAGCTACTACACAGATGAAGGGTATAACCTGGAGATAATGGGGGACATTTACTGCCAGTATGGGTTGCGCATTTCTCCTTATGTTATGAATACCCTAGAACTAATTCAGTCAGCAGCCAGGTCAAACAAGAGGATAGTGCTTGAGGGTGCGCAGGGAGTTTTACTGGATGTTGATGTTGGAACATATCCATTTTGCACATCCTCAAATCCAACTATTGGGGGTATGCTAAACGGCAGTGGATTAAACTATAAAGATTTAACAAGAGTTATTGGTGTAGTTAAAGCTTATATGACCCGGGTCGGCACAGGGCCGTATCCGACAAAGTTGACAAATGATATTGGGAAGCACATGATGGAAAAAGGCCATGAATACGGTGCAACAACCGGCAGGCCAAGGCAATGTGGATGGTTTGATGCAGTTGCAACACGGTATGCTATTCAGCTTACAACGAATGAAATTGCAATAACAAAGCTGGATGTGCTTGAAGAGCTGCCAGAGCTGCAAATCTGTATAGGATATGAATATACTGGAGAAACAACATCATATAATGGCCAAACTATTAGGAAGGGCGCTACACTAAAAGAGTTTCCCTCAGTTAAAGAGGTACAGCAGGGATGCATTGCAAAAGAGTTTATTACCCTGCCTGGCTGGAAAAAGCCTATACGCGGCATAACAAGCTATAACGAGTTGCCGGCAGAGGCAAAAACTTATATTAGTGCGATATGCGATCTCTGCGGAGCAAAGCCTGTCTTTATATCAACAGGGCCTGGAAGAGAGGAAACAATCGAATTATAACTAAGTTTTAGTAAGCGACAAAAATAAGTTATGAAATAAATTGCTTACTAAAGGTTGCCAGAACATAACAATTTTATGTGTTATTTATGTCTGGCATTACTTATCAGTAAAACATATAAACCTCAAAAACTGCAATATACCTTCAAGATGGTAGCTGAAGTCATTCAATATATTGGAGTGAGTGAATTAAAACCTGAAGAGCAACAAACAGTTAATAGTCTTGCCACAGAATACTACCAAAAGCTAAAACGCACCATAAAAAACTTTACCTCAATAACAGTACACATTAAAACGCATAGTAAAGGCGGGGGCAGGGAAAAATTTTCCGTTCACCTAAAGTTGGTTGCGCCAACACGTATTTTTGAGTCGACAAAGGCAGTTGATTGGGATTTGGCGAGAACACTTCATAAGGCCTTTAATGACCTTGAAAACGAAATAAAGGATAAGCTGCATACAGACAACCAAAAACCTAAAAGTTACGGATGAATCCGCGTTATAATTTTAATTAATTCTTGTTTGAGGAACAAAAGAAACTAACGAGAGGTGGATATTCACCAAACTTTTACGGCCATGCGTGGCTTAGTTCATGAGCGCGCTCATGAACTAACGAAAAGTTTGATCAAAAAGAATGGGACATTCACTTCATGAAGTCCCACAAACTACAAACATAAAAATAGCGAGGGGTGGATTTGAACCACCGACCTGGGGGTTATGAGCCCCCCGGGCACTCCTGTCTGCCCTACCTCGCTATGCACGCAAATAACTGCTTGTTGTTTATAAGCCTTTTGAAATGTCCAAATCAGTTAAAACTCCTTAATGCTCTTTTGCTTTTTTGACTGCATGGCTTTTTTATACGGCGCCCATTCTTTTCTAAAAATTTCAGGATAAACATCATAGTTTTCCTTTACAAAATTAAGCGTGCGCTCATCGGCAATATAGCCTGAACCGAAATCGATGCCAATCCTTTTTTTAATTTCCTCAATCTGCTGGTCTCTGATTACCTTTGCAATTATTGAGGCAGCGCTAACAACCGGGTAGTTAACGTCAGCTTTCGGCTCTGCTATTAGCTTGATGTTTTTGTTTGTAATAAGCGGTTTAACATAGTTTGTGTAAGCCCTGCAATTTGGGCTTGGGCAGTCCATGAGTACTTTATCAGGATTAAGGTAGTTTACTATTGCAGCTGTTTTATGCGCCTCAAGCCAATTAAGGTTTAAGGTTGCAGATTTTAAAGCAGCATCTATCTCCTCAGGAGAAATTATTTCAACCTTGTAATCCTTGACAATGCCTATAATCTTTTTGTAGGTTATTTCGCGCGCCTTGGGGCTTAAAAGTTTTGAATCTCTTGCTCCTATAGCCGCAAGTTTAAGCTCATCTTTTTCTTCTATAACTACGCCGCACATTACCATCGGGCCAATGATTGGTCCCCGGCCAGCTTCATCAATTCCGCATAACAAGACCATAGCCTATCCTAAAAATCCTGATTTATTAAATCTTTTGGAGATTAAAGCTGAATTGATTGTATATCTGCTCAAAGATTGTTGATTATTTAATGAAATAAACTAGAAATCCGTCTCTTAATCCCCTGAAAGGATAAGCTTGAACGGCAAAACCAGCATTTTCTCCCAAAATCTTAAAATTTTCTACACTAAATCTTGCCAGTTGTTCATCATAGCCTAGTAGTTTCATGAATTTATCGTACAACCCTAAAACCAATCGGTTGCAGAAGGTGTATTTTACTGCCGGTGTCATAAATACACCATTCTTTTTTAAAACTCTATAAATCTCATTAAAGAAGGTTTGTTCTGAACCATAAGGCAAATGCCGAACTACACCTATGGCAGTGGTGCAGTCTATTGTATTGCTTCTGAAAGGAAGCTCCAAAATATTTCCGTTGATAAGCCTTTCCAATCCCTTCTTTTTTGCCTCATTGAGCATGCTTCTGGAAAAATCAATACCAACAGTAAAATCAGCTTTTGTCATTAATTCCAGGGTTGAAAGGCCGGTACCGCAGCCTAAATCAAGGCAGATATCTCCTCTCGGAAGTCGGTCAATAATTTCTGTAGCATGCTTTTGTTGGCTGCTCATAGCCGACTCATAGATGCCAGCAACCCTGTTATAGAATTCTTTTGTATTTTTCCTTCCGATAAAACCCTTTAGAATAAACTTGTACAAACTTTTAGCACTGCTCCCTCTCATTTTCCATGAGAAGTGAACAAAGCTTTATATAATTAATGTTAATACCCAGAGTTTATGAAAGAGAAGACGTGGGCTAACCTGTTTGTGCCGCATATCGGTGCGTGGTGGGACTCATTATGCCTAAAAGCGCCGCACTGGAATAGCAGTTTAGGAGATTTTCTTGCACTAAAAGCCGCGCAGGAAAGGCTATCTCTGGAGCAGTATGTAACACAAAAAGGTGTTGTAGCCGAGCCAATAAGGGTTGATGCGATCTCCATTGCTTGGATGGGAATGGGTGTGGCATATAAAAATTTTAACGCAGTCGCCAAACAATATGATGAGATTGTAGAATTCAGGGAATACTTTGGTGAAAGAGCTTTCTTTGGGTTGTTTCGTGAGTACATAATAAGGGCAACCGGAATAAAATACCAAAAACAAAATCAGGATAAGTAGATATATAGAATAGTGCTATTTGTCAGCAACATTTTATAAATATTAAAATCCTGTTAAAGCTCTGATGTTAACTCCAATACCTGGAACAGAATCATTAAAATTCAAAAAAGAGTTTATCGCAAGATACAGCAAATTAACGGAATTCGAGGAGTTTAAGAAATATTCTCTTGCTTTTCTTAGAAAGTCTATAAGAGTTAATACACTTAAAACATCGATTGATAGGTTGCATAAACGCCTAGCTGCGACATGGGGTTTTGAGCAGATTCCATGGTGCAACGAAGGGTTTTGGATTGAAAAGCGTGAGGAGGCAATCGGCAACACTCTGGAGCACAGCTTAGGGTATTTTTATGTTCAGGAGGCAGTTTCTATGATACCTCCACTGGCATTATTGTACAATGAACAGTTTGAGGAACCAGCTATTTTGGACATGTGCGCATCCCCTGGCAGTAAAACAACGCAAATTGCGCAGATGCTCAACAATAAGGGGGTTATTATAGCAAATGACCATATCGGAATCAGGCTTGCGCCGCTTGGTTTAAACCTGCAAAGGTGCGGTGTAAGAAATGCTATTATCACACTAATGCAAGGCCAATGGTTTAGTAATATCAAAACACAATTTGATTATGTTTTGGCTGATGCTCCCTGTTCAGGAACAGGTACAATCAGAAAGTCATTGTCGACGATTGAGGCATGGAATCCAAAGATGGTGACAAAATTAAGTTTTGTCCAAAAAAATCTTATAGAGACCGGCTTTAAGGTTTTAAAGCAGGATGGCGTTCTGGTTTATTCTACCTGCTCACTCGAGCCAGAGGAGAATGAGGGCGTTGTTGACTTCTTGTTAAAGAGGCATGATAACGCGGTTATAGAAGAAGTTAATCTTCCGCATTTGAAGTCCTCTCCTCCTGTATTATTTTTTGAGGACAAAAAGTATTCTGATGAAATAAGCAAAACGCTTAGAATCTGGCCTCAGGATAATGATACAGAGGGGTTCTATGTCGCAAGAATCAGGAAGCTGTAGCAGGTTAAAATGTAGTTGTTCAGCTTTCTGAAGCAAAAATGCTTTGCTGCTGTTATTATTCATCTGCTGCCTCCCTGCTCAACTTTGTTCAGAACAAAGTTGGGTTATACTTCAAATTTAGCTTTTCGCTAAATTTGCAGTACCTCAAAATCAAGAAAGGGTTCTGGCTAAATTTGAAGTACCGCAAAATCTCTGATTTTGAGGTATTTTCTCCCCCTGCGCAAGCGAGGGGGAGAAAATTTAATCTTGGCAAAGCCAAGACAACTCAAATTTGGAACAAATTTGAGGGACTGTAAAATCTCGGATTTTACAGTAGGGAGGCAGGCAACCGGAACTGAGGAAAGTATTTTCCTGTACGTACTCATAAAAGCAGAATTTTTATTGGCATACTTCAGAATACTAAAGTGTTACGAAAAATACAAATGGAAAGCTAAGGTTTCCATTACGCTTTTGCAAGCATTCTTTCTGCAACCAATGCCGCGGCAATCAGCAACACCCCGTATAAAACAAATAGCACCTGCACATTAAAATACAACACCACCAGGCTGCTGAGCGCATAGCTTGAAAAGGAGCCAATTCTAACAAGCGAGTAATATGAACCAGTAACCTGGCCCTCAAACTGCTTTTTTTCACCTATTTTCGATATGAAAGCCCAGGTAGTAACACTCCAGTTGGCGTCTGCAAATGACCTGGCGAGCGTTAGCAACAGCAGAATGCCAAAGGATGGCGTCTGTGCGTAAAGAATAAGTATTATCCCGCTCATAACCCCGCCAAGGACTAAGATTGGGGTTTGACCCATGGTATCGCTTATTTTACCGTAAGCAAACTGGAAGAGGTTAAAGAAAACATATGCCACTAAAAAATACCCCACATAAGAATAAGGTTTATGAAACTCCTCAACAATCATAAGAGGAATAAAAATGTATGTTACCGGGATAGTTGCGTACATAAAAAATCCAAGGAGAGCTATTGCCCTTAGCTCCCGGATTTTTAGAAATTTGGCTAAGCTTTGAATAAAGTTAATGTCTGACAGCTGCAATGCCCTTTTAGGAGGCTCTTTCCAGAATAAGACAAAAAAGAACAGCAGCAATGTTATAAATGCTGCAGTGAAAAATGGCATCTTAACAGTATAATAATCAGCTATAAAGCCGCCTAATAAAGGCCCGAGTATTGCTCCAACGCTGTTGATGCTTTCGCTAAATCCTGTAAATGCACCTCTTTGCCTATCATCAATGCCATCCTCAAGCTTGGATATTGCAATTAACCCCACAGACATAAAACCCATTGCGTCCAGCACTCTTGCACCGATAAAGACTATCCATGAACTGCTAAGAGTATAAAGCACTAAAGCTATGGCTGAGGCAAGCAGGCCGGCAAGAATCACCCTCTTTCTGCCAATGCCATCTGAAATTCTTCCGATAAGCGGCGACATTAATATCATCACAAGAGAGAAAACCGCAAAAAATAAGCTTATCTGAAAAGTGCTAAAGCCAAGGCTCTTGGCATAGGGTGATAAAATCGGGTCTAACTGTGACCTGGCAAATCCAAAAACAGTGGTTAACACTATAATTGAAGCTATTTTCCTCAAAGCAGCCATAATACTTTAAGCGTAATCAAAATTTAAAAGCTTTGCCATCTTACCGCTTTCAATGAGAATCCCATGTATCCAATGCAAAGGCAAAAACCCAAAACAAAGCTGCGGAAGAGAGTTCTGCCCAATCCTCGCAAAATCTGAAGCTATATTCAAAATAAACAAAGGATTACCACTAACATGTTTAGCCTCAAGCTCCCCTGCACCATTTATTGGAAGGTTTGGCTACCCATTGGTTAATGTTGGGATACTAGCGCCATTGGTAAACATAGAAAGCTGGAGGTATGATGCGCCACGCTTTTGGGCTGCTAATAATATCGGTTCCAGTGAGATTATCGCTTATAGAAGCGGGCTGATAAACGCACTGTTCAAAAGCAATATCAAGTCCGGCTGTGGATTGGTGGATATCTCTAAAGAGATTGGGATAGCCTCAAAACCTGTTGAGGTCGAGATAACCTTTAAGGACAAGCCATCTTTCAGAGTAAGAAACGATGATATTCTCCCGCCAATGGGCCCTAACGCCTTTATTGAGGGGGCAAGAATTACCTCAAATCCTTTTGTTTCCTCAAAGGTTGAAAAGGTGGTTAATGACATCGACTGGAGGGCCTCCGACGCTCTTGTATACCTCTACAATAAAGGATTTGATGAACACTTTTTAACAAAGATATTAAGCGTTGGCAATGTTGGTGTTGGCGCCAGCAGAAAGCTTGTTCCAACTAGATGGGCCATTACCGCAACAGATGATATAATTGCAAAAAACCTGCTAAACACCTTAAGAAACTTTACAAAAATAGACATATGCACTTCGTATTTTGGCGGGTATCTGGGCAATTACTATCTTATACTTCTATTTCCTGACATCTGGTCGTATGAACTGTTTGAAACATACCTGCCCAATGCCATATGGAATCAAACCAGCGAGATACAATCTTCTAGTGATTACGAACCTTATGAAGGCAGAAAGGGCTATGCAAACAACACCTCGGGAGGGTATTATGCCGCAAGGCTTCCACTGGCAGAAAAATTAATAAAGCTAAAAAAGCAGGCATCATCCCTTGTTCTGCGGTTTATTACAGGAGAATATGCAGTGCCTCTTGGAGTCTGGGTATGCCGGGAGGCAATCAGAAAAGCGCTGGCAACTAAACCCATTGAATTCGCAGACAGGAGTTATATGCTTAACTATGCCAGAATACTCGTTCATAAAAAGTTTGGGTATGATATACGCAAAATATTAAAAGAAAGCAAGCTAGTTTACAAACTGACAAAACAGGCTAAATTAACCAATTATAGTAACTGACCTTAACATTTAGACAAAATGTCAGTTACTATATTTAAAAGACATAACTATTCGTATAATTATTTATGTCTTTTATTATATTTTAATCAGTGAATAAAACTGAGACAGGCCTATTATGAAATTAAAGACTTTTGATAACCAACTTGAGATTGCCGAGATTTATCCTCTCCTGCAAAATCTAAAAGAGGGTTATAGATGGGATTACAGAGAAATTTATTCTTCCACAGAAAAATGGAGAGGGAAAAAAATCAGTTTTCCAATAATAAGTTTAGCCTCGCCTAATCGCGGGAGAGCGATGTGGATTATTTCAGGCATACACGGAAATGAGCCAGCTGGCCCGAATGCTATTGCCATAAATGCTGAAACAATTGAAAAACTCGGCATTATTATGCCGGTTGTTTTGCTCCCTCTTTGCAATCCGCATGGATACTATAAAAGATATAGATACCCAAATCAGAAGACATGGCTCCCTAACGGAAACAACAGAAGCGTTGGGGATTCTGAGTATTATTTGCCGGATTTGAAAGACACCTCTAAACAAAGAGCCAGTGCATTCTCATGCCCTGAAGCAAAAGCTATTACCTCAAAGGTTTTGGAGCTTGCCACTGAATACCCGCCTCTAATGGTAATAGACCTGCACGAGGATGATATAGCTGATAAGGGTTATATCTATTGTTCCGGCACTAACCCAACTTTAATGGGTAAGGTTTCTGCAAAAATCATTAAAATCCTAATAAGCAATAATATTCCAATTAGAATGTCTGGCAAAACCAGATTTAATGAGCCTGTCTGCAACGGCATTGCAGCAATGTCAAGCGATGGCTCTATTGATGAGCTTCTTTCTGCAAAAAAAATTATTATCCGCCACAAAATTCATACAGGGCCGGCTGCTGAATGCGTGATTGTCGTGGAAACCCCGGCAACCATACCCTTAGGCAGACGTATAAAAGCGCATTCCGCAATTATTTTAGCGCTGATACATCTCAGCCAGTCCATTATAAATCTCAGCTCCCGATAAGTTTATATAATTTTAAAGATTTATGCGCACTGTCAAAAGATACAATAGGAGATATTATATGAAGACAGATACTGTTTTCAAGGCAATAGCATTTTTTGCCGCAGTTGGTTTTGCTATTAGTATATACATGACTCTTGCACACTACGATTCAGCAAGCATCTGTGCAGCGGCGGTTGGAAACAGCTGCGATGCTGTTAACAAAAGCAGGTTTTCTGAAATCTTTGGAATGCCGATTCCGGTTATTGGCATTGGAGGATATCTTGCGCTGTTTCTTACAAGCATAGTTAAAATCAAGAATAACCAGCTGTTTAAGGACCTTAATTTTTATATCTTCCTAATGGCATTGGTCGGTTTCGGCTTTACTGTTTATCTTAACTATCTGGAGTTCTTTGAATTAAAAACAATCTGTTATATTTGCACAGTCTCTGCACTTTGCATAACATTTATATTCATGCTTTCTATTATTGGGCTCAACAGAGAATGAATACCTATGATTTCAGTAAAGCTGTTCTTGAGCTTAAGAGCGCCTTTGATGTTCTAGAACAGAAAAATATCAAAATCAGCAGTTTAACACACCCCAAGGTCTACAATTTTCAGCAGAATATGGAGGACTGCCTCCGAAAAAAGTTTCTTAATGCACTTGAAAAAGTTAAAACCTGCTCCAAGGAGCTGCATAAATCCGAGGAGTACAACAACACCAACAAGGATAGCGACAGCGGGACACTAATTGCAATCATTGAGGTTATTGAGCAGCTTAACATTGCAGAGGGCATAGCTGAAAAAATACAAAAACTGGCAGAGCTGACTTCCTGCCTGAAAATTGAAAAGCAGGAGCAGAATTCCATTTCTCCCAAAAAGTTGCCTTTAGATATAAGGGATAGTGTGCTGGCTGATTTTTCCGAGGCTGAAAAATGTTTTAACAGCGGCTGTTACAGGTCTGCGGTAATCCTCTGCGGCAGAATTCTGGAGATTGCATTGCACCGAAAGTATTATGAGGCAACAGGAATGGATTCCCTTGAAAAAAGCCCCGGGATAGGCCTAGGCAGCTTAGTTGCCAAAATAAAAGAAAAAAACATTAACATTGACCCTGCGATAATGCAGCAGGTGCATTTAGTAAATCAGGTCAGGGTTTTCTCTGTCCATCAAAGGGCAGAGGCATTTATTCCGACAAAAATCCAGACAAAAGCAATCATGCTGTACACCTATGATCTAGTTGACAGGCTGTTTGTTTAGGGTGCTAAAAAGACGAGCATAAAACTATGTTGTTTGCTTGTGGATACTAGCTCGTCTTTCCGCATCCTAAAAATCCTTTGGCAGGCGGATTTTTAGGATTTTGTGATTTCTTCTCTTAGTGTGGCCATTGTTGCGAGGTTTTTGCTTTTTTGCCGGCTATACTTTTTGATATAGCCATAACAAAGATAGGGAAGGATTATGGTTGGCGATGCCAAAACTCCAAGAAAAAGCCAGACAACCTGCCCGGATGTCAGGGCTGTATTAGCCTGTTTTAGTTTTTCTATCTCTTTGCGGATGTGGTTCCTTTCAAACCGGTTCATCTTAACCAAGCTTCAATATCCGCCAAAAACCGCTTTATTGTTTGAGGTATGTGTTCTGGCTGTGTATTCAGTATCTCAGCTGTTTTCGCAAGGCTGTCGCCAAAATATTCCTCTTTTTTTGAGAGTTTATAAACTGTTTTGTCAAGAATCTTTTTTCTTTTGGCATCCTTCCTTAATTTTTTCCACGCTTCAAACAGCTCTTCTGCACGGCCCGGCACTTCAGACTGGCTGACATTTAAAATCTCAGCAGCCTGTTTCAGCAGGTCCTGATCGTGCTTTGCTGTTTGTTTTGCCGCCTCGCCTGCAACATATAACAGCCTAACAACACCATCCGCAATTTTGATGCTCTTAAAAATATTTATTACCTCAACCTCTTTTGTGTTATCCACATGCGTTCCGCCGCATGCTTCCACGTCTACCTCAGGGATTTCCACAATCCTAATAATTTTTCCAGGCACAGCTCCTCCCTGATAGATAGCCAGCCCATACCTCTTTTCTGCCTCGCTTCGCGGCAGAGACATTTTTCTGACCTCAATAGCATCCTGAATAATTTTATTCGCCTCTTTTTCGATTTGCGCAAGCTCATCTTCAGAAATTGACTTATAATGGGTAACATCAAGATGCCCCCTCTCAACGCTCTTTTTAGCACCTGCCTGATTAATATGGTGGCCTAGAACCCTTCTGGCTGCTGCATTAATTATATGAGCGGCTGTATGATGCTGCGTCAGTTGCATTCTGCGCCTGAAATCAATCCGGCATTGTATACTGTCGCCAGCCTTTAGCTTAAGCGTTCTGTCAAGGACATGAACGATGTGCGGGCCATATTTAAAGATATTAATTACCTTTGCGGTTTCACTATTTAGGGAAACCTCTCCAGTATCATGGTCCTGTCCGCCCGATGTTGGATAAAAGTATGTTTCATCAAGAACAACAAGATTACCCTCTACCTTTGTGATTTTAGCTTTGAACTCTCTCTTTTTCCAGTCTTCATAATAAGATGTTTCTGTCGGCTGAATGCCGGATGTATCAATTTTCAGCTCTTTTATGCCAGGGACAATTTCCTTCGGCTTTGTGTCAAGATGGCGTGCTGCAACCTTATTATAAAAATCTTCAGGAACCTTAACCTGGAGAGAATGCTTAAGCGCTTCCTCCTGCACCATTTCCGGAGTGATGCCATAAGAGTCATAGTATTGCAGGAGTTTTTCTTCAGTTAATTTTTCTTTTGCAACCTTTGTGATAATATACCTTGTTTTCTGTTTGGTGCTTTCAAACTTTTCCTTTTCAACCTCAATTATTTTTTGGATGTTCTCCAGATTCTCGCTGAGTTCCGGGAACAGCCCCTTTAGTTCTTCTGCATGCCATTTGCATACATCCGGCAGATAGATATTCCAATGGTTATCCTCAATAAAGGACATGGCCCTGCGTGCAAGCACCCTTAAGTTGTAGCCTCCACCAATATTTGAGGGAAGAGCACCATCATTTAATACAACCAAAAGGCTTCTTGCATGTTCGGCTATTGCGTAAACTGACCTCAGGGGCAGTATTTTTTGTTTTAGCTCTTCTGCGCTGATACCAACCTTTTCCGCTACAATCTGCCATGCTTTGTTGATATCCTCAACCTCATCAAGATTAAGCAGCCCAGCGTAGGGGATATACCTTTCAAGCAGTTTCGAATCCTGCTTTACCCCTGTTGCGGCCAGCAATTTTTTGATTACTTTTGGAAATGTTGCATTGTAAATAGTATTTTTTCCCTGCGAGAACCAGGCATTCCTCTCCATGCCCATCCCCATATCCAATACCTTGATTTTGAGGTCTTTTACACCCGAGGGTGTTTGTTCATATAACATATACACCTGGTTTCCTAGTTCGCATCCTCTTGAATAAAATTCCATGCAGCATCCGAGATTGCCGCCACCAGCCCAGGCATCTTCGTGAAATATTAATTCCTTATCCTCTAATCCAAGCCCGTGGTTCAGCCACTGCTTGATGTGCCAAAAGGCCATATTCTGATTCCAGTTTTTTGGCTCCTGGAAGGAGTGCTGGCCTATCATAACAAAACCTGTGTTATGCGACTCTGTTATCCCAACATTATCAATATCTCCAAATCGCAGGCAGAACTGGGGAATTATCAGGGGATTGGCGGGCGGCTCAACTTCACCTGATATAACATATGGCTGGAATGCCGCAATAGAAGCATTTGTATAATCCATAGTGGGATTCCAGCGTGCAACAACAGGATACCTTTTTATTGGCTTATAGCCAAACTCGCTGAACATTCTGGAGAATTTTTTCCAAACTTCAACATATTCGAGCGAATGTTTTGCAGGGCTCTTCCCGATAAAAGCAAAACTTTCATCCTCAGCGCAGCTGGGATCACCGCAGGCCTCCCTTGCACTGTCAATACTCCAAAATGGCTTGCCGCACTTTTTGCAAATGTGCCTTGTGAAACCATCCTCTTTCAGGATTTGTACGGCATAATATTTTTCCGGAGTCTTCCAAAAAATTGGTCTGTAATGCGCCTTTAGCTCCTTATCCGGCAACATACTATTAAGAAGCTGCAAAACAAATATAAACCTTTCGCCAGTGATTTTTCTATCAGGCACTAGAAATAAACCTTAAAAAACAAATAACCAATAAAAAATTATAAATAATTTTTTAAGCATATAAAGCATTTCATACTTTATATACAATAAAAAATAAAACAAAAATATTTTTTGCATTTGCAGTGCTATACACCGGCAAGAATAAAGTTTTTACTCTCCACCGAACTTTCTCTTCTTATAGCAATCCTGGCAATAAACAGGTCTGTCTGCTGTCGGCTTAAATGGAACTTGACAGTTCTTGCCGCATTCAGAGCAAACCGCGTCATGCATCTCGCGTGGCCCAAAATCTCGTCTGAAGCCACCTCGATTAGGTCTGTCCATATTCATTTCCTCCATATTCAATTTCCAACATAAAAGAAAAACTTCTTCTATGCTATTTCAGGCACAAATAGCTTTAAGCTTATAAACCTTTTGCAAACACGGGTTCAATGAGAAAAAGAATTATAAACCTTAAATAACTTTTGCCCCTCAGTGAAAATAACAATCTCAGGCAGGGCCGGATCAGGAAAGAGCACTGTTGCAAAAATCATTATTAAGCAACTTGGGCTGGCACATTATTCCATGGGCGAGCTGATGAGAGAATTAGCCACTGAGCGTGGAATGTCGCTTCTGGAGCTAAGCCGCGAAGCTGAAAAAGACCCGTCAATTGACAGGGAAATCGACAGAAGAACCGAAGAGCTTGGCAAAACAAAGGACAATTTTATCATTGATTCAAGGCTGGCCTTCCATTTTATAGCCGATTCAATCAAGATTTTTCTTGATGTGGAATTAAAGGAGGCAGCAAGAAGAATCTTTAATGATTTAAGGCCAAATGAAAAGGAGAATATCAGCAAGGAAGAAACTGAAAAGAATATCCTGAGAAGGGAAAACTCGGAAAAGCAGCGATATAAAAAATATTACAATCTCGACCCCTATGATAAAAAATATTATGATATAATTATTGATACAACACGAATCAGCCCGGCTGCGGTTGCGGAAAACATAATAACTTTTATTAAGAAAAATAATGGGATAGTAAACCGTAAACTTTTGCGTTTTATACACAAATAGGCAAAAGTTTACGTATCTAGCCTTTTGCTTGATATCAAAACAAAAAACGCAAAAGTCTAGAAACCGACAATTTTAAATAAGCTAATCAAATCCTGCTAAACATGCCAATCAAAAACGGGGACTTTGTTGAAATAGAATATACGGGCCGGCTTAAAGACACTAAGGAGGTGTTTGATACTACCAACGAAGTAGTTGCTAAAGCCAATGGACTCTCGCAGAAAATGAGCTACCAGCCAGTTATTATCTGTATTGGTGAAAAAAATATTATTACCGGGCTGGACAGGCATCTTGCAGGCGTTGAGCCTGGAGGGGAATACTCTTTTGAGATTAAATGCGAGGAATCATTCGGCAAAAAAGATCCAAAGCTTATCCAGCTTGTTCAAACAAACAAATTCCTTAAACAAAACATCCGGCCATTTCCAGGGCTGCAAATCAACATTGATGGAATGGTAGGCACTATAAGAACAGTAACCGGAGGCAGAACCCTTGTTGATTTCAATCATCCGCTATCTGGCAGGGATATTATTTATGATGTTAAAATCAGAAGAATTGTAGCCGACAAAAAAGAGCAGGCCAGCTCAATCCTATATATTGTTTTGGGCATTCAGGATGCTGAGATTACAATTGCAGAGGAAAAAGCGCGGATAAAATTAAAGCACGAGTTGCCTGCACCGCTTCAGGATAAGCTAAAAGAGGACATCAAACGCTTGGTAAAACTCAAAGAGGTTGAATTCTTAAAAGAGGCTACAAACGCAAAAGCGGATGCAAAAAAAGATACAAAAACTGAAGTTGTTAAGGAACATATATAACAGTGAACATAAGCAATTATACAAATAGGTTATGCCCGCCGAATATAGTAACGGTAGCTTATGTATAGAAATTAATGTCTGTTACTATAAAATAAGAAAATTTAAATATAGCTCCGGTTTAGTCTATTTTGGGTGGATAAATTGGAGTTTAGCAACGCTTCTACACAAAAAGATAAGATTTCTATCGAGGTTGAGAAAAGAGAAAAGCAGGAATCGACTACTAGCAAGCTTAAAACCACGCATGATATTGATATGGAACTAGAGGAAATGCTTGCAAGGCAAAAGGCAACCATCAAAGTTGTTGGAGCTGGCGGCGGAGGCAATAACACAATCAACCGTATTACTGAAGTGGGGATTAAAGGCTCTGAAACAATTGCAATTAATACTGATGCACAGGACCTTCTTTATACAACCGCTGACAAAAAAATCCTTATCGGCCGAGAGCTAACAAAAGGGCTTGGCGCTGGCTCTGACCCCAAATTAGGCGAGGAGGCAGCAAGGGAAAGTGAACATGAAATAAAAGAGGCTTTGCAGGGAGCTGATATGGTTTTTATAACCTGCGGATTAGGGGGTGGAACAGGAACTGGTTCGGCTCCTGTTATAGCTGAGATTGGAAAAAAGATTGGCGCCCTTGTTGTAGGCATTGTAACAGTGCCATTTACAATGGAGGGCAATAGGAGATACGAAAATGCCACCTTTGGCCTTGAAAAACTTGAACAATCAGTTGATACATTAATTGTTATTCCAAACGATAAGCTGCTGGAGTTAGCCCCTGATTTGCCCTTGCATACTGCCTTTAAGGTCGCTGATGAAATCTTAACAAACGCTGTAAAGGGAATTGCCGAAATGGTAACAAAAGCCGGCCTTGTTAATCTGGATTTTGCAGATGTAAGAGCTGTCATGGGAGATGGTGGTGTTGCCCTGATTGGCGTTGGCGAAAGCGACTCAGAAAACAGAGCTTTAGAGGCGGTAGACAAAGCAATTAGCAACCCCCTGTTGGATGTTGATATAACCGGCGCTACCGGCGCTTTGATTAATATTGCGGGCAACAATGAAATGACGCTGGATGAAGCAAGAAAGGTTGTTGAAACAGTTTCTAATAAACTGGATAAGGATGCAAGAATCATCTGGGGAGCACAGATTTATGATGATATGGACCGCACAGTAAGAGTCATGCTTATTGTCACAGGGGTAAAATCAGCCCAGATTTTCGGGCCTGCGCGCAGGATATCCTCTCTAAAGAAAGAGGAGATAGAAAACGAGCTTGGAATAGAATTTATTGACTAACACTAAACAAGTCAACTAACAGCAGAATACCTTTAGCGGTTATTTGCTGAATTCTTGAAAAATTCGTCGCTACGAAACCTTTTTATAATCGGATTTCCAGTATAAATTAAGCAAGATAACCCAAACAAAGGGATGAAGCATATCTCTTAGCTTTGACATTTTTTAAAAAGGGGGATAGGTTGTTTAGAGAACACTTTCGCATTAGCACTGCTCAGACATTTGTTCAGAGGAATAAAATTAATGCCCTCGGACTATTTGTTCTGGGGCTTATTTTTGCAGGCATTATAATAACAGTTAATTACTACTCTTTATCAGGGCTTTATTTTTTGGATGCGAAAGAGGCGCTTAACAGCCCTCTTGTTATTAATTCTACACAAATCCTTGAATTTAACCTGAATGGAAGCCCTGCATCATTATCCCTTAGTGGGTATCTTATTGGAGGGGGAACTGTCAGGGTTTATCTTGCAAACACTGGTTCTCTAGTGCTAGACAGTTCCTCCCTCTCCAATTTGGAATTTGAGAATGCCTGCGAAAAAACCTGTACACTTTCAAATGTTTCCTCCAGCATTAAACTGCTTATTGAAATAACTGACAACAATACATCACTTATTTT
>CAZGZA010000002.1:999-10694 GCA_964529655.1 uncultured Methanosarcinales archaeon | reverse complement strand
TAAGCTATTCGACAAAGAATAATGCCCCTGTCTGGAACGGCAAAACAAGCCTTGTTCTGGCAAACAATTCAGAGCAAATCCTTAACCTTAATCTTTTTGTTAGGGACTATGATAATGACGAACTTGTTTATTCTGTCGCGTCAAGCAACGAGATTGAATTGTCGGTCAATGGCGCACTCTTAACCTTAAAGCCCAGGCAGGGATTCAGCGGAAGGGCTGCTGTAACTGTCATTGCTTCTGACATGAAGGAAACTTTAAGGCAACCTATTACTGTTAGTATAGAGCCAATCACACCTTTTGAGCAGGATATTAAAAACTCTCCGATAGATATTGACAGAGAAGTTTTTGATGAGCTTGACTTGAAAAGCGCCTCTAATGTTGTTGTTGTGCTTAAAGACAAGTTTATTTCCAACAATTTAGCATTAAAAAAGCGTATCATTAGAGACCATCTGGAGAGTTTTAAGAACAGCCTGCTGTTAGAACCAAAATCAGAATTTGGAATTAGCCAGGAGTCTGATGGCAGAATTACAGGGGAATTTGAGAATTTAGATGCTGTTTCGCTTGAATTAACAAAAATGGGATTTGAAAAACTAAAACAAAATCCTGATGTTGAGGCAATCTTTGTTGACAGGAAATTTTCAGTTTCAGTTCAGGATTCTGTTCCATTAATTAGAGCGGACCTAATCAAGATTGACGACGCGCTTAAGCAGGGAACTTCCGGAATTTGTGTTTTGGATACAGGTGTTGATATCGGCCACCCATTACTCAGCAATTCTATTATTGGCGGTTTTGATGTTTTTGATAATGATACAACACCGCAGGATTTAAACAATCACGGAACACATGTAGCTGGAATTATTAAAGTGGTTTATCCGTATGCAGCTATTACACCGGTTAAGGTTTGTAACGATAATGGAGTATGCAAAGCATCTGATGTTTTAGCAGGATTGGATTACTGCATTGGCAATAAAGAGATATTAGGCATTCAGGTGATTAGCGGCAGTTTTGGCGATGGCCTTGAGCACCAGAGAAATTGCGTTGGCGTACTCGACCATGCATTAGCATACCTGTCAAATATAAATGTTATTCCTGTTTTTGCCTCTGGAAATAATGGTTTTAGGGATGGAATCAACTATCCTGCCTGTTCGCCCTATGCAGTTTCAGTTGGGGCATCTACAAAGAGCGATAAAATCGCTGAGTTTACCAATCTGCCTGTTGATGTTCTTGCTCCGGGTGTTTCTATAAACTCTTCGGTTATTGGTGGCTATGGTGAGATGTCTGGAACCTCAATGTCTGCTCCGCATGTTGCCGGAGTCATTGCCCTGCTGAAACAGGTTAATAGTACGCTAATACCGTTGCAGTTGGAAACCTTGCTTGTGCAGTATGGCAAAACAATAGATGGCTACTCAAGAGTTGATGCCTATTCTGCTTATAATGCCTTAATTAAAAGCTATGTGATTAATGCAGCAGAACAATCAGCAAGGACAGATGCTGTTGAAATTATCTTTAAAGAGAATGTGGATTTGCAAAGATTCAGTGAGTGCGCTGTCTTGGAATGGAATCATGCAGAGATTGATGCACAAAAATGTCCGGAGTTTAACAAACCTGCGTTGATAAAACTTCATGATATTGAATTTACAAACAGCACAACTGTTCTGAAAGATGGCAAACCCTGCCAGGAAGATGTTTGCACCAGCATCAATTATGATAGCCTTACAAAAACCGTTAGCTTTAACGTAACCGGCTTTTCAACATACAGCATTGGAACCCTTCAGGATTTTTTTATCTCAGCAACAACAATTTCAGATTGCGGAACAATTTCTACAGCAGGAGATTATGTGTTAGGAAATAATCTTTCCACTGCTGCAAGCAATTGCCTGACAATTAGCGTTGATAATGTTACAGTTGACTGCAGCGGGTATAATATTTCCTCTCCGGGAACCGGAACTGCCTTTGTTAGCAGTGGAAACAGGAATAACTTCACTGTCAGGAACTGCTTTATCTCTGGCTTTAATTATGGAATAACAGCTACTATTTCAAACCTGACTGTAACAAATACAACCTTTAATGGGACAAAAATAGACTCAATCAGCACAAGCTTGGGGGATTTTAATATCTCAGGTGTTACATGCAAATATAGTCCAATTGATGGACAATATTGTATTCGAGCAACAGGCACTGGAGGAGTTATCTCTAATGTTACTGTGCTGGAGACAAAGGGATGGGGGTTTGATATCGGTTCTCAAATGACGGTTAAAGACAGCTATATAGACCTTGCAAATTCATCCAGTTCAGGCATTAGGGTTGAAGGTACTGGAACCACATTTACAAATATTACCATTGTTAATTTATCTAACTCTGGCACCAACTATGGTTTTTATATTAATGGAGCAGCACAGGCTGCAAACAGCCTTATAGGAAATAATTTTATTAATGGCACTAATGTATCTGAAAGGTGGATATATAATAGAGTAGGCGCTAATATTACTAATGCAAATTGGACAGAACAAAATTATTTCACCCTTGCACAACTTATTATACACACCAGCAAAAATGTTAGCGTTAGTGGCAGTTCTTTTTATAGCGCGGATACACGTAGTATTTATATCGGAGACAGTGCAAACATAACAGTATATAACACATTTGTTAACAATACTGGAAACATTGCAATTGATATTGCAGACAGTAGGAATATAACCATCCAAGATAGCAGATTATATGCTATAACTAGCGGCGGGGCAGTTTGCTTGACTGCTGTCAACCAAAGCGTGATATTCAATAATAATATTACTTATGCAAACGGCAACGGGTTGTTGACACCAAGCAGCCGCAACCTTAATGTTACAGGCAACAGGTTTTCAGGTACGATCGGAACAGCTGTTTTTATGGGTCGGGAGAGCGGCTATGCCAGTGTTGACTTCTTTTTTGTGCAGGACAATGATTTTTTCGCAGCCGCCGGCACTCTGCTGAACATAGATGCAGTAACCGGCAATGGCCGCAGAAGCTATGCTACATATAACCGGTTTAATGGAACAGCTGATGCCATTAAGCTCGGAGGATTATCAACCGCCCAATATGTTAATGATGTTGAAGTGGGATACAACAATATCACAGGCAGAGGCTCAACAACAACATCAGGTATAGTAGTCAATGGCTGCAATAATATCCTATCAAATAACAACATCAGCTATTACCAGTATGGCATTGAATTTAACAATGATGAAACAACAGAACCCATAGGCAATAATGTTACAAACAACAATATAACAGACCCATTAGAATACGGCCTTTATTTTGAGACAGGCACTTCGCCGCTTAGTGTCAGGAACTTTATAGCCAACAATACCATCTTTGGCAGAAAAAACAACTATCACTACTGGCGCTATTCCAATATTACTATCGAGAATTTTGAGATTAATGAAAACCAGACAATGTATCCTGCGCTTATTGTAATTGTAGACAGCAAAAATGTTACAATCAGAAATATGAACATCACAAGCAACAAGACAGCAGCTGCAATCTACCTGGCGAATGTTTCAGGCGCCTACATTTTTAATAACACCATGAAAAATAATACCTATGGAGTTTATCTGCAGACTATTTCAACAGCAGACAATGTTTCCAACGTGACTATCATTGGAAACTGGATTATTGGCGGCAATGATGATGGAATTTATGATGACAATGCAGGAGTCAGCCAAAACCTGACATTTTACAATAATACAATCCTTTGGAACGATGAGATTGATTATGGAATTTATATAGAAACAGCTGCAACAACAAAAGGTGGATACAACATTTCGGCAAATAATATCTCTCTTGGATGGGATAGCGGCATTTACGATCCAGGCATTGACTTCAGCATTTTTCAGGACAACTACATTGATGATGTGAATACCTATGGAATCGCTATTTTAGGGCAGAATAACTATCTTAGAAACAATACCATCAAAAAAGTGAACAACGCCGCAACTTCAGCTGGAATTTTCATTAGCGGTGCAGAAGCCTCCTACAACCTTATGGAGTATAACTATATAGAAAATAGTTCCAGAGGGATAGAATGGAGCGGTTCATATCGAAACAACAGCGCATTCAACAACACAATATACAACTCCTCCCAGTTTGGCCTTTATATAGGCCCGGGCGCCTCTGCCACCTATATCCCGCAGGGGATCTACCAGAATAAAATCTGCCAGAACAATATAGGTGTTTACTTTACAGGAAGCGGTGTTAATATAAGCACAGTAGACCTAAAAAACAATTATTTTTGCATAATTAACTTATACCCGAAAAATGGGGTAAATGTTTCCGAAGTCCTGCCTGTGGTTTCATTTAATGCAACAAACCTGCTTAATTCCTCTACAACAAACTGCACTGCTTATATTGATACTATTGCAAGCGGGACAAACACCACCCTTGCCAACGATAATGCTAACCAGACTATTGCGGTTAATACAACACTGGCTTATGGCAGCCATTCCCTGAACTTTTCCTGCCAGGATAACTATGCAAATACGCTTCTAACAAATAATATCACCTTTACAGAAACAACCTTAAACTGCGGATTAGCGCTTAGTGCTGATATAACATTAACCAACAATTTAACATCAAATGGCAGCTGCTTTGCTATCCGCACTAGCGGGCTTACTCTTGACTGCAATGGCTATAGCTTAACAGGCAACGGCACTGAATATGGCATTATCGCCAACTATACAACCGGCACAACAATAAAGAATTGTCTTCTTTATAATTTTTCATCCGGTGTTTTGCTCAACTATACTAATGGCAGCACTATTCATAATGTTACTGCAATGAACAACAACTATTCAGGGATTTACCTTGGATTTGCATTTGCAAATAACATCACTTATAACACTATCAGCAGCAATAAAAATTATGGAATTTATTTGGAGGGCAGCAACTACAACAATTTAACGAATAACACTGCAAATAATAATCTGAACAATTATGGAATTGGCCTGTCTAATGCAAACTTTACAAGAATAGTAAACAATACCGCTATAAACAACAGTGTAGGATTTTATTTGGCCGGTTCAGGGAACAATACACTCAATGAAAATACCGCCAGGAACAACACACTTGACGGGTTTATGCTGCACACTTCCCATAACAACACGCTTCTGATGAACACAGCAAACAATAATAGCCGTTACGGCATCTATTTATTTTCTGCTGATAACAACACAGTAACACAAAATAGGGCATATAACAACTCTAATTTTGGGATATACCTACACCAATCAGATGATAATGTATTCTTGCACAATCAGATGAACAATAATACAAATGGGGGATTATCTGTGCTTGGCTCAGCCCATATTAATCTCACAAACAATACTGCACTAGGCAATAGTATAGGATTCAGGGTGTTCAGTGACTCCTATGAAGTGTACCTAATAAACAACACTGCAAACAACAATTTGGTTTCTGACATAAACATAACATCAACACACTCAACAATAGGCCCTGGAGCAGTAATTCAGGATTCAGCATTTTTAAAATATTATTTTGAAAGCGCGCAATTCAGCATAGAAAACAGCTCTGCTGGAAAAATCACTTTTATAAATCCACAAAGTGTAACAGAATCCGGAGATAATTTACCAGCCGACCTAAAAATAACCCAAAACAGGATATTTGTAAACACCTCTGCACAGCCAGGATTTAATATAACCGCAAACTTAAGCTTTTATGGAATTTATAACACAACACCAATGCCTTTGGCTGATATTGAGGATGACAACACATTTGAATACTGCACCTTCTGCACAAACTTAAGCTACACAAACAATAATACCTTTGTTTACAATGTAACTCACTTCACCACATTCAAGGCAGAGGAAAATATTCCGCCAGAGATAACTGCGCCAAATGTGAGCGCACCACCTTATTATAGCAATGTTAACCTTGTTGGAAACACAACCTACACAGACATTGAGGGAGAGGCTGGAACTATCTATTTTAAATGGTGGAAGAATGGTGTCGAGCTTGCCACAGGAACCAATGCCTCTATTGCCAATGGAACAGCGGTTGGCTCAGCACTTGTTAATACAAACTTTGCGGCAAATGATGCAATCTTATTAGAGGTGTGGGCGAATGATGGAACAGACAACAGCACCCACAAAAACTCGTCCACTGTAACTATTATTGCAGCCCCGGTAGCTGCGTCATCTGCTCCTGGAACAAAAGGTTCAGGAACAGTAGCTGCCTCTTACTATACTCCACAATACTACCCTGCAAATGACGGGACAGCATTCCAATTGTTTGATATTATTATCCTTCATGCTGACAGCCCGGTAGAGGCCGGAGATAGCCTTGATTTCAGCTATTTCATCAAAGCAATGTCAAAGCTTTCAGGCGATGTAGAAATTGAGTACTGGCTTGAAACAATTGATGCAAAGGAAAGGGTAACAGATGGCAGCGCGGTTATTTACTTTAGGGATTTTGAGGAAAAAACACTTGACAACATGCTATATATCCCAAAAAACCTGATTGGTGTTTACAGCCTCTATGTGCAGGCTACATTTAATGGCATTAAAGTCAAAGCGAAAACCATCATTGAGGTTGTTGAGGAAGCGCCTGTAAAAATAGACATTGCATATCTTGACCACGAGTTTAAACAAACAACAGACTCGATAAAATTCAAATTTATAATAGCTTCAAACAAGGATGATTATAAAATTCCATTGACAATCAAAGAAGAATTATCCAAAAATGGAGCTGTTGTCTGGCAAAATATTAGAACACTAATGCTTGACAAATCAAAAAGCATAGAAGAAAGCATTTTATCGCTTGAGCCTGGAAAATACCAGCTTAAAATCAGCGCCCTGCAGGATGATACAGAACACTCCTCGCTGTTAAGAGAGATTATTGTTAAAGACCTGCCAAGAATTGAACAGCCATCGGCATTTACCAAACTTAAAAGCTTTATCCTGGCTTTGGCAATAGTTGCAGTATTAGCACTCTTATCTATAAGCATGGTTTTTATAGTACCGGCAATAAAGCCCGCAATCAGCTCTTACAAATACAAATGGTGCAGGGTTTCGCCGCTTATCAAAAAGTCTGTTATTCTGGCAGAGCATGTTGGAAGGTTCAGCTCCAGGCTTGACAAAAGAGTAATCGGGCTTAACAAAAGGATATACCATAGCATTGTTTCTTTTGGGAGAGCTACTAAATTAGAAGAACAAAATCTTTCTAAAGAGTTTGATAAACGCATTGTGCAGCTCAATACAAAAATTGAAAGGGAATGTGGGAGAATTAAAATTGAAGAGGAACTTGCGCATGTTAAAAAGGATATTACTAAAGACCTGCATTCTGTTAAGAGCGCCAAAAGGAAATAAATCCGAAAAGCTTATTAATAAATCTCGGTGAAACTGTTTTGATGATAAAGATAAAGACAGGCGACACTGTAAGGGTTAGCTGCAAGGAAAGAACAGTTATTGGCTCTTTAATGCCAAGGCCGGAGATTCTTGGGGATAATATTGTCGTTGTTAAGCTTGATAACGGGTACAATATCGGGATTAACAAAGCTGAAATACAAAAAATAGAATTAGTTGCCTCCTTTAAGGAAACAAAAAAAAAGCCGGCTAAATCCAAACCCCAAAAGGATTTGCCAACTGTCGCAGTTATTTCATGTGGGGGGACAATCGCCTCAAGAGTGGATTATAGAACAGGAGGTGTCTATGCTGATTATTCTGCTGAGGATTTTGTGGCAATGTGCCCTGAGCTTGAATCTATTGCCAACATTAAATCCAACTGCCTGATGCAGAAAATGAGCGAGGATTTAGACTATAAAGACTGGCAGCTAATGGCAAAAGCAGCTGTCAAGGAGCTAAACTCCGGAGTTGATGGTGTTGTCTTTACGCATGGAACAGATACCATGCACTTTTCCAGCGCAGCTCTGGCCTTTTTTATAGACAAATTAAACAAACCAGTTGTTTTAACCGGAGCACAACGCAGCATTGACAGGGGTAGTTCAGACGCGTTTATGAACCTAAACTGTGCAATCACATCAGCCGCAAAATCTGACATTGCAGAAGTTATGACCTGCATGCACGGCACTACAAATGATGATTACTGCCTTCTCATTCGCGGGACTAACGTACGAAAAATGCACACCTCAAGAAGGGATGCGTTTAGGCCGGTAAATGCACTTCCGCTTGCAAAAGTGTATTATAACCGCAAAATCGAAACCATCAACAGGCAGTATAATAAAAGAGGGAACAGCGAATGTGTGGCTGACGACAAATTTGAGGCTAAAACCGCTCTGGTTTATATCCATCCTGGTATGGACCCTGAAATAATTGATTACTATCTGGACAGGGGTTATAAAGGGCTGGTCATCGCTGCAACCGCACTTGGCCATGTCCCTACAAACGCAAACCTGTCGCTAATCCCGAAATTGAAGCGTGCTGCTGACGAAAGAGTTCCTGTTGTTATCTCCTCTCAAACTTTGTACGGAAAGGTGCATCCACTTGTTTATACAAACCTGAGGAAACTGTCGCTTGAGCTCGGCTGCATTTTCGCTGAAAACATCCATCCAGAGACCGCTTTCATAAAGCTTGGATGGGTTTTGGCTAAAACACAGGATAGTCACGAGGTAAAAAAACTAATGCAAACAAACTTAAGAGGAGAGATTACTGCAAGAGAGGATTCTAAAACCTTCCTTTACTAGGTATATAGCATGACACCAATAAAAGATTTGCTTAATAAGCTTCGATGGGATAAAACAGAGGAACAGAGAGACTATACTATAGGGTATGAGGACCGGTTTTTGCAGCATACCCCCGAAATACCCTTTACTGCAATAAAAAAGATTGATGGGAACTTTATGGTGCTGGAAAAGAATAACGAAGAAGCACCCATCCCTCTTCATATAACGGCAGACATAAGTAATTATCTAAATAGGTTATGCCTGCCGAATATAGTAACGGCAGATTATGTATAAAAATTAATGTCCGTTACTATAGAATAAGGATTGTTAAAAAAAAGGATGAGGTTGTATGGCAAAGGAAAATCTAAACTTGGATTATAACAAACTTGGATTTAAGTGCGGTATTGAAATTCATCAACAGCTTGAAACACATAAGCTGTTTTGCCGTTGCCCTAGCATTGTGCATGATGATCATGCAAATATCACCTTTAAGCGCAGGCTGCGGCCTGTTGTTGGAGAGACAGGCGAGGTTGACAGGGCGGCGGCATATGAGTTTGCCAAAAAAAAGGAGATAATCTATGAGGCATGCTCAACCTCCAGCTGCCTGGTAGAGATGGATGAAGCGCCCCCTGAACCAATTAATATGGAGGCATTAAAAATTGCCATTCAAATTGCAAAACTGCTTCATGCGCGCATTGAGGATGAAATCCAGGTTATGAGAAAGATTGTGGTTAATGGAAGCAATGTCACCGGCTTTCAGAGAACTGCATTGATTGCGCAAAACGGCTTTATTGAAACCTCAAAAGGGAATATTGCAATCCCCATCATTTGTTTAGAGGAAGAGGCTGCCCAAGAGGTTGAGGAAACTGACAGTTATATTAAATTCAGGCTGGACAGATTAGGTGTGGCATTAGTTGAAGTTGCAACCGACGCGAGCATAAAAGACCCGGAACATGCCAAAGAGGTGGCTGAAAAGATTGGGATGATACTAAGAAGCACAAACAAGGTCAAGAGAGGCATTGGG
>CAZGZA010000002.1:0-989 GCA_964529655.1 uncultured Methanosarcinales archaeon | reverse complement strand
ATCCGGCAGGATGTAAATATATCCGTTAGTGGCGGCGCAAGGACTGAAATCAAGGGCTTTCAGGAGCTAAAATCCATTCCTATAGTTACAGAGTTTGAGGTGAGGCGCCAGCTGACTGCGCTTAAGAATAACGAAAAGATTGAAAAAAGCGTACGCAAGGCAGAGGATGATTTTACAACATCCTTCCTTAGGCCTATGCCGGGCGCTGCGCGAATGTACCCTGAAACTGATGTTGTTCCGGTAAGAATTACAAAAGAGCTTTTGGAAACAGAAACAATTGAATTAATTGATGAAAAGATTAGCAGGGTTGTTAAGACATTTGGGTTGGATAAGGACATTACCCGCACAATTATCAATGACGGGCATTATGCTTTGTTTGTTGCCTCAGCAGAATCATTCAAAAACATTAAGCCAGGATTTATTGCAGATAGTTTGCTGTCAGCGGCCAAGCAGGTAAAGAAAGAGTTTAATATTGATATTCACCCAACAAATGACGACTTCAGGTGCATATTTGAGCATCTAAATAATGAATTAATTGCCAAAGAATCCGTGCTTGACATTCTTAAGGAAAACAAACCTGTTAAGGATATTATTAATCAGTTTAAGCTAATGCCTGATTCAGCTATTGAAAGAGAGCTAAAGAAAATTGTCAAGCAGTACAAAAGCCTACCATTTAATGCTCTGATAGGCAAGGCAATGGCAAAGCTTCGCGGCAGGGCTGCTGGAAAAAAGATTGTTGACCTGCTTAAAAAGTTAATCGGATAACGAAAACTTGCTAATCGATTATTAGCTCGCTCTATCCTCGCGCTAAAGCGCGAGGTTTTACTGGCCCGCATTAGAGTTAGCAAGTTTTCGAGATTGAAAATTGTGCACTAAAATGCGGAGTTTTAGGCTATGCACAATTTTCAATAATTCTGAAACGCACCTGAGGGGATTTTGGCACCAAATCTTTACAAAAGATTTGGTAGAAAGTGGGCGACATAAAATCC
>CAZGZA010000001.1:53154-55959 GCA_964529655.1 uncultured Methanosarcinales archaeon | reverse complement strand
GGATTATAAGGGGTTGCGACCCCTTATTTCATAAATTCGTCTGCGGCGGATTTTTATGATATTTTCACTACGATACAATAACAAAAATACATCATCTTTATAAAGGTTTTACATTTTTTATCTTTAATGCTTCAAAAAAGTTTTTTAAATAAAATAAAGGATTTTGGGATTAACAGCTATGAAGGCAAGCTCTGGACAGCGCTTCTTTCAAGAGGTATTTCAACCGCCGGAGAACTTTCTGAAATGGCAAATGTTCCGCGCTCGAGAAGCTATGATGTTCTTGAGAGCCTTGAAAAGAAAGGCTTTGTTATCATGAAGCTTGGAAAACCTATCAAATATATTGCTGTTCCTCCTAAAACTGTTATTGAAAGAGTGCAGCATAAGGTTAAAGATGATGCAGCAAAACATATTGAATTGCTTGATAGCCTTAAAGACAGCAAGATTCTGGATGAGCTTTCAACTCTTCATTCAAAAGGAATAGACACAATTAATCCATCTGAATTGGTTGGGATATTAAAAGGCAGGAATAATCTTTATAACCATATTGAGGCAATGCTTAAATCAGCAAAAAAATCAGTGCATATTGTTTCAACAGGCAGTGGTATAATAAGAAAACTGGATTATTTTAGGGCTCTTTTCAAAAAATTAGGCGCTAGTGGTGTCTCTACCAAAATTCTTGTCCCATTACTTAAGGAAAATGTCAGTCAAAAAAAGAATTTTGAGGTAAAAATAAATTCCGGCATTAACTCACGGTTTATAGTTGTTGACAACAAAGAGGTAATATTCATGCCTGTTGATGATACAAAGGTCCATCCTTCATATGATATGGGAATATGGATAAATTCCCCTTTTTTTGTAGACTCTTTTTCAAATATATTTCATCAACTCTGGCACCAGAAATAAAAATTAATCCATATGTGTCTGCTGGTTTAGGCGATACCTTGGTTTCTTTCCGTAAATAACTATCCCCCATTTATAGAGCTTTTTTTTGTCTCGACCCATGTCATGCCACCTTTCCTCTAATTCATCATATGAAAGGTAGGTTCTTCCGATAAAGCTGGGGTCCTCAAAATAAATATGCTTTTTGTCGTAGCCTATTGGAATAACATAATGTCCGTAGCGCCATTCCTTTTTCCAGTCTATATCATAATCCTCTTTTTTCCAGGCCTGCAAAGCGATTATAACAGGATACTTTTTCTTGTGAATGTAATATTTAAGTGTGTCAACATCAATCTCCCCTGATTTATATCTAAGCCCAAATTTTTTAACGACCTTTATAATGCCTTTTATGCTTGTCCCATATCTTATTGTTGTCCCGGCAACATCCATTATATCTTTTTCACGCACATTAAATCCATAATAAGCTAAGACTGCAACGAGGGAATTTGCTCCGCAGTCATAAGTGGACATTTGCCGCAACTCTGGAAAATCTTTTATTTTTTTCATGTTGCCTTTTTACATTTTTATCATCTTTTTCTGTATTTCTGCCACATTATTACCTGAATTTTGGGTTTAAAATGTTTTTTGTTTTTGGCACTAAGGCTGTTGGTGATTATCAAAACTTTTATAAAAACAAAAGAACAGTATTAAGCTATGAATAGGACAATTATACTTCTGATGCTTTCTGATATCTTTGTTATTACTGGTTTTGGGCTGATGGCGCCTGTTCTTGCAATTTTTATTAAGGAAAACTTGGTGGGTGGAACAATTTTGGCTGTTGGCATTGCCAGCACAATCTTTTTTGTCACAAAGTGTATTGTCCAGCTGCCATTCTCAAGGTACGTTGACGACCATAACAACAAAATAAGGTGGCTGATTGTCGGAACTTTTTTGATTGCCATTGTTCCATTTCTGTATATTTATGCGAATAAAACTAATGTTTATGCTATTTTCTTTGCTCAGGTTATCTATGGAATTGGTAGTGGCTTAGCCTATCCAACGTGGGTTGGCTTATGGACATTGCATCTTGACAAAAAGCATGAAAGCTTTGAGTGGAGTTTGTATTCAACCTTGACAGGTTTTGGGACCGCAGCAACCGCCACTATCGGCGCAGCTATTGCGCAGTTTATTGGGTTTAGCTACACTTTTATTTTAGTCGGCATACTATCCCTAATAGGGTGTTTTATTTTGTTCGGGCTTGAAAAAAGAAGGGGTAAATACCTGACAACCTATACCAAGATAAAGCTTTTAGGTAAAAATCACCATCATTAGTATGTCAGGAAGCTTATCTCGCATTTTGCCATTTTTTCAT
The DNA here is from genome assembly GCA_964529655.1 of uncultured Methanosarcinales archaeon. Lineage (GTDB taxonomy): Archaea > Nanobdellota > Nanobdellia > Woesearchaeales > JAGWAF01 > CAZGZA01. The sequence continues at coordinate 53,708 of CAZGZA010000001.1, read as the reverse complement.
AGAATTTTAGCTGGGGTTTTTTCTTTTTTGATTCAAAAATGACAAGGCCCAAGCCCTCCCAGAATAGGAACCATCCTCCTGGCTCTAGGAATATAATAAAAAAGTTTCTGAAGAAGTTTCCGTCTTTACTTTGTGAGAGAATCAGCGATGCGCCTAACATAAGGATAATTCCTGCAATAATAAATAATATTCCCTGCCTGAAGATATGCTTTATTTCCTTTTTCATTATAACAAAATGTTTTTTGAAGTGCTCCTTTAATCGCTGTTTAATCAGCTTTTCCTGATTGGTATTTCTTTTGTGTTTTGGGATTAGGAATTTAAGTTCAAACCGTCCCGATGCATTGTCCCTGCTTGCCTTTTTTGCCTCCCAGAGGAAATCGTCAGAGAGCCTTCTCTGCGAGTAAGGCCTTGGGTCAAAGTCAGAAAAGATATCATCATAGGTATCAAGCCATAAGCTTACTTCAGACATGCTCAGGAGCTTCTGCTTCTCCTGCTCCGCTGGTTTTGGCTGCGCTTCGCCTTGCCCTGTGGAATGCTCATCCTTGTGCGTATTC
>CAZGZA010000001.1:41056-53144 GCA_964529655.1 uncultured Methanosarcinales archaeon | reverse complement strand
TTGGGTCAAAGTCAGAAAAGATATCATCGTATGTATCGAGCCACAGGCTTATTTCTGACATCTGGAGCAGCCTTTTCCTGTTCCAGATATACCTCAAAACATTTTTTCTAGGCAACCTTTTTCCCCCCGCATATTTCTGGTTAAACATACCTAGAGTAGGTGGTTTTTGCCTTTTTATGCTTTTTCTTTGCCGTTCTTAAAAAACCAACATTTTTATATTAGTTTTACCTGTTTCTTGAGTGTAAAAAGAGGTGTTATAATATGGCGGATGAGGCTTTGTTGAGGGTTATACTTGCGATTATTGTAGGTACTTTAATGGCGATCGTCTATAGTTTGCGAGTGCTTGTTCTTATGGAGCGCAGGGTTGCGCGTATAGACAAGCATATAGAACTGCTTGCTTCCAGAATTTGGAAAGAGGAAAAAAGGATAGAAAAGTTTGTCAAGCCAAAAAAAAGAAGGTAGTTAATTTCTTTTGATATGAGTTTAAGCCAGACAGTTCGGGATATTAAGTCTCTTAAGATTCAGGGAGCTGAAAATGTTGCCGCCGCAAGCCTGCGAGCCCTTAAAGAGGTTGTTTTAGGCTCAAAAAAAGCTGACCCTCACGCGTTTGAGAGGGAGCTAAAGCTTGCAAAAGGTGCGCTTGAGTCCACCAGGCCAACTGAGCCGTATATGCGCAATATGCTTAAATCGGTTTTCTATGAAACATATTCTGATAAAACCAGGATATTTCGTGAAAACATGTTGAGGAACATCCAGTTTGCTTTGATTAAAATGAAGAAGGACAGGGAATTTATTGCAGAGATTGGCAGCACCAAGGTTCCAAAAGGGTCGGTTGTTTATACGCATTGCAAGAGTTCTACTGTTTTGGAGATTCTTGAATTGGCGCATAAAACCAAAAGATTTGTTGTGCATAACACTGAAACAAGGCCGTGGTTTCAGGGCAGGCTAATGGCTGCTGCTTTGGCTTCCAGTGGGATTAAGGTTGAGCATTTTGTTGATAGCGCTATGCGGCTGGCTATGAAAAAGGCAGACATTGTGCTTTTAGGGGCTGATGCGATTACGGCCGAGGGCAAGATTATTAATAAAATTGGCAGTGAACTGGTTGCTGAGGTTGCTGAAAAAAGGGGTATTCCATTGTATGTTTGTACTAATTCTCTAAAATTTGATCCTGAAACAATCTTTGGCTTTGAGGAGCAGATTGAGGAAAGGTCAGCCTTTGAGGTATGGGACAACCCTCCAAAGAATGTGGAGGTTAATAACTTTGTTTTTGAGATGATTGACCCAACCCTTGTCTCAGGAGTAATCACAGAGTTAGGCATCTATAAGCCGTATGTTCTTGTTGAGGAAGTCAAGCGTAGCTATCCATGGATTTTATAGCTGGTTTTTTGCCGCCAGCTTTACATCCTCTGCTCTTATTGTTTTCCTTCCAGAATGTTTTGCAAGCCTTATGGCTGTTTCTGAGATTTTAGCGCCGACTGCCTCTACAAGCTCTTTTAGGCTGGTTTTTGCGCTGTCTGAAATTCGTTCAGCCCCGGCTTTCTTTAATGTGCGCTCCATTGCCGCGAGTGGTATAAGCTTTTTTGGCATATCTTTTTTTTAGATAAAAATTTATATAAACCTTTCTATAGATATTCTATCATGAACTGCAAGGCTAAGGGGATTAATGCCGAGCGTGAACTAATACATCTTTTTTGGCAGAGAGGGTGGGCTGCCTGCCGCACACCAGGTAGCGGATGTATGCGCTATCCCTCTCCTGATATAATTGCTGGCAATAATCTGCGTAAGGTTGGCATTGAATGCAAGTCTGTTAAAGCTGATAATTATTACTTTACAAAGGATGAAATAGCCCAGCTTGCTGAGTTTTGCAGGCTTTTCAATGCAGAACCTTGGGTGGGTGTTAAATTTGGAAAAAACGGCTGGTTTTTTTCCTCGCCTGAGGACCTGGAGGCTACGGAGAAGCATTTTTTGTTTGATTTGAAGCTTGCAAAGAGGAAGGGATTAGCTTTTGACGAACTTTTGGGCTTTTTTAACAGAAAATAAGGAAAAATACTTCTTTTTTGTTAAATAATTTAACAGAAAGCTTTATAAATTATCCACATTCAATTCTTTCAAATCGTTTCCAATGAAAATCCCTAAAAAGCTATTTGAGCAGACTATTACAGAGGTGGCTGGAGAGGATGTTCTTCGCTTAATTAAATTTATGGGCTGCAGAAAAAATATCTCTGAATTCAAGCTTGCAGACACAATTAAAGTTGAGATTAACCGGACAAGAAATATGCTCTATCGGCTTTATAACGCTAATCTTGTTTCTTTTATCAGAAAAAAGGATAAAACAAAGGGATGGTATATTTACTACTGGACATTTAATAAGGATAGGGTGAAAGAACTTGCTAAAAACCTAAAAAAGGGCAAGCTTGAACAGCTCCACGAGCGCCTATCTCGCGAGAAAAGCTCCCAGTTTTTTGCCTGTAAAAACAAGTGTATAAGATTGGACTTTGAGCAGGCTAGTGACTTTCAGTATAAATGCCCTGAATGCGGCGAGTTGCTGCAGCAGGAGGATAACACACAAAAGATTGCTAATCTGGAAGCAGAGACAAAAGTGCTTGAGCTTGATGTCAGGCATTTAAGGTGATATACTAATATGGGTTTAATTCCGGATAATCTTATGCCCTCTCCTGAGGAGGCGAGGAAGATAATTGAGGATTTGCTTAGAGGAACGCCTGAAAAATCTGATAAGGATGGTGTTATTGTAACTTCTTATAAGGATGTTGTGTTTGAGCAGTCTGCGTACTGTAAATCTGGAGAATCGAGTAAAGAACTTTTTTCTTTTGATGAGAGTCTTTCTCGTTTGAAAAGTGCTGGTTTTGAGCGCCATCCCAGGTCTCAGGAAGTTTTTGGTTTAATTATTGATGATTTGGAGGGTAGGCTTTCTGGCAAGTTAAAAGATGTTTGTGATGATATGCTTAAAAGTTATGGTGAGTGGTTGAGTTTGGCTGTTGAGCGTAAGGGTAATGTTTTGGTTGCTTATGTTGACCCTAAAAACTTGTTCTGGGATAAGAATAACAATAAATATGTTGTTCAAGGTCGTCAGGTTGATTGTGCAGGTAAAGAAACTTTTGATGTTACTGGGAAACAATCAGGCGCATGGATTGATTTGAATTTGTTTGAGGATAAGTTTATTAAGTTTATGCATGGTCGTTCCTTTAATCAATTGCCTAAAATAATACAAGAAGGCAATAAAAGAGCGCAGGTTTGGTTGCTTCCTGAAGGAAGTATACGGCCTGTTGGCCGTAGTATATTCAACAACTGGCACTACTTCGCCTACAACGACTATTGGGCTTCGCGGGGTACGTCGTTAGTCACGCAAAAAATATCCCCATATTTTGGTGGATTTTTTTAATATTATAGCAAAGGGCGCTAATAATCGTAACTTTATGCCTTTGCTTATTAGGAAAAGGCATGAAAATTATTACGAAAACTAATGTCTTTCCTATAGCTTTTATAGTACCAATAATTCATCTAAAAACCTCGAAAATTGCGCCAAACTCATCAATTGATGAACTCATAAAAAGTCTCTTGGTAACAAAAAAACTCGATTGGACTTTTGAATTACCGATTGGTAACCAAAAAGCTTAAGCTGTTTTGAGCCTTTGATGAAAGCTGTTAAACTAGAAATAGAAAAAAACGAATCATTCAAAAGGCTGAAGCCTTAAAAATTCACTTCAGCTTTTTCTTCAACTTTGCCAAACTAATATAATCTTCTTTGGTGCCGCTGCCACCCGCGCATTTTGCTTCTAACACATCAACTTCGGCTTTAACACTTTTCCATCTTTTTTCTACATCTTTCTTGCACATGCTCATTTTGAACCACCAAGAACCTGCATTTTTCAGGGGTTTATTAAGATTTTGACTTTTATGCTCGGTTGCGTAATTAATCCTACTTTCTGGCAATCATATAGGCTTTCTTTCCGATATACCTTTTTGCTGATATAACCATTGTGCTGTTTCCTATTGGTTTCACTTTTTCTTCATAGACCGCGGATACATCATCTTCTTGTAGGATTTTTTTTTATTCTTGTTCTCTTATAAAGTTTAACGAAGGCGCTTATCAAAAGGATTTGCGGGAATAGCGAAGCGTATGAATCTGCGCCTAAAGATTTATTTTCATAAAATCCTTTGCGCAGTAGCTTTTGTCAAATACGTTTCTTGCGTCATCCTCTATTTCCTGCGTGCTTTTGTAGCGTTGTGAGAAATGGGTTAAATATAATGCTTTGGCATTGCTTTGTGATGCTATCTGTGCCGCCTCCCTTGCTGTCAGGTGGTTGTATTTTTCTGCTTTCTCGATTAGTTCGTGCGTAAATGTTCCGTCGCATATGAGAATATCGCTGTCATGCGCCAGCTTATGGCAGTTTGCGTTTGGCCTGGTATCTGTTATGTAGCATATTTTTCTTCCTTTGATGGGGTTTGTTACCATTTCTGGTGTTATCTCTTTTCCTTCATAGTTTATGGTTTCACCCTCTTTTAGTTTTGCAAGGTATGGCCCCTCTTTTATTCCGTATTTTTTAAGTTTCAGCTTGTCTATGTTAAGCTTGTCTTTTTCAATAAAGGCATAGGCAAGGCATGGTGTTGAGTGGTTCATTCTTGCGCATTCAAGGCAAAAGTCCTTGTTTTCATAAAATTTTTCAGTTGTTTTTGGGCTAAGCTCTTTTGTTCTTAGGTCAACCTTGTTTTCAAATACCACTGCTTTTAGCATATGCCCTATTCTTTCGTTTGTTCCTTTTGGGCCGTAAACCTCGATTGTTGGCGGTCTTTCCTGGTTGCTTAGTGTTTGGATTAGCCCTATTAATCCCGAGACATGGTCACCATGCCAGTGTGTAACTAGAATTTTAGTTACTGCACTTCTTTTGATTCCGGTTATATTCATCTGCCTCTGTGTTCCCTCTCCGCAGTCAAATAATATTCCCTCATTTTTGTAGCTGAGGAAAGTTCCGGCTACATTCCTTTCTTTTGTCGGGACCATACAGCTTGTTCCTAAAAATGTTAGTTCCATTTTTTACACTTGTCAAGTTTTTTTAGCATGTCTTTTTTTCTCCAATACCTTATTTTCAGGTAAATTCGTCTGGGTAATAGCTCTTGCTTTTTATTGTTGTCCTTTTTTATGCCTGTTCGCGTTGCTTTATAAACTTTGTAGTAAATGCCTATGCCGGTTATGCAAAAGATAAGGGTGATAATAATTAGAATGTCTATATTGTCTTTAAACATGGAGGTTCCTCTGAGTAACGCGTATCCTAGCGGGGTTGATTTTCTAATGGGCAGCTCTTCTGTTATTTCTGCCGTTGCTATTCGCGGCAAAGCTTCCTCTGGTTTTATTTTTTCAGTCTTTATCGCCTCTCTTCTTTCAATTGCTTCAAGAAATCCCTGTAGTTGGCCAGCATCCTCTGCTGTTTCTGTTGTTGTTGGCTGTGGGTTGGAATATGCAGGGTAGCTTGGTGAGGATGAAAAACTGGAGCTGGGATTAGTGTTTTCCTGTGCAGGTGTTGTCTCTGTTTCGTTTGCAGCTGTCTGGTTTGCTTGTGTTTGGTTTGTTGTCTGATTTATTGGGTTTGTCTCTGTTTCATTTGTTGAATTTTGCAAGGGTATTGTGGTGTTTTCTATTTTCGTCTCCAGAACTGTGTAGGTTGTGAATTCAGCCACCCTAAACCTAAAGAGGGGAGGGGTATAATTAAGCTCGCTGCATCTTGTTGCAGGGCATTCGCTGTAGTTCCCACTATCAAGGTGGTCGTATCCTGGCATGGGGTTTGTGAAATTTATGTTAAAGCCAATCTCAGCGGTTTTGTTAAATTGGGGATAAGCAAAGGAGTCAACCTTAATTGTCATGTTTTTGTATTGCACGGCTTCTGTGATATCATTTCCGGTTGCTGTTATTGGCTCCCTGAATTCAATGAAGCTGTCATTTTTTACAGTGATTTTTGCATTGCTTAGGTTATAACTTGTATTGCTGGCAGGATTTTCCAGTACAACTCCCTCTGCGTTTGTTATTTTAATTGCTGTTCTGAAGCTGTTAAACCTGCAGTTTCTGATTGTTGTTCTGTTGCCTGTTTCATTTATTGTTATTGCTGCCTCCATAAAGCTGTTTATAGTATGCCCCTGGCAGTCTATAATAATATCAGGAGCTGCTACGCTAAAGCAGGTTATGTTTATTTCATTAGTTAAGTCAAGATTAGCGGCTAGCTCATTGCAGTTGTGGTTTGTTTCATTTTCTGTAGCGCTATTCTGATTAGTAATATTCCTTATTGCGCTCAGCAGGTTGATTCTAGGATAGCCGGCAATTATAGTTCCGGTTGTTCTTAGAATATCTCTTGCAGTGCTGGTATTCATCTCTTTATTTGCTTTTAGTATGCTTATGGCTGCGCTTGCATGCGGTGTGCTCATTGAAGTTCCTGTTAATGCACCGTACCCTCCAATTATGGTTGAGTTAATATTTACGCCCGGGGCGAGGATATCCAGCGCAGCTCCGGTGTTTGTGAATCCGGCAATGGCATCTTGTTTGTCTGTTGCCCCAACTGATATGACATTTTTCTCGCACGCAGGGTAGTTAACTCCATTTCTGTAGCCGTTGTTTCCTGATGCAAATAGGGAGGTGATATTTGCGCGTTCTATTGCATTAAATGTGTCTCCAAGGTATGACGGGCAGTTTTCTCTGTTGTACTGCCCTCCGTCGCCAAAGCTTCCGGATAGAATGCTGATGTTATAGCTTTCTTGGTTTTGCAGGCAGTAGCTTATTCCATTTAAAACAACAGATGCCCTGCACCTTCCTGTTGCATCGCAGACCTTTACTGGAATAATCTTTGTGTTTGGATTTATTCTGTGTATTATACCTGCAATATGTGTTCCGTGGTTGTTGTCATCCTGGGAAATATTGTCATTATTTACAAAGTCATAGCCGCCAATAAAACTGTTATTCAGTTCAGGATGATTTAAATCAACTCCTGTATCCAGTAGGCATATATTTGTGCCGTATCCGGTTATGTTGTTTTCACTTAAATTGCTGGCATTGATGATTTGGATAGAATCCTGCAGGGAGATCGATAGCACTTTATCAAAGGATATTGCCGCAACTCCAGGGTTTTGTTTTAGCTTTTCCAGCCCTGCCTTTGTTATCCTTGCTGTAACAACATTTAATCCCTCAAACTTGTTGATATCATAATAATCATATTCTGCATTAATAGTAAATTCTGTTTTCTCTGTCATATTCAAAGTTAGTGCGCTAATATCTGCTGTTAATTCAATAATTACGGTTGTTTCATTTTCAAGCTCGAGCTCATCTATAACTTCATCATCAACTGTTGGCGCCTGGGCTAGGGGGTTATTAATAATTGCAAATCCTGTAATCCCATTATTCTGCTTTAACAGGAGGATTACAAGGACAAGCGCCAGCATTAAGGCAACTCCCAAAAGGAAGTTTTTGTGGCTGTTATTCTTTCCCGTTGTTTGTGCCGGATATGCACGCTTTCGCTGCTTTTTTTCTAGCTCCAGAAGTTTTTTATTAATCAAATTTATCTGTTCAGTAACACCTTTTTCTGTTTTCAAGCCTTCCACCATATCCATGTTCCCTTTCCCGAGCCGATATGCTTTCCCCTTAGTTTTCCCTCTCCTCTAAGATTATGTAGGCGGTAGAGCAGGGTAACTCTTGTTCCGTTTGTCTGGCCAAGAACCTCTTTTGTCTCCAGCGGTTCGTTTGCCTTGGATATTATCCTCACGATTTTGTCCTTTAAAGGGTCTTTCATGCTGCTTCAGTATATTTTAATCCATCCTGCTTTATAAATTTACCGATAAATGCTTCCATAAATTTATCCATAACTCAGATAAAGTGCACCGCAACCTTTTTAAGCCGCTAACTTCTTACTAGCGCTATGGTTAAGGAAGAAAAAGAGAGCGAGCATCAGCCTGTAGGGGGGTTGCTGTTAAATGAAAGAGTGCTGACAGAATCCTCTGATGACGCCAGATTGTTCTATGAAAAGAGCAGGTTTGGGATTTTGGTGAAGGACAAGGTTCAGCTTTCGCTTTTGGAGGCTCTTTACCTGATGGAGAGGGAAAAACTTAAGGTAAAAGAAAAGAGAAAATGCCTTAGCTTTGATGCGCTTGTCAAAAAAGCCAGGAAGCTCGACCCTAATTTTTGGATAAGATACTGTGTTTTCAGGGATATGCGCTCCAGGGGCTATATTGTTAAGACCGCTCTCAAATTTGGCGCTGACTTTAGGGTTTATGACAGGGGTGTTAAGCCAGGAGAGGACCATGCCAAATGGGTGGTTTTCCCGGTTCATGAGTCATCTATATTGACATGGCATGATTTCTCAGCGAAAAATAGGGTTGCCCATTCCACTAAAAAGCGCCTTTTAATCGCTATCGTGGACGAAGAGGGTGATGTTACTTACTATGAGATTAGGTGGACAAGGCCTTAATAATTCTGGTTTTAGTTTCACACACCCAAGTTTTATAAAGAGCCGGGCTTTCTTCTGTTTCAGGTAATTAGGTGTAATATGGGTTTAATTCCAGATAATCTTATTCCAGGTCCTGAGGAGGCGAGGAGGATAATTGAGGAGTTGTTGAATATGCCTGCTGATTCAGTTAATTCTATTAGTTCTTCTTATTGTGATGTTGTGTTTGAGCAGGTTGCTTATCGCAAGCCTGGAGTGGCGGATAAACAATGTCTTTCTTTTGATGCGAGTCTTGCTCGTTTGAAGAGTGCTGGTTTTGAGCGTCATGCTAGGTCTCAGGAAGTTTTTGGTTTGTTGATTGATGGTTTGGAGGGTAAGTTAGCTGGTCAGTTGAAGGGAGTGTATGATGATATGCTTGTAAGTTATGGTGAGTGGTTGAGTCTTGCTGTAAAGCGTGAGGGTGATGTTTTGATTGCGTATGTTGTCCCTAAAAATTTAGTTTGGGATAAGAATAAGAGTAATTATGTTGTTCGTGGCCAGGTTGATTGTGTGAGTAAAGAAACTTTTAACATAGCTGGAAAGCAATCACAGACGCTCATTGATTTGAGGGAGTTTGAGGATAAGTTTGTTAAGTTTGTGTATGGTTGTTCTTTTAATCAATTGCCTCAAATAATACGAGAGGGAGACAGAAGGGTGCGAAGGGCGCAGGTTTATTTACCTTCTGATGGGATTGTGCGGCCTGTGGCTCGTGGCGACTTCGATGGCAGGTTCGATGTCAACTGCTACTTCAATGGTTGGGCCTCCCGTGGGGTATGTCGTTAGTCGCGCAAAAAATCTTCATCAGACATGTGGGTGGATTTTTTTAAATTGCTTCCTTTTCTTCTTTATTATCCCTAAAAGTTAAACACTCGCGAACAAGCGTTTAGCATACATTTTGCAGTTAAATATTTATACCATTCCTTATTACTTTTTCTCTATGCCTTTTGACCCTGATAAAATTATTGAACTTATTAAGATTAAGGGGCCTATTATTCCTGTTCAGATATCCAAGGAGATAAGCCAAAACATCCTGTTTACCTCTGCTATGTTGTCAGAGCTTGTTGTTAAGGGCCGGCTTAAAGTTTCCAATACTAAAGTTGGCGGCGGTTCTCCTCTTTATTATATTCCCGGCCAGGAGGCGCAGCTTACAAGATTTGTCTCCAACCTTAATGAAAAGGATAGGCGAACATATCTTCATCTGAAGGAGCAGGGTGTTCTTAGAGACAGTGATTTGGATGCTTTGACAAGGTTTTGCCTTAGGCAGATTAAGGACTTTGCAATACCCCTCCAGGTAAGTACGAATGGGGATAAAGAATTGTTCTGGAAATATTTTTTGCTTTCTGCTGAACAGGTGGAGGGCATGATTAAAAAGAAGCTGGGCATTAACGAGCCAAGGCAGGAGCCAGCTCAACCAGCAGTGGCCAATACCCCAGAACTTGAGGCAGCTTCTCAACCCGCAAAAACTGATGAACTGCAAAAAGATGCCGCCTCCTTAATACCTGTGGAGGGAGCATCAAAGTATGTTCAAAAAAAGCTTGAAAAGATTGATGCAACGCCCCGGCAGGATAATTTCATTCAAAAAATCCGCGGAAAAAGAGGGCCGGCAAGAAAGCCTGATAAATTTTATGAGAAGGTGTTGGCTTTTTTTAAGGATAATAATATTCAGATAGTCAATGAAGAATATATTAGAAAGGGTGAATATTCCTTTGTGCTTGAGGTTGGCTCTGTTGTTGGTGTTACAACCTATTTGTGCAACGCCAAAAACAAAAAGCGGGTTGATGAAGGCGATATTTCAGCTTTGTTTATCAAGGCAAACGCAAGGCATCTGCCTTCTTTGCTTATAGCATCCGGCGCTCCGACAAAGTCCGCTAAGGTGCTTTTGGAGCACGAACTGCGCGGGCTGAATATAAAGCAGATTTAAAATGCCAAAAAAGTTTTTCGAGCTTCCATCAATGCTTTGCCGAGTAAAGGATTAATTTAAAATGGGATGCAACCTTAAGGAGCTTGTTGTTAAGCAGGAGCTAACGCTGGAAAAGCTAAGCAACAGGGTGCTTGCAGTTGATTCCCATAATCTTCTTTACCAGTTTCTTACAACAATCCGCCAGCCAGATGGCGCTCTTTTAACTGACTCCAAAGGTAATGTTACCTCGCATCTTATTGGTTTGTTTAATAGAACATCTAGGCTTATGTTGAACAACACAAGGCTTATTTTTGTGTTTGATGGCAAGGCTCCTGAACTGAAGTCGGAGGAGATAAAGAAAAGAGCGCTTGTAAAGAGAGAGGCGCAAAGGCACTATGAAATCGCAAAGGAAAGAGAGGACATCATTTTAATGAAAAAATACGCCTCGCGCTTTGTGACCCTTACAGGCGATATGATTGCTGATGCCAAGCGCTTGATTAATCTGCTGGGGTTGCCTGTTGTTCAGGCTCCATCAGAGGGTGAAGCTCAGGTTGCTCATATTGTAAAGAATGGCGATGCATTTGCCGCTGTCAGCCAGGATTATGATACCCTGCTGTATGGTGCGCCAAGGCTGATTCATAATCTTACAATTGCCGGCAGGCGGAAAAGGATTCATGGTAAAGGTTCTGTTATTGTTAATCCGGAATTAATTGATTTCAGGGCAACACTGTCGCACCTTAATATCAGCCATGACCAGCTTATTGCACTGGCTGTTCTTGTAGGGACAGACTATAATCCTGGCGGTGTAAAGGGAATTGGCCCTAAGACTGCGTTGAAGCTTGTTCAGGAATATGGTTCTGATTTTGACGCGCTTTTTGTGAAGGTTGGTTTTCCTGGCTGGAAAAAGGTTTATGATACCTTTAAGCAGATGCCGGTTTTAGGGGATTATAATCTTAAATTCGGGAATATTGATTTAGACGGCATAAAAACATTTTTAGTTGATGAGAGAGGTTTTTCGCGTGAAAAGGTTGATACCGTTCTTGATGCCCTGAATAAAGAGGTTAAGAAGCATTCCCAAAAAGGCTTGGGAGATTTTTTAATTTAAAAGTTGGATATCTGCGCACATTCTGTATTTTTTTGGTGCATACTGTCCGCATCTGGCAAGATGTATTGTCTTGCATTGCCTTTTGCCTTTTTTGCAGATGCCTGCTACAATATCAGGTATCTTTGGAATATTATCCTCTTTGCTAAAGATGTAAAGGTGGATTATGCCGTTCTTTTTTATTTTTTTCAGCGCAATATCCAGATAGTTTTCCCCGCCCATTGGCAGTGGCATTACTATTCTGTCAAACCTTTTCTTTAGCTTTGGCATAATCTTTTTAACATCGCCGCAGTAAAGCCTTATGTTGTTTGTTTTGTTTAATTTTGCGTTTTCCTCTGCATAGCTGCAGGCAAGGGGATTGATTTCTATTCCATAAACCTCTTTTGCTTTGCTGTTTTTTGCAATTACAATCGGATAGGGGGCGCATCCCGAGAACATTACAAGCACAGATTCACCGGCTTTTACTAATCCGGCTATTCTTTTTCGTTCAGTTGCCAGCCTTGGAGAAAAGTACACCCTTTCAACATTTAATCTCAGCTGCACATTGTTTTCTTTGTAAACTGTTTCTTTTGTTCTTCTGCCGCCAATAATCTTTAATTTTTGTGTGCG
>CAZGZA010000001.1:0-41046 GCA_964529655.1 uncultured Methanosarcinales archaeon | reverse complement strand
GTAGGTTCCGCTGTGCATGCCTGCTTTTTTGCATACGGTTTTTATATTTTTATGAAGGTTAAGCAATGTTGCTGCAATTTGTCGCTCCTTTTTTTTAAGCTCTTCAGGTATTTCCACTATTGCTATCTCGCCAATAACGTCATAGCTGTGCATGCGCATTTCCAGCTCTTTTTCATCTAGCTGTTTTTTACGGGCTTCTTTTTGCGTTTTGGTTTTTAGCGCAGTTGCCATCTTGTTATTGCACCTATTCCGCCTAGGCCGTCAAGCTTTTCTCCACCCTCATGTTCTGATGAGATTATGAATACCCGTCCCTTCATACGCTCGGCTGCCTTCATTAGTTCATCCAGCCTTTTGAATTGTTCTTTTTCCTTTTGTTTGTGGATAAATTTGTCAGTTACCATCATCTTTTCCACTGCGCCGATATCAATTGCCTCTTTTGTTTCACTAAGGCCGTAAACTGCTTTTTTCTGCTGGCTTATCTGTGTTAACAGCTCATCAACAAGGGATATTTCCTCTCTTATTCGCTCCTGTTTAAGTGCAGTTTTTGTCTCCTCTCTTTTTAGAACTTCTCTTATGCCGTTTTCTCCTACTGAGGAGCATGTTGCAAGAATTATTTTTTTATGCAGCTCCTGTGGCACAACCTTCATAAGGTCCTCCTTGAAAAATGCCGGGCTTGCTATTATTATTCCTCTTGGAGCGTATCTTTTGTTGTATTCCTCTATTTGCCTGCTTATTTCTTTGTAAAAATCCTTGATTGGCTGTTCCTCGCCTTTTTTTGCTACCTGCCCCCTGATGCTGCTAAGCACATGGTAGTTGTATTGCTGCAATAGCGCGAAATAGGCCTCCTCTCTATCGTGGACTGCTATCAGCAGCTTTAGTTTGTCTGGTTTTGCCGCTTCCTCTATTTTCTCCAGCTGGTAATTGAACCATTGGGGTTTTTGAACGCTGATTTTTGTGCCAATCTCAATGTTGAATGAGTGGTGGGCTCCTTTTGGTATATCATCAGGGCCCTCTATGATGATACCCTTTACCCTTAGTGTTTCCGGCTCAAACTCTGTTTTTTCTGCTTTTAATTTCAGGAATACCGGTTTTTTGATTATGCTTTGTTTTCTTGCAGTTTCCTCACCAACCTTAATCTTCCTTATGGTTCTGCCTTTTATTATATCTTCAGGCTCTATTAAGTAATTTAAATACCATAGGTCTTCCTTGCCCTCAACCATTAGTACAATCTCTCCTTTTTTCAGGTCTTTTTTTAGGATTTTCATAAGCATTAATTCTGAATTTTAAGTGGAAATGTTTAAATATACTTCATACGCTTATTACACTATATAACTTAAAAACTTATTGCTTCATGAAGGTGATAGAATGAGGTTAAAACAGGCTACAACATCTGGCTCAAATGCAGCTATTATTATTGGAGTCATTGCGGTTGCCTTGATTTTGTATATTATTTTTCTTCCCCAGGCAGAAAGAGAGAAGCTGCTCAAAGAGGGCGGAATAGAGCCAAAGGATAGCCTTGCTTCTGGCCTTTTGCTTCAGAAGCATGTTGGCCGATTGATTTATGATGCCAAGGATAGCGTTCCTCATTACATCCCAAGCTTTCATCTTTTTGAGTCTGCTGAATCACAGATACTAAGCAAATACACCCCATTTGTCGTAAAAAAAGGGTGGTTTGTTAACAGGGCAAAGGCATTATCCTTTTCCTTTGATGATTTTGAGCATACTGAAAATGTTTTTTTGGTTTTTGATGCTCCCCGGCATGAGGGTATGCTTAAAATCTGGCTTAATGGCGAGCTTATTTATGAGTATGAAATAAAGACTACAACAGTTAAGCCACTTCAGTTTGATAAGGCCATGCTTAAGCCGAGGGATAATATTCTGGAATTTGAGGCAGCTAGCACTGGCCTGAGATTCTGGGATGTAAATACTTATTCCATTGAGGATGCGCAGGTTGTTGGTGATATTACCGATGTTACAAGGCAGCTATCCCAGAATTTGTTTGCTGTTGATGCTGCTGAGTTTGACAGCCTTACATCAGCTCGCCTAAGCTTTTTGCCTGCATGCGACCCGCGTACTGTCGGAACTTTAAATGTTAAAATAAATAATCAGATGATTTATTCAGCGATTCCTGACTGTGATTCTATTAACATTCAGGATATTGATACTGGTGTGCTTGCTGAGGGCAAAAACAGTATTTTGTTTAGCACTAAAAAAGGAGACTTTCGTCTTGATGATATCAAGCTGATTTCTAAGCTGAAAAGTGTAAAATCCGTTGTTGAGTATTTTGAGGTAGCTGATTCATTGTACGACAATGTTCAGGACAACTCAAGCTCTGTTCTTTTGGAGATTGATTTTGTTGATGATGGCAGGAGAAAGGCCGGTAGGGTGAATGTTAACGGTCATTTTGCTTCATTTGACCAGTTAAAACCTTTGTATTCTAAGAATATTAACAACTGGGTTGTGTTAGGCGCTAAGAACTATGTTGAGATTGTCCCTGCAACAACATTGGAGATTCCCGAAGTGAGAGTTAAAGTTAAATAAAATTGTTTGCTGATACAAAATGGCATCTAAATCTTTTAAAATTGACATGGAAAAGGAAAAGGCTGCGGAACGTGCAAGGTTTAAAGAAGAAGAGAGGAAAAAGAGAGAATCGAAAGAGAGAGCGGAAAAGCTAGAGAAGGAAAATGAAGAGATAAAAGCAAAAGAAAGAGAAAGGGCTGAGCGTGCAACGGCAAAAAGAAGAGCTACTGAGCAGGTTGCTGAAATGTTTCAGCCCGAGGCAGCTATAGCGATTGAGCCGTATGAAGCTAAGATGAAAGCCGATGAGCAGGCCAGAATGAGAAAACTTGATGAGGAGGAAGAGGAAAAGCTAAGGAAATTGGAGGAAAAGGAGGAGAGAGAGGCAGCTAGCGCTTCTGCAAAATCTTCTGGCTCTAAACTGCCGGGTTTTCTTGGTAAGTTTAAGGGTGGTGGCAGGGATGGCTGGCTTTGGCTTCTGGTTTTGTTTGTGCTTTTTGAGGGTATTTCCAATCATAGATTCTTTTTGGGATTAGATGGTTCAAGGATGTTTATAATGCGTACTTTGATTTATCTTTTTGTTGTTTTTATTATATTTTTTCTTGTTTTTTATAATCCGGATGATTTGTCAAGAAGCTATCGCTGTTTTTTAATTATGTTTGTTGTTGCGGTCATTGCATTTTCTTGGCCGTATTTGTTTACTGCAATTCAGCACCTTGGCATGCTCACTCCTGCGCTGTATAATGTGATTGTTTCAGTCTTTCACCCATTTTTGGTTTATTTGTTTTTTGTTCATCCAATGTTTTTTCCGCAGTCGCCTTTTCAGAAATATTTTATTTTTGCCTGTTTTGTTGTCTTTATTGTTTTTGGCCTGATTGTTATTAATGCTGCTCGCGCAGGCTCTTTTGATATTCCATGGCTGACTCCATCAATTGAGAAGACTAATTTTTTTGGAGCATGGTTTACTATTATCAAGGCTGCTGGCCAGCCCTTTGTTGATTTAGGTAGGGGTGCTTATTTTTTTGTGTTTGGTAAACTGCTGGGTGTTGTTGTGGTTCCCTCTGAGGATGGTGAGGCAGCGCAAAAGCAGGGCATTGCAGGCTTTATTGAAAAAAGAATAGCATTCGCTACAGGCAGTGTTGAGGAGGGTGCAAAGAAAAAGCTTGGCCTGCTTTTGGACGAGCTGAAGCAGACAGGTATAAGCTTTTTTGCCGGCTCTCCTGTTAGTGTTTATTCTACATTGAGTGCCGAAACATTGGAGGGTTCAACGATTAATGCCAATCTTTTATGCACTTTGAGGAATAAGACTGTTGAGATTCCGGCTGATGACTACATTCCGCAAAAGTCTATTGAAATTTTTGAAAAGGACTACAGAAATGTTGAGTGCATCTTTAATGATGTTCCTGCCGGGAAATATAAAGCGGTTATGGAAGCGGATTTTAATTTTGAGACAGTTGCATATCTTAAGTCTTATTTTATTGATGCAAATACGTTAAGGCAGCTGAATAAGGCAGGGATTGACTTTTTCAGGCACTACAAGATTCAGGATAGGAATCCTGTTGCTCAGTCAACTTCAGGACCTGTTGTTATTGGTGTTGGTGTTGACAAGCAACCTTTTGCAGTTGACCTGCTTGTTCCAATGCAAAGAATACCTTTGTCTATCAAGCTGTCTAACAGCTGGGATGGTTATATCAAGCTTCTGAAAGAGTTTATTATTGCAGTGCCGAATGGCCTCGTTGTCGGTAAATTTTATGGCTTAAAAGGCGAGATAATACCCACTGTTATTAAATGCAGTGAACTGCCATTGAATGAGCAGGAATTTTGTGATGATGCGCTTTATACACTGTATTATATCTCCTCGCCTCAGAAGAATATAACATCTGATGTTAGGTATGGCGCTGTGCTTGAGGTTTCTGATGCAAATGCGCTTTTGGGTTTGACACCGCCGGCTATACAGTATTTTAAGGTGATTGCGCATTATGATTACTCGCTAAAAAAGGAAAAGGATATTAAGGTTGAGGGGCTTGTTGAATGAAGAGAGTATTATTCCTGTTTTTAATGCTGTTTTTGGTGTCATGCCTGCCTTTGAAATCACGCTTAACACCCTCTGCTGGCAGTCAGGGTTTGGTGGTTGAGTTTGTTGAGAAAGCCCCTCCTGAGAGTGTTTATGAGTCTACACCCATACCATTTGTTTTGAAGTTGTCTAATGTGGGCTCAGCTGATATTAACAATGGGTATATTGCTTTTGGTGTTGATCCTTATATTGACCTTGTTTCAAATCCCTTATCTGCCTTTAGTTTGCGCGGCAGGTCGCAATATAATCCTGAGGGCGAAACCCAATATTTGAATGTGATGGCTAATGCAAAGGAGCTTGATCCTCAATCGCAGCTTCGCTCAGCTGAGGTTAGGGCTACTGCCTGTTATCCCTACAAAACAAGGGCTTCAGCTGCTGTTTGTATTGATGCTTTGATGTATAATCCCCAGGCAAAAAACAAGGTTTGTGAGGTTAGCTCTGTGAAGTTGCCCTCTGCTCAGGCAGCTCCTGTTGGTGTTGTTCGCGTTGATACTAATATGATTCCCCTGCCAAATGATATGCTTCAGCCGGAGTTTATTATTTACATTGAAAATCTTGGTAGTGGCTTGATTGTTGATGCTTTAAGGGTTGCAGATGCCTGTACTGGCTTTAGCCTTGGCGCAGTCTTTAACACATTAAAAGTTAGCGCTAAGCTTCCGAATCAGCTGTTATCATGCGATAGAGAGCTTAAGCTTCAGCAAAAGGGTGAAAACTTTGTCAGGTGCACAGGCATTCCTATTGATTTAAGAAGCGGTACCTATACAACCCAATTAACTATTGAATTGGATTATGGGTATGTGCATTCTGTCTCAAAGATTATTAAGATTCTTAACAAATAAAATCATAAAAATAACAAAGGTGATGTAATGGTTCAAAGGTTTGGCTGGCTTGTGTTTGCCCTGCTTGCCATGTTAAGCTGGGGCTTGTGGGCTTTTTTTCCTAAGCTTGCTATGAATTATATGAAGCCCAAAAGTGTTTTTATCTATGAGTTTATTGGTGTTTTTATTATTGGAATAATTGCTTTCCTGTTTATAGGTTCTAAGTTTGAGTTTAATACAAAGGGCGTCATTTTTGCTGTTTTAACAGGCATGGCAGGCTCTTTAGGCGCATTGTTTTTTCTTCTGGCGCTTGTCAAGGGCAGAGTGTCTGTTGTTGTAGTCACTACAGCTTTATATCCCTTGATTGCCATTCTGCTTGCTGTTTTAGTGCTGAAAGAGCCGATTACACTTACACAGGTATTTGGAATGTTTCTGGCGCTGGTTGCGATTATACTTTTATCAGTGTGATTTTATAGGGGATGTGGAAAGCGGCAGCTGGGCCCCTCGCGGGGTACGTCGTCGTTAGTCGCGCGCGAATTCTCTGCGTCTGTTTATCATAAACCAAAAAGTATATAAATAAGCTTATTTGTTTATCATAAACATGGAGGAAACATATAAAAAATTGTTTAATGAGTTTTTGGATGGCGCAATAGATGAGGAAAAGAAGGGAAGGTATAATTCTGCTATAAGCAACTACTATAAAGCATTAAGCACTTTATGTTCCCTAATAATCTACAGAAAGAATAGGAAAACAGCAAATTCTCATCAGGAAGTTGATTTATTTATGCGCAGTTTATTTCCGGATATAAGGAAATCAATTGAGGGTTTATACAGAACGTATACTGGAACATGTCAAGAACCGCCGGACTAAAGCCCGGGCGTGTTCTTGAGCATGCTCAGAAATCGCCTTCTCACTCCGAGCTAAAGCAGGTAGTTTGTGAATGGCGATTTCTGACATATCAAAATCTAAAGAAAAAGGCAGATTGTATTGAGATTAAAAATGGCATCAAGGCAGTCCTTAGAATGGCGGGAATTGAGGAAGAGTTTAAAGAAACTCTTGGTAAAATATAAAGAAATCAAGGATTTTATTATTTTTGGTTCTTTAGTTAAAGGTAAATATGCCCCGAAAGATATTGATATTGCAATAGTAGCAGATAAAAAGGATGTTTCTTTAGTCGGAGAGGTAAAAGATCAGCTAAAAATAAAAAGTTTGGATATAGAGCTGATTAAAACAGAAGAAGTTTACCAAACCCGATTGGGATTAACATTACTGTCTGAAGGGTTTAGCGTTAAGAACAATAAATTTTTAAGGGAAATGTTAGGAATATCCCCTATGAAAATATACACTTATGAAATCAAACATCTCGCCCAAACTAAAAAGGTGTTATTTGGGCGTGGCCTCAACCAGATGATTAAAGAGACAAAAGGTGTTAAATTAGGGGCTGGAAGCATTATGGTGCCTATAAATCAAAGCGGCAGATTTGAAGATTTTTTAAATACATGGGACTTAAAGTATAAAACAAAAGAATATCTGGTTTTATAATGCCAAAATTTGGAATCATAAATTATTGGTATCAGGGTTAATATGAGTTAGCTTTATTTGTTATTTAGCTCCGCAAAACTGCGCCAGCAGCGCCTCTAGCTGGATAAAGGGGTCGCTGCCCTCTGTCATTCTGAACTCTGTCTCTCCGCATTTGTCTATTAATCTAATCTTTTCCCTGTCGCTGATAGTTAGCTCCCATATCTCTTTCTGTATTTGTTTGATAATGTCATTGCCTGAAAGGCCATAGTTTAGCATTATATCCAGTAGTTTGTCTCTTGCCTGCTTGAATTTGCTGTTTACAGCAAGCATAAGGGTTTCATTAATCTCTTTTGGCTTTGCTATTGATGCCATGCTGAATACGTCCTCTGCTGTTATTGTGGTGTTTAGCACTGCTGCGCTTTGCAGTATATTTTCCACTTTTCTGCAGTCGCCCTCAGCTGCGTCGTAGAGCGCCTTTTTTGCTCCCTCACTAATCTGCAGGCTTTCCTCTTTTGCAATTCTGTTGATAACTTCAAGCATGTGTTTGCTGTCCAACGGCCTAAACCTGAAAACAGCGCATCTGCTTTGGATTGGTTCAATTATTTTTGAGGAATAGTTTGCCGCTAATATGAACCTGCACGTTTGTGCATAGTTTTCCATGGTTCTTCTTAGTGCCTGTTGCGCCTCTTTTGTCAGGGCATCACATTCGTCCAGGTAAATAATTTTGAAGGGGAATTTGCCTATTGCTTTTGTTCGTGCAAAATCCTTTACTTTAACTCTTACAACATCAATGCCTCTTTCATCGCTTGCATTTAGCTCAAGAAAGTTTTCTCTCCAGCTTTCGCCGAATAATTGTTTTGCGGTTACAAGTGCCAGGCTTGTTTTTCCAACGCCGGCAGGCCCGGTAAACATCAGGTGCGGCATGTTTTTTTGTTCTGTAAATGCCTTTACTTTTGCTACTATTTCATCCTGCCCTTTTATGTCAGAGAACGCCTTTGGCCTGTATTTTTCGGTCCAAATCATTGCTTTAAGGAAATACAGCTTTATTTAAATTGTTATTGAAAATTGTTAGGGTTTAGTACCTCGAACTTTAGTCCAACAATTTTCAATCCCGAAAGCACAAAAATCTTCGAAGATTTTTGGCTCTCAAAAACCTCGAGGTTTTTGTGGAATCGCACGATAAATACCTCGGGCTCTAGCCCGGGATTAGTGCGATTTTCGTTATTCTTTTGGTTGCTGATTGGGTATATTTTGTTAGCTTTCAGAACGTTTTACTGTTAGTGTTGTGCTGATATCATTAGAGTAGGTATATTCTGCCTCAAGAATTAGCGGGAACTCATAATCTGCTGGAGATGACAGCTCCTGTACGCAGCTGATTACTTTTTCTCCGCCGTACAAAACAACATCTCCCTCTAAAGCAGTTCCTGTTGTTTTGCTTAGCCCTGAACAGCTTAGTCTGTTCATTCCAGTGTCAACTGTTAGGTGCACTATATCCATTGATGTCCTGCTGCTGAAGTCGCAGTCATTTTCAGGCTTGAAAAGATTTCCAGTTCCTGCGTGCACTACCTTAAATGCAAATCCTATCTTGTTTGTTGCGCGTTTTGATTCTTTTAATTCAGCAAACTGCACTGGCGCGCCGGAATTAAATATTGTTTTGGCTTCGTTGACGTTGCAGATGCCTTGTTTTGCTGACATAATATCTTTTCTTGCGCATAAGAGTGTATTTGCTACTGTTCCATAGCTGTAGCAGGCGCTGGCCCGAAGAGGAAAGGGTTGGGATGCGCCTACTATAAGCGCTTCATGATTGAAATTTTTGAATTCAACAAAAACAGGATTTGATTCAATAATGCTTCCATCTGCGTTCTTTTGTTTTTCGCTTAAATCATCATCTGGCTGTTTGGTAAATTCTGCTGTTGTTTTTTTGAATTCCTCAGGCCTTACTCCGTCAATGATAATTTTGATGTTCTCTTTTTCTATGAACCATTCACCATTGTTTTTTAGCTTTACAACCGCATCAAACAGGAATTCTCCGCCATCAAATACCTCTTTTGGCGGTGAATTGTCCAGAAAGCTTAGTTCAACGCCCTGGCTTCCACCAATGAATGGCGCTGTTGAAGATGATTTATCATCTGTTTTTTTGCAGGCTATCAGCAGCATCATCATAAAAGCTAAAATCAGGATTTTTTTTGCCAATGCAAGCACCTTACAGGTAGGATTGTGTGTGGATTTAATGTATATAAATTTATCGCCGCGCAAATTTTTTTTGCTTTTCAGGACTCTCAGGACAGAGCCGCCACGCAAAAGGTTATGCTTACCTTTGTAGCAAGCTGAGTGGTTTTAATAATGTGCACCGTAATTTTAAATAAGTTGGCTACTTATAAGTAGTAACAAAACCACAAGCTTTATAAAGGTCTGGTATCTCTGCACTATACAGTGGGTATGTATAAAATGCAGGCGTACACTATAACAAAACAAATTTCAAAGCATGGCAGGCAGGCAGTGATAGTAATACCTAAACTGCTGGAAAACGAGCTAAAGCCAGGAACAGTTGCTGAAATAAAAATAACTATACTTAAGGAGGCATGAGCATGTCAAAAACAAAAAGCAAAACAGATTTAGCAGATTTAAGGGAAAAAGTGCATGGATTGTATAATTTGGTTGGCGAAAGAGGTTTGTATGTTAACTCTAATCATGATGTTTTTGTTGGTGAACACACTCTTATCAAGGCAGGCCCAGCTGAGGTTGCAAACTATGAGTTTAGGCTTTTAGGAGAAAATGGCAGAGCATATTCCTCTCCCATGCTTTTTGCTACATTAACTGCAATTATGAAGCACGGCACAATGCTGGTTACAGGCGCTCCTGGCATTGGAAAGACTACAGGGATGGAATTTGCAGGCCATTTCTTTACAGGAACTCCACTTGATGATATTCTTGCTGCAACAATCCAGGGCCATCCTCAGCAGACTGAGGAGAAGATGATTGCGCGATACCACACAGGAGATCTGATTAAAGAGGGAAAAGAAACAGTATTGCCAAGAAAATTCCTAAAGTGCCGGGTAAAGTTAATTGATGAAATTAACCGCCTTGACCCTGACAAGAAAAGCATAATCCTCAGATTGATTGATACAGGCAAGGCAGTTTATGGTGATGAAGTGCTCATCGCTGAAAATGGCCCTATATTTGCAACAGCAAACTATGCAGATGCAGGAACATTCAGTATGATTCCTCCTGAACTAGACAGATTCGACCTTGCTGTTGTTGTTACCAGCCCGCAGTCATGGGATTTGGAAAAAATCTATTCACGCTCTGACGAGAAGATTAATGGAGGGTTGGCAGCACTGCTTGAAATTCCTGAAAATTTAAGGCTAAGAGAGCAGGATTTTGAACAGATAAGAAAGGAAATAGGCGAACTGCCAAAATCAGAGGGTATTAACACCTACATTAATTTTGTTATCTCAACAATACGGTTTTCAGAGCAGGCAAGCAATGATGTTGCGAGAATGACAAAAGGCAATGCATGGAAAAGCCTTGAGCTGGAAAACGCGCGCTTCCCAACCCATCCCTCAACCTATACTAAAAACGAGACAAGCGTAAGAACAGCAAGAGCATGGCAGAGATATGCTAAAGCGCTTGCATGGCTTACAGGAAAGTCAAAGGTTGATGAAGAAAGCGTCAAGACAGTATTTCCTTATGTAGTATGGCATAAGCTTGAGCCAAGTGAAAAAGCATTGCAGGAGCCTTGGAAAGCAGTAAATGACAGGATAGGGTTTGCAAAAGGGCTTTTGGAAAAAATTGATGAAGACTGGAATGTAATAAAAGGAGAGAAACTAATCCAAACCTATGGAGTAGTGTGCCATGCAATAGACAGCGGTGAATACAAGCCAGAAAAGCTTTGTAATCTTGTTGCTAACGCAATCAAAAAAATAGCAGCATGGGACAATCCTTATGCCCTGACAATGGCAAAGCACCTTGAAAGCAAACACAACCAAAAGGTGATGGAAGAATGAGTCTTGTTCCATTTAGTGTTAGTCCTGAGGAGAGGAAGAGGATTCTTGAGGAGTTGCTTAGAGGAGAAACTTCTCCAGCTCAGCAGCCTGCAGTCAAGGCAGAGGTTAAAACAAAGGATAAAATTGTTCGCGTTGGGAATGATTTTGTTATTTCTGGCTTGAAATTGTATGATTTGGGCGGGAATGTTGTAAGAGAATACTCTAAGGTTAAAATAGATTGTGGCACTTCATTTGTTTATGGAAGAGATGAATTAAGCCAGCTTGAATGGACAGAATACTTTGTCAACCACACTAATAAGAGAATGCTAAGCCTGCCGTTGCTGTATGCTATGACAGAGGCTGTTTATGATAATCCGGCTAACACTATATTCAGAGATTTTCACAATTTTTTAAGAGACCATTTGTTTCGTACCACACTTTTATCTACAAGGATTGATTATTCAGCCGGCGTAGTTTGGCATGATTATGCAACTCCGGAAGAGATAAAAATAATTCAGCATATTCCTGGAGTGAATAAATCTATTGAAAAACTGGCAGAACAGCCGAATTGGGAAATGCCTTTAAGGGCGTTAGTTATGGCTAAGGATGTTAAAAAAATTCCGAAGGTATTAAAAATTATTGCTCCTAATTGTAAAAAAAAGCTTAAGGTTCCAAAATGTTTTAGGGGTAGCCAAAGAGTGGTTTCTTTTGAGTTGTATGATATACTGTTTGATTGCGGTTATCTTATTAATTGTGCCAATAAGCTCAATTCAGTCGGTAAAACAATAAGTGTTGAGCAAACAATTGTTTAACGAGGGCAAAAATAATGACAGCTAAAGACAAGGAACAAAACATTGAGGAGATTCTCACTAAACCAATTCTTGGTAAATCCTGGAATACTGCTTTGGATAGCTGGGGCCATCCATCTATTCCAACAGTTGTTAATGTTGAGGACTGCAGTCAGCATGGTGAGATTGGCCAGGCTCTTAAGAAAGAGTTGGCTTTTATGAGATACCCTGAATTCCAGACTTATGCAAATCTTCAAAGGATTCGTGAAGTATTTTCTGATGCTAATAAAGGCTATAGTGCAATTGCTTTGCATGAGGTTGGCCATAGGTTTTGCCCTTATGATAAAATAACTGCTTTTTTTCTTGCGCGTAAGGCAGAGCAGGGGCTGGCTGAAGCTAATAAAAAAAATGCTAAAGCTTTGGCCGGGCATGTCTTAAACCTGTTTTCAGATACCTGCATAAACATACGCTCAATACGCAATGGCAATGAAGGCCTTGTCTGGGCATACCAGGAATTAAGCAAGGATAAAAAGCGCAGTCAAAGCCCGTTATGGCATGTGTACATGCATTCTTATGAAAGGGTATTAGGCAAGAGCATGCTTGAAAAGGATGTTAAGCTGACTGAGAATGAGCAAAATGCAGCAAAAGAGCTTGCCAATCTTTTCATAGATAAGAACCCTATGGAAAAAGCATGGTGGGAGATTGGAATAAGGGATTATGCGAGAATCATTGCGCCATTCCTTGACGAAAAAAGCGCAGAGCATACTAGAGCAATAGATAATTCCGGGGCAGAAAGCATTCCAACACCAGAACAAACCAAAGAGTTATTGGGAGAAATAGCAAGGCGCTTGGCAAAGCCAGGAACAGACGGCTTGCCAACAAATCCTGAAGCAGTAAAGGAATTTCGGGATGTAATGGCTGGGCTTGGAGAGGGAAATATTATCAAGGCAAGCATTGCTTTTTATGAACAATTAGCTTCAAAGTATAATGTTAAGTTTGCCACGCAGCCGTATGGAAGGGAAAGAACAAGCCCGTTTACAACAAACAAATGGTGCCCCTCTGACCCTGTTGGTGAGCTTGATATTCCGCAAACTGTTCTGACAAGCGGCATTGTTATTCCAGGTGTTACAACCCAAAGATGGAAGTCAAGAACAACAACAATTAAGGGTGGGGAAACAGAATGCATACCCTCACTGGATATTCTTCTTGACAGTTCAGGAAGCATGCCAAATCCTGTAGAGACAGTTAGCTTGCCAGCCCTTGCAGGAATGGTAGCGGCAAGGCGCGCGCAGAAACAAGGTGTAAGAGCGCTAAACTACTCATACAAATGCGTTGAGGTTAAAAGAACAACCAATCTTGAAGAAATATACGCAAATCTTGTGCTCTATCAGAATGGCGGTACAGTTTTCCCTATAGCAGAATTTCTTGCCAGGCCAGAAGAGGACCCAAGATTAAGCTTAATAATTACAGATACATTTATTGCAAATATTGATGAAGCAATTGCCGCCATCAAGCAGTTTAAGGCAAGAAACAAAGACAACAAAGTAACAATATATGCAATCACCAACCTGCCAAATGTAGAGCAATTAAGACAGGCAGGGGCAGAATGCATTCATGGAACAACGCCTAACATATTCAAGCATGTTCTGGGAAAAACAGAAAAAACATATCTGAAGGAGGAGGCATAATATGGGTTTAGTGCCTGAGTTGAATATTAGTCCTGAAGAGAGGAAGAGGATAATTGATGAGTTGTTGAGTATGCCTGTTGATTCGGTTAATTCTAATTCTCTTGGTTCTTCTTATAAGAGTGTTGTGTTTGAGCCGGTTGCTTATCGTAAGCCAGGAGAGGCGGATAAAGCATTGTTGACTTTTGATGAGAGCCTTGTTCGTTTGAAGAGTGCTGGTTTTGAGCGTCATGCTAGGCCTCAGGAAGCTTTTGGTTTAATTGTTGATGGTTTGGAGGGTAAGTTAGTTGGTAGTTTGAAGGGTGTTTGTGATGATATGCTTGTAAGTTTTGGTGAGTGGTTGAGTTTTGGGGTTAAGCGTGTGGGTGATGTTTTGGTTGCGTATGTTGACCCAAAAAATTTGGTTTGGAATAAAAGCAGTAATAAATATATTGTTCTGGGCGGTCAGGTTGATTGTGTTAGTAAAGAAACTTTTAGTATAAAAGGGAAGCAATCAGAGACTTGGATTGATTTAAAACAATTTGAGGATAAGTTTGTTAAGTTCATCTACGGCCGTTCTTTTAATCAATTGCCAGAGATAATACAAGTAGGAGATAGAAGGGCGCAGGTTTATTTGCCTCCTGATGGGATTGTGCGGCCTGTGGCTCGTGGCAACTTCGGCGGCAGGTTCTATGTCTTCGGCTACTGCGGCAGCTGGGCCTCCCGTGGGGTACGTCGTTAGTCGCGCAAAATTTTTTTCATAGGAAATAAAGGTGTATATTGTGAATCTTTTAGTTTATTGTCCCTAAAAATTAAACACTCGCGAACGAGCTTTTCATATATTTTATATTGCTAATCACACTTTCTTATCATTTCTAGGTGTGGTAAAGTGGAATCTATTTCTTCTGTTTCTCCTCTGCCTGTTTTTTTACAATCTCAAACAATTCATCAAGAACTTTAACAGGAATATCAAGATTTGCTTGTTTTTTTATTTTCTCCAAAAACTCTCCAGCTTCTTAAAAAGCTATTTTTTCATCATAAAGTTAAATGTGCTGGCAAAGATATTTAAATAATGGAGAAAAATGCAACATCCAGATTTTTTTACCCGCTTGAAATTATCTCTATTCTTTTTGAGGCGCTGTTTCTGTAGCCGTATCCTAATTCAATAACCAGTGGCGTTGCATAAGCTGCGGCTCCTCTTGGTGCTTTAAATTCGCAGATAACAAAGCCGTTTCCGTTCACAAGCCTTAGATAATTGTTGTCAAGGGGTTTGCATGAGCTTAGTATAGATACTCCTGAAACTTCTATTTTTTTTAGCTGGATGTGGTCTATTTCACTAAAGCTGTCCAGCCCTTTTGGGTCATAGGGACTGCATTTTGCTAGATAGTTGGCTCCGTCTTTGAATGCAATGCCTCCTCCCGCATTGGTTATATAGATTTTGAATCTTGTTTTGCCAGGCGCTGCCTCTACATCAACCTTGCTTACAGCAATAGGTGCGCCCTGGCTTCCTAATCCTACATTTTGTGGTATGCATATCTTTTGTTTTGCTGTTGGCGCGAATGGGTCTGGGTCAATGCAGACATTTGCGCTTGCTAATGTCCGGTAATCATAGCATGCCGTTGCAATAAGGTCAAATGGGTAGCTGTCAATGCTTTTTGAGCTTAGGTCGCTTATTGTAGCTTTGAAGTTTATGTAGTCAAATGTTCCTTTTGGGTTGAATGCGCTTTTTCCCTCCAGCAATGGGATTGCCTGGCCGTATGTTGAAACGCCTGTTATTAAGCTATGGTCAAACCCTCCTAAATATATCTTATCATTTACGCCACCAACCTCTGTGGCGCCCCTGTTTGCTATTTCAACAGCAGCATTAAATTCATCTTCATCGTAAATTCTTGCTGGCGGAAGGTTTTGCAGAAAATTGATTGTTAATCCATCGCTTCCTGTTCTGAAGTCTTCGTCTGCTTTTTCTGTTTTTCTTGCCTGACAGCTGGCTAGCACTAGCGCTATGCATAGCAGCACAAAGCACTGTCTGATTCTCATTAGGGTTAATACTATTTTTTAGGTTTTTAAATCTTTTTAATGCCTGCCTTTTCTCTGAGGATGGTTAGAAACATTTAAATATACTATCAACTAACTGTAATTTTGTAATACCGGTGGTTATATGGCTGAGGAAGACAAAAAATTCTCAAAGCAGATGATAGGTAAGACTATCGTTAGTAAAACTGGAAAGCGCTTTGGCGAGGTTGGTGACATAATCTTTGAGACTAGGTCAGGCGAGCTTATTCATATGGTTTTAGTAAAGCCAACCCAGTACATTGAGAAGCTTGAGCTTGAGAAGGACAAGGAGGGCAACATCCTTATTCCTTTCAGCGCTGTATTGGCTATTGGCGATTTTATGGTTATTTCTGAAGAGGATATTGTATAAACCTATTCTTTTTGTGTATTTTAGAAAATCCTTAGCTCTCTGCTTGTTTTGGTTAGTATTTCATGCCTGTTTTTGGTGATTAGAATGTCATCCTCTATTCTGATGCCGTAGTGGTTTGAGATGTAGATGCCTGGCTCAATTGTAATAATCATATTCTCTTTTATTTTTTCTTTTGCCATATTTTTTAATCCCGGCGCTTCATGAATATCAATCCCAATGCCGTGGCCCAGGCCGTGGATGAAGTATTTTTCTTTTTTTCCAAGCAGCTTTCTCGCATAAGATTCAAGTTTTGCGCACGAAATTTCTGGCTTGAGCATGGCTATTGTTTTAGTCTGGACATCGCGTACGAGGTTGTAATCTTTTATTTCTGCTTTAGATGGCTGCCCTGTATAAACTGTGCGTGTTAGGTCTGTGCAGTAATTTTTGTAGCGTATCCCAAAGTCTATTGTGCAAAACCCCTTTGCTATTGGATGTTCCTGCGGGCTGAAGTGTGGCTGCGCCCCTCTTGTTCCAGAGGCTACAATTGGCTCAAAGCTTAGTGTGCAGTTGTTCTTAGCCGCTTCACTCTCCAGGAAATCTGCAACCTGTTTTTCTGTCCTGAAATGTTTAAATTTTTGCAGGCAGCTCTGCAGGATTTGGTCAGTCAGTCTGCAGGCTTTTCTGTAAAGTGCAATCTCTTCTGGTGTTTTTATTGCCCGTAATTCAAGCATGTCTTCCTCTATATTCCTGTATTTTGCCTTAATGCCTTTTTTTAGTTTTTTAAAAAAGTGAATTGATGTTAATGTTTCATCTATGCCAATAGTTTTGTGTTTTATTCCAAATTTTTTTAGGCATGTTTTGATGTTTTCTGCCATGGATTTTTCTTTTTGGAATTTTATTATTTTCAGGTTTAGGGATTTTGCCCTTTCAAACTCCATCCTTGGAACCAGCATGAATGGCTGGTTTGTGGCAGGAATTATAAGAACGCCCATTCCTTTGTAGCCGTAAAGATAAAGCATGTGCGGATTAAATCCCATCTCAAGATTATAGAACAATGCAAAATGAATATCCCTTTTTTTTAGGGTTTCCTGAAATTTTTTAATCTTGGTGTTCATCTTGTGATTTTGAAGCTTTTGACTTTTTCTATCAGCTCTCTTGCCCTTTTGTTTTTCCTGAAGTGTTCCCGTACTGGTTCAATGCATTTGTTTATGTAGCTGGCTGTTGCCTGTTTTAGGTCCATTGGGTGAAGCTTTCCGTTCCTATAATCCTCTGCAAGGCTTTGGTAGCTTTCATATTCTATTGCTCCGCCAAACTTCTGAGGCCTCTCTATTTTAAGTGTGGGAAACCGCTCAAAGATGATATGCTTTGCATAATCTAAAATTGGGTTTTCCTCTGTTTGTTTTGCCGGGCAGTATGCCTGAAGGATTTTTCTCTTGATATCTTCCTCTTCATCTGTCATGAATATACATGTTTCAGGCTTTGATTTTGACATTTTTAGGTCAATTGCCCTTTCAATTGTGCTGCCATCTGTTTTTGGTGGCATTCCTAATCCCATAAGCATGTGTGAGCTTACAATTACTGGCTTCCAGAATCCTAATTTTGGCCCAACCTCTCTTGCAAGCATGTTTACCTTTCTCTGGTCCAGCCCAAGCTGGGCTATATCCACTTTAAGGTGGAAGATGTCAGCGCATTGCATGCAGGGATAAAATATTTGTGAGGCCTGCAGGCTTTCGTTTTCCCCTCTGCCCATTATTTGCGAGCATCTTATGATTCTGCTGACTGTGTTATTCCTTGCTATGTTCATAACCTTTTTCCAGTATTCATCGTCATGCATAACATCCCTTGACCATAAGAAATCCACCTTGTCTATGTCCATTCCGCAGGCTTTCCAGATTTCAATAAAATAATGTCCGCAGGTTTGTATCTTTTCAAGGTCCCCCTCAAGCTTGTTGTTTGCCCATGCAAACCAGTCCGCTACCCAGAACTTGAAATTAACCCCCATCTTTAGGAGTTTGTTTGTGTTGATGGTTCTGACAATGCCCTGTGCAATGTGCATCATTCCGCTGGGTTCAAAGCCATCGTAGGCAACCGGGTGGGTTTTTGTTTCCAGTAAATGCTTTAGCTCCTCTTCTGTAATTATCTCCTCCCCGATAGTCCTGAACATCTGCATCTTTGTTTCAGTATCCATAACCAGAAATGATTGTTAGCAGCTTAAAAAAGTTTTCTTTTTTTAAATTTTAGAACCTGAACTTTCCCTTTTCAAGTATTACTTTTCCGTCTACAAGAACTCGGCCATCTTTTCTGAGGTCTTTTATCATGTCCCAGTGCAGCGCTGATTTGTTTCTTCCGCCGCCCTCTTTGTAGGCCATTCCAAGAGCTAGGTGGATTGTTCCGCCAATTTTTTCGTCAAAAAGTATTTGCTTTACAAATTGCTTAATTCCAAAGTTTGTTCCAATCCCGAACTCTCCCAGCCGTTTTGCTCCTGCATCTGTTTTTATCATTTCGTGCAGCAAATCCTCATTTTTTTCAGCCGAGGCTTTTATGACATTGCCGTTCCTGAACTCCAGCTTTATTCCACTGACCTCTTTTCCGGAATATATTGCTGGGAAGGAGTATTCAATATATCCTTCTGTGGTGGTTTCCACTGGTGCTATGAAAACCTCTCCGCCCGGCATGTTGCATTTGCCGTAATCCTTTATGCCCTCTCTTCCTTTTATGCTAAACCTTAGATTTGTATTTTTTCCAATTATCTGGACATCTTTGCCTTCGTCAACTATTTTTTTAAGCTGGTCCTGCTGTTTTGACATTTTGTCCCAATCCTGAAGGCAAGCATTAAATACAAAATCCTCCATTTCTTCTAGAGACATTTCCGCGTCCTGCGCCAGCGCGTTTGTTGGGTATTCGCAGATAGTCCAGTTATTTTTTTTCAGGATTAAATCAGAAATTTTTCTGGTTATCTTATGCCGTAAAGCTATCCT
Source organism: uncultured Methanosarcinales archaeon (assembly GCA_964529655.1). Lineage (GTDB taxonomy): Archaea > Nanobdellota > Nanobdellia > Woesearchaeales > JAGWAF01 > CAZGZA01. The sequence continues at coordinate 22,298 of CAZGZA010000001.1, read as the reverse complement.
TTTGGAATTAATAGTGGTTAGCTCCTTGCTGTTGTATTCTGCTCCAATAGAAAGGTGCGCATCGCTTTTTTTTGCCTCTATCAATCCTAGTTCTGGAAAACGCTTTAGCTGTTTCTCGCTGGCATATTTATAATAAGTATATGCAAATCCAGGCATTGCAAAGTTAACTTTCGGGAATGCGCCTTTTTGCAGTATCAGTTTGTATACCTCAAGAACAAGTGGCAGAGCCTCCTGTCCTGCATCAATGGATACTAAATCCCCCTCTTTTATTCTGACAGAGTGATTTACCAGAACGCTGGCAAGCTGTTTAAGTCTCGGATCAAGCATAGCTAAAAATAAGGTTTTAGGATATTTAAAATGTTGCGTTTTTGAATTCAGGTATTAAATAACTGCAGTTTTCCGTAAGTTATTTATATTTTGCAGATGTTCGTCTTTTTCATGGCATCCAAAGTGCACGCAGCGCATATTCTGGTAAAAACCGAACAGGAAGCATTTGGGCTGCTGTTTGACATCAACCGCGGCAAGAGCTTTGAGGATGCTGCAAAAGAGAAATCCCTTTGCCCGTCCGGCAAAAAGGGCGGTGATTTGGGATTGTTCGGAAGAGGACAGATGGTAAAGGAATTTGAGGCAGCTGCTTTTTCTATGAAACCCGGAGAGGTATCAAAACCTGTAAAAACACAGTTTGGGTGGCATATAATTAAAGTTCTTGAATAAATACTCTCTTGGCATAACCTTTTTAAAGCATTGTTTCCTATGAGAGTATGCACGCAATGACGAGGTGAACACCAATCAAGGCTTTTGCCGATGAGATGCGGATGTAACTGCCGAGCGTGTACCTTCTAAGAAATTATATATGAACTCTAGCCAAACATGGCATCAGCTTTGTCGGATAGGTTTGCGTTTTTTATTTTGTCAATTGCTTTTAGGAAATCCTCTTGGAATACCTTTGTCCTGTTTTTTCTTATTGCAAAATATCCTGCTTCAGTGCATACCGCTCTGATGTCTGCGCCTGAGAAGTTTTCCATTAGTTTGCATAGCATCTCTCTGTCAATCTTTGTGTCAAAATTCATTTGTGAGGAATGGATATTAAATATTTCAATCCTTCCCTTTTCATTTGGCAGCGGGATATAAAGCAGCCTATCAAGCCTTCCAGGCCGCAGAATTGCTGGGTCAAGGATATCTTTTCTGTTTGTGCACCCGATAACTTTAACATTGTCCAGGCTTTTGAATCCGTCAATTTCAGCGAGCAGTTGCATAAATGTTCTTTGCACCTCCCTCTCTCCTGATGTGCCAATGTCCACCCTTGTCGCAGCCAGTGCGTCAAGCTCATCTATAAAAATGATTGAAGGCGCCTTTTCTCTGGCCAGGTTGAATATTTCTTTCACCAGTTTTGCCCCCTCTCCGATAAATTTTTGTACAAGTTCTGAAGCTACAATTTCAATAAATGTGGATTTGGTTGAGTTGGCAACTGCCTTGGCGAGCAGTGTTTTTCCTGTTCCAGGAGGGCCGTGCAATAATACCCCTTTTGGCGGGTTTATTCCAATCTTTTTGAATAGAGCCGGTTTCATCAGCGGCAGTTCGATAACTTCCTTGATTTCATTCTCCTGCTCTTTTAATCCGCCAATCGCACTCCATTCTGTTGTAGGCTTTTCTACAATGACAAATTTGTCAACCTCAAACATTTTTTGCTGGTTAATTTTTTTTACTATAGTGAGATTTTTTTGTTCTGCCAGGACAGTGTCCCCTGGCTTAAGGTCTCTGCACTCCTGGGACATATCCACCAGGAATTCATTCCCGTTAGGCAGCCGGATTATCGCGCTTTTGTCATGCATCTCCCGTATCGCGCATACCAATAGCGGCTTGCTTTTGAATCTTTCAAGCTCAACTCTTATTGTGTCAAGTGTTTGTTTAAGAAATTTGTTTTCCTGTTCAAGTTCATTGATGTTTGTTTCGTACGAATACCCAATGCGCTCCTGAGATGACATTAACTAAATTTTAATAATAGATATTTAAAAAGATTTTCTTTGCAAAAATTGCCTAAACCAAACCTTTTTAAAGAGGCTTTAAAGTTTTTAGCGCTTCCTCTGCGATTGCCTGTTCCTCATCTGTCTGGATTGCCATTACTTTTACTATTCCCGATGAGATGTGTGTCGTGTTTTTTTTGTTGCTTTCAGGTTCAAGCTTAACTCCAAGAAATCCAAGTTTTTCGCAAACCTTCTTTCTTATTTTCCACTGGTGTTCCCCTATGCCTGCGGTGAAAATTAGGGCATCTACTCCGCCCATGGCAGCAGCATAGGCTCCAATATATTTTGTGATTTTATAACAAAAGATGTCAATTGCTGTCTTCTCTTTTTTCCCATAGGCTGCCAAAACATCCCGCATGTCTCTTTTCCCGCAAAGCCCTGCTAATCCGGATTTTTCATTTAATAGTTTGTACATTTTGCTTATGTTGAGGTGTTCTTTTTGCATCAGGTAGAATATTATTCCGGCATCAATATCTCCGCTCCGCGAGCCCATTACAGCCCCCTCAAGCGGTGTAAACCCCATTGAGGTGTCTATTGCTTTTCCATTTTTTATCGCAGTGATAGAAACACCGTTTCCAATGTGGCAGGTTATTGCCCTATTTATCCTTCTTTTTAGAATCCTGCAGGCCTCCTGGTACACATAGTTGTGGGAGATGCCATGGAATCCAAAGCGGTGTATTCCATATTTTTGTGATAGCTTCCAGGGAATTGCATAAACTCCTGCTTTTTCAGGTAAATGCATATAAAAAGATGTATCAAAAACTGCCAATTGTTTGCATTTTAATAATTTGCCGCATAATTTTATTCCTGTTATTTCGTATGGCTGATGAAGCGGCGCCAGTTCAATTTGCTGCTCTAATAATTTTATAATTGCTGGTGTAATGCAAGTTGTTCTTCTCAAGGAATTTCCGTGCACAACCCTGTGTCCGACAGCCTTAATCTCTGCATAGTCCCTTATCAGCTGTTTTTTAAGAAATATTTGCAGGATGGATTTGATTGCTGTCTCGTGGCTTTTATAGCCCTTGCTTAGGCCAATCCTCTCAATAATTCCCCTAATCAGGCATTTATGGTTTTCAAATAAACTATATTTGATAGAAGAGCTTCCGGCATTTAGGGTTAGTATTTTCATTTGTTTAGGATATCCTTGCCTTTTGGTTTCGTATTGCCTGAAATGCGGTTACAAGTGTTAAATCAACGATATCCCTGACACTGCATCCCCTACTTAGGTCATTCACCGGCATTTTCATTCCAACAAGCACCGGTCCGATTGCTCTTGCTTTTGCGAACCTTTCTACTAGTTTATAGCCAATGTTTCCTGCGTTTAGGTCAGGAAAGACAAGCACATTTGCCCGCCCTTTAAGCCTTGACCCAGGGCATTTAACTTTCATTACATCAGGAACTATTGCTGCATCTAGCTGAATTTCTCCGTCGATTATCAGTGATGGTGCCTGTTTTTTGGCAAGCGCTGTTGCTTCTTTTATTTTTTCAACTTCCTCATGTTGTGCTGAACCATGTGTTGAGAATGAAAGCATGGCAACCCTTGGTTTAATGCCCAGGCAGCTGGCAAGTTTTGCTGTGTTTACCGCAATATCAGCTAATTCCTGTGCTGTTGGCCTGATTATGACGCTGCAGTCTGCAAAAAGATATGTTTTTCCCAAGGATTCAAGAATGCACACACCGCATACTTTGTGTGTGCTTCCTATTATTCTGAAGGCAGGCCTTAGCAGCTCTGCGGTAGTGCTGATAGCTCCGGCAATCAGCCCGTCTGCATCGTGGTTTTTAACCATCATCAGCCCAAAATAGAGGGGGTTTTTTATTAGTTCAGAGCACTCCTTTGAGCTAAATCCTTTTTTGTTTAGAATTTTAAACAGCTCATGGAGGTAATATTCTTTTTTTTGGCTTTCAATAAAAACTTGGCGGTTTTTTGTGCTTTTGTGGTTTTGCGGGTCTATTATCAGAATTTTTTTTGTGTAAGCCCCAAGTTTTTTCTGTATTCTTCTTCTGTCGCCGAGAAGGATGGGTTGTGCATAGCCATCTCTGCTAATTATCTTGCAGGCTTTGATGGTTCTTTCCTCCTCGCCTTCAGGAAAGACAATCACCTGCTTTTTGTTTTTTCTTATCGCTCTTTTTATTGTATTGGCTATTTGCATCTTTTTTTAGGTATGGGGAAGTTATTCTTGGCCAAAACATCCTTTTAAATTAATCGATTGCTAGACTTTTGTGAATATTGAGCAAAAGGCTAGCTTCGTAAACTCTTTGTCTATTAGCATATAAAACGCAAAAGTTTACGATTGGTTTAAAAATAGAGGCATAAATTTGCACTAATTTGTATTTAAGTGCATTCCACAAAAACATAAAGTTTATATTATCTTTCGCCTTTCTAAAAGTTTACAAATTTGTTATTTGGCAGTGTTAATTCAGTGTTACTCTTCTGAGTTAAGAAGGATAACTGGATGATAGTTAAAATCAGGGAAAATTATTAAACACAACCAGGACTTAACAAAAGAGGGGGGATTTCAATGATTGTCAAGGAAGAATTTTTGAGCAAGTTAAGAAGGTACTTTTCGCTTAATCTGTATGAAGTAAGGGTTTGGACCGCCCTGCTTTCTCGTGGTGTTTCAACTGCGGGTGAGCTTTCTGATATTGCAAATGTTCCTAGGTCAAGGAGCTATGATATTCTTGAGAGCCTTGAAAAGAAAGGCTTTGTTATTATGAAGCTTGGAAAACCTATTAAGTATATTGCTGTTCCGCCATCTGAAATCCTTGAGAGGGTTAAGAAAAATCTTTTGACCGATGCCGAGGCCAGAATTGATCAGCTGGAAAAGCTTAAGGAAACAGATATGATAAAGGAATTAAACGCCCTTCATACGCAGGGTGTTGAGCTGATTGACCCGGCAGAGCTTAGTGGTGTGCTGCGCGGAAGGCACAACCTGTATGCGCATCTTGAATCAACGCTCAAGAATGCCGAGCATTCTATTGTTATTATGACCACCTCTGAAGGTTTTTTAAGGAAGGTAGAGGGGTTTAAGCCGCTTTTTGAGAGGCTTAAAAAAAAGGGTGTCAGGATTAGGATTGCCGCCCCGCTCTCAAAGGATGCAAAGCTGTCTCTTAAGTCTGTTGCCAATATCGCTGAGGTTAAGCATACTGACCTTAACGGAAGGTTTTGCCTCATTGATAATAAGGAGCTTGTTTTTATGCTTCTTGATGACAAAGAGGCGCATCCCACTCATGATATTGGTGTCTGGGTTAACACCCCTTTTTTTACAAATGCGCTTTCATCAATGTTTGATGTTGCATGGGAAAGCATGAAAAAGGTTTAATTTTTTTATTTTTTTGAGGTGTTTTTTTTCCTAAACTATTTAAATCCCTCTAACTTAAACAATTGATATTATGGACATTAAAAGGTTAGTTGACTCTTTGCATCCGCTTGAAAGGGCTGTTGTGCCATTTCTCGGCAGGGAAAAGACATTGTTGGGCTTGATAAAATCCTCTGGCCTTAAGGAGGTTGAGGTAATGCGGGCGCTGCAGTGGCTTGAAAACAAGAAGGTGCTTAAGCTGGCCTCTAGCTATGAGGAGGTTGTTTCTTTGGATGTTAACGGTGAAAAATATCTTAAGGATGGCTTGCCGGAAAGGCGATTCCTTTTGGCAATAAATACACCGAAACCTCTGCAGGAGGTAAGATTAGAGGCAAACTTGCAGGAGGATGAGCTTAAGGCAAGCCTTGGGGTTTTGAGGGCCAAGGCGGCAATTGAATTTGAGGCAGGTAGGGTGGCAATTACCAAGCAGGGCGCAAAGCTTCTTTCCTCTGAGAGCCTTGAGGAAAAATTTCTTAAGAAAGCTAAGGCAATAGTTTCCCCTAAGGATTTTACTCCTGAGGAAAAATTTGCGTTTGATAATTTATGCCGCAGAAAAAATATTTTGCTGGTTAAGGTGAAAAAAACTGTTGCCTTTGAGCTTACAAGTTTAGGGAAGCTGCTTGCAGGCCAGAAGATTGCTGCTGAAAAAATTATTGATCGCTTAACCCCAAATTTGCTCAGTTCAGGCAGCTGGAAGAATAAAAAATTCCGGAGATACGATGTGGCTGCTGATGTCCCGCGGCTTGGGTTTGGCAGAAAGCATCATTATCGCTCTTTTTTGGATTTTGTAAGGTGGAAGTTTACCTCGCTTGGATTCAAGGAGATGTCCGGCCCTATTGTTGAGACTGATTTTTGGGATATGGATGCGTTGTTTATGCCGCAGTTTCATTCTGCCAGGGATATTCATGAGGCTTATTATATTAAAGAGCCTGCTTGTGGCGATGTTGATTCAAGGATTTTGGCAGCTGTTAAGAAGGTGCATGAAGATGGCGGCAGAACAGGAAGCAGGGGCTGGGGCTATAAGTTTGATATTGAGCGTACAAAAAGATTGTTGTTAAGGACGCAGGGAACAGCATGCTCCTCCAGAATGCTTGCTTCAAAGGGGCTGGAAATTCCTGGTAAGTATTTTGGCATTGCAAAATGTTTTAGGTATGATGTGATTGATGCAACCCACTTGCCGGATTTTTACCAGACAGAGGGGATTGTTGTTGAGGAAAACCTTAATCTTTCCCATCTTAAGGGGCTGTTGACTTTGTTTGCCCGGGAATTTGCCAAAGCAGAGGAGATTAAGATAAGGCCTGCCTATTTTCCATTTACAGAGCCAAGCTGTGAGCTGTTTGCAAAGCATCCTGACCTAGGATGGATTGAGTTGGGCGGGGCTGGAATTTTCAGGCCAGAGGTGACTCAACCTTTGGGAGTCAATGTTCCGGTTATTGCATGGGGCATTGGGATAGACCGGATTGGAATGTTCAATCTTGGGATTAAGGATATCAGGGATCTTTATTCATCTGACCTGGAATTTTTAAAATATGCAAGGATGGTTTAAATGCCGACTGTTGATTTTTCATTAAAGGATTTAAGTGAATTGGTTGGTAAAAAGCTGGATATTAAGGAGCTTGACTGCCTGCTGGAGTTTGCAAAGGCTGAGCTTGAGAGTTATGATGAGACTTCAGGCATGTTGACTCTTAGTTTAGGTGACACCAATCTTCCCTATCTTTGGAGTGTTGAGGGTCTTGCAAGGCTCTTAAAGGGTGTTCTTGGCTTTGAAAAAGGTGTTCCTGAGCTGAAGCTGCAGAAGTCGTCCCATACAATTGTTGTCGATAAGAATATTTCAGATGTCCGGCCCTTTATTGCTGCTTTTACAGCAAAAGGCAGGAAGGTTGACGAGGCATTTCTGAAGCAGATTATTCAGTTTCAGGAAAAACTGTGTGATTCCTTTGGCAGGAAGAGAAAAAAGCTGGCTGTAGGAATTTATCCTTATGCAGGCATAACCTTTCCGGTTTATTACAGAGCAGTTGTTCCCGAATCTATTCGGTTTATTCCGCTTGATTTCAGGACAGAAATGAGTCTGGCGGAAATTTTAAAGGTTCATCCGGCAGGGCAGAAGTTTGCCTTTACTCTTGAGGGGCTTAAGGACTATCCTATTTTGGTTGATGCTAAAAATAATGTTCTTTCCTTCCCTCCGATTATTAACTCCCAGCAGTTTGGTAAGGTAACTCTTGACAGCGAGGAATTGTTTATTGAGGCGACTGGAGAGGATTTTGCAACAGTCAATCTTGCTTGCACTATACTTGCCTATATTTTCTCTGACAGGGGCTTTCAGGTTGCTGGTGTTGAAATAAAATACCCTGAAAAAAAGATTGTAACACCGCAATTGTCGGTGGAGAAAATTAAAATCAGGGAGCATGATGTTAACTCTCTTTTGGGCACCTCTTTAGGCAAATTAGAGATTAAGCGGTTGCTTGAAAAAGCAAGGTATAATGTTAAGGATTATGTTGTTTCAATTCCTCCGTATAGGGCGGATATTTTGCATGCTGTTGATGTGGTTGAGGATATTGGTATCATGTTTGGTTTTAAGAATATTCCCACCTCTCCTTTAACCAGCTATACTGTTGGCGATGTTTCCCCGAAAGTGGTGTTGATTGATAAATTTCGTGATGTTCTTGTTGGGTTTGGCTTCCAGGAACTAATGTCTCCAATGCTCTCAAATAAGGGGCTGATTTATGATAAGATGAATATTCATGATAGTGGTACTGTTGAAATCAGAAGCTTTATGTCTGCCTCTTATTCGGTTGTTAGGTCATGGATTATGCCGCATCTGCTTGAGGTGCTGTCAAAAAATAAGCATAATCCCTATCCGCAGAATATATTTGAGCAGGGGTTGGTTACGAAAAGGTTGCGGGATAAAATTTCTGATTCTGATGTTATCGCCGTTGCCTGTTGTAGCGCGGAGGTTGATTACACTAAAATAAAGCAGGTTGCCGATGCTCTGATGGGCATAGGGCATATAGACTACTCTATTAAGGAGGTTGAGCACGGTTCATTTATCCCTGGCCGTGTTGCAGGCATCTTTATTAAAGATAGACAGATTGCCTGTCTTGGTGAAGTCAGCCCAGATGTGCTGGGGAATTTTGATATTAACATGCCAGTTGCCATGATGGAGTTTGATATTTCTGCGTTGTATAGTATCCTATACGAGAAGACTTTAATATCCTTATAAAATTTGTTAAAGTCTTCTCTATATGGGCAAGGAAATGTATACGAAAACTAATGTCCTTGCCTATAAATCCGTAATTTATAAAAAGCAAATCAAATTTATTGCATTTATGAAAGCAATAATTCTTGCCGCCGGCTATGCAACACGGCTTTATCCCCTTACATTAAGCCAGCCAAAGCACCTTCTTCAGGTTGCGGGTAGGCCTATTATTGATTACAGCTTAAGAAATATAGAAAAAGTTGATTCCATTGACCGGGTGTATATTGTGACTAATAATAAGTTTTGCCAAAGCTTTTTGGATTGGCAAAAGGGTTTTCGTTCCTCAAAGACGATTAAAATTGTTAATGATAACACCATTGAGAATAAGTCCCGTCTTGGGGCTATAGGTGATTTAAACTTGGTTATTGAAGGTGAACATCTTGATGATGACCTGCTTGTTATTGCAGGAGATAATCTCTTTGAGTTTGAGCTGACAGACTTAATCAGGCAGTTTGAAGAGGATAGAAAGAGCATTATTGCTGTTTATGATGTCCGCGATTTTGAGCTGGCAAAGCTTTATGGCATAGTTGGGATTAATAATAAGGGGATTATTGCGGATTTTGTTGAAAAGCCCTCTAAACCAAATTCTACACTTGCATCAACCGGTGTTTACCTTTTTCCAAGGAGTTCGGTGCAGCTCATCAAAAAATATCTTGAGTTGGGCAATAATCCTGACAAGCCAGGAGACTATATAGCCTGGCTGCATAAGCAGGAGGATGTGGGGGTATTCCAGTTTTCTGGTGTTTGGTTTGATATTGGCAGTGAATCACAGTTGCAAGAGGCAGAAAAATATTTTAGTAGGGATTAGCTACATCCAGTTTTTAATATATTCAAATGCTGTTCTGGAGAGGTTTATGAATTCTTTTAGGCGCATTTCCCGGAATTTTCTCGCAATATATTTTGGCCGCAGATAGAATCTTCTGTTTGCTCTTCTTATTGCTGTTTTAACCTCTTTGTAGCTGAGATTGTTTCTTGCAAAGCAATTGCAGTCTGCCTGGTTGTAGCTTGACCAGTTTCCTGTTCTTAGCTTTCCCGCTCTTTTGCATTCCTCAAATAATTCTGATCCTGGAAATGGCACTGCAAAAAAGAATCTTGCATAGTCTGAGTCAACTTTTAATGCAAAGTCTGTTGTTTCCTGCATTGTTTCTTTTGTTTCGTTCGGGAATCCAAGAATATAATACATATAGCTTTTGATTCTAGCCTCTTTGCAAATCTCCGCTGCTTTTATTGCATCCTCTTTTTGGATGTTTTTCTTTATCCCCTCGAGTATCTTTTCTGAACCGCTTTCAACTCCAAAGCTTATAAGCCAGCATCCGGCCTCTTTCATTAGCTTTGCTGTTTCCAGGTCAATGGTATTAACCCGGCTGTTGCAGACCCATTTTATATCCTGCCTGTTTTGGATAATTCCATTGCATAGCTCTCTTATTTTTTCCTTGTTTGCAGTAAATGTGTCTGACAGGAACATTATGTTTTTAATGCCGTGGACTGTTACAACCTCTTTTATTTCATCCAGAATGTTTTTAACGCTTCGCGTGCGCCATTTTTTGCCGTAATAGCTGCCTGTTGTGCAGAATGTGCATTGGTATGGGCATCCCCTGCTGTTTCTTATTACAGTATATGGTTCGTTGCTTTTGGGCTCAATAAACGCTTTTTTGTCAAAAATGTCTCTTGCAGGAAATGGCAGGCTGTCAAGATTTTCAATAAATGGCCTTGGCTCATTGTGAATAATTTGTCCGTCCCAATAGAATGATAATCCCTTTATCTCTTTAAGGCCTTTTAGCTCTGTTTTGTTTCCGCAAAAACTTTGTTTCCACAAAAAACTTTTGTTTCCACAAAAACTTTGTTTTTGGGAGCCAAAAATCCCCCTGGATTTTTGTGCTTTGGAGAGGTATTTCACTAACTCCAGCACTGTCTGTTCTGGCTCCCGTCTCACTGCATAGTCAAAGGTCCCATCAGCTAATGCCTCCTCTGGTAATGCGGTTACTAGCGTGCCTATTGCGCATAGCCTTGTTTTTGGTGAAACATCCTTTATTATTCGGGCTGTTTTTTTGTCAAATTCAAATGTTGGCGTGGTGGTATTTACAATCGCCAAATCAAAATTTTTTGAAAAGTATTCCTTCATTCCCTGTATTGTTGCCGGGCTTGTCATGAAATCCCTGTAATAAACAAAGAATTGGTGTTTTCTTAGCATGGCAACTATTATGCCAAGGGTTATTGGAGGAGTTAGCTGCGCCCCCTTTCTTGCTTCGCATCTTCCCTCTTTTGTATAGAGGCTTTTGTCAAATGATGGGGGATTAATTACTGCAATTTTCATCTCTGGCTAAAAATATGGGTGCATTTAAAAAACTAATTAAAGAAACTTTTTTCGTGGATTTCTTCGTCCATAACCTTTAAATACTTTCCGCCATTTGGTTGCCTCAGCATTTTGGGGGTTAAATATAAATGAATATCTCAGTGGTTATTCCTGTTTATAATGAACAATCTTCGGTTAAGGGAGTGATTGAGGCGATTAAGAGTGTCCTTTCCTGTTCTAGGATTAGCTGCGAGCTGATTGCTGTCAATGATGCATCAACTGATGGCTCAAGCAAGGTTCTGGAGGGAATTAAGGGCATAAAACTTTTGCATCACCAGCACAATAAAGGCTATGGAGCATCCCTAAAAACCGGGATAAATGCCGCAAAAAACAATATAATTGTTATGCTCGATGCAGATGGCACCTATCCTGTTGAGGCAATCCCAAAACTATTGGGCTATGCATCTGATTATGATATTGTTTCAGGCGCAAGGGTTGGCTGTGCAGCGAGGATACCTTTCATAAGAAGGCCGGCGAAGTTTATCCTCTCTGTTTTGGCAAATTTTCTTACCGGCAGGAGAATTCCGGATATAAACTGCGGATTAAGGGTTATTAAGAGGGATAATGTTACAAAGTTCTTTCATATACTTCCCTCACGGTTTTCTTTTACACTAACCCATTTGCTGGCATGTTTAACGAGTGAAGGTTCTGTTAAGTTTGTTCCAATACCTTATTACAAAAGGAGCGGTAAATCAACAATCCATCCAATTAAGGATTTCATTAAGTTTTGTACAATCATTGTTAGAGTGGTAACTTATTTCAAGCCATTGCGTTTTTTTGCTCTTGTCGCTGCATCTTTGGTGTGGATGGCTCTTTTGGTTTACTTTTACAATCTGGTATTTTTAAGCAAAATACTGATGGACCTTACGATTATTGTATTCTTTTTGTCTGCGTTGCAGATTTTCCTGTTCGGCCTTATTGCTGATTTGCTTGTTAAAAAAATGAATCAGAACAACTAAGATGATACAAAAGATGGATAATGTCACCTCGCTTGGCAGCTATTGCACAATGTGTGGAAACTGTCTGGCGGTCTGCCCAAGGAATGCGCTGATGGCTGTTGATGATGCTATCAAGGCGAATGCAAACTGCATATCATGCAGGAGCTGTATCAGAAACTGCCCCGGCTATGAATTTGATTTCCCTCAATTTAATAAGAGCATTTTTGGCAGTTTTAATAATGCATATTCGCCCTTTTTGGGATATTATCAGGAACTAAAGATTGGGAGGTGTTTGAACAAAGCCAAAAAAGCATCTTCTGGCGGTCTTGTTAGTGCTTTGCTTGCCTCTGCCATGGAAAATAAGCTAGTGGATGGTGTTATTGTTATTGATTTTGACAAAGGGTTTAAGCCTGTTGCAAAAGTCGTGCGGACAAAAAATGGCATTTTAAGGGCAGCTGGCTCAAAATATAGTGTTGTCCCGGTTAATGAGGTTCTGAAAACCTTTAGGAAAGGTGAAAACTATGCTTTTGTGGGCCTGCCGTGCCATATTCATGGAATCAGATTGCTTCAGAAAAATAATTTCGCCCCTGCAAGCCAGATTAAGTTTTGTGTTGGCTTGTTTTGTGGCAGGACAATGCATTCCTGCGCAACAAAATTTATTATCAAAAAATTGAAGTGTTATCCTCAAAATATTATAGATATTAGCTATCGTGGCGGCGCATGGCCTGGCGGGTTTCGTGTTCAGGAATTTAATGGCAAAAAATATTTTTTGCATAAGCGTTATTATGACCTTTTTAACCTTATGTTTAATCCAAAGCGCTGTCTGGCCTGCCCGGATTATACCTCTGAGTTTGCCGATGTTTCAGTGGGTGACTGTTGGATTAAGGGCAAAGAGGCGTATTCAACAGTGATTGTCAGAACTCCTAAAGGAAAGCAGCTGTTTAGCGCTGCCAAAAACCTTGAATGCTTTAACATTAGTTTGCGGGATATTGTAAAAACTCATCCAAACTTTAGCTATAAACAGGGCGCATCATTAAGGGGCAGATGGCTGGGAATTATTCCCAAATACAATCTTTCTAAAGCTAGCTGCAGCTATCCAAAGACAATGGTATTCTACATGGTTATCAGGCTTTTGATGAGTGGCTTAAGCAGGAGGATTGTTGCGAAGCTGCCGATTAAATTTATTGGGATGCTTGTGTATCTTAGGAGGGCTTTATGAAGCAGAGAAACTGGACTTTGGCAGATGTTGGGGAACATTGGGATATGACAGAGGACTACGATAATATCAATAAAAAAACTTATTCCTATTTCAGGCGTTTTGTTGACGGGGAAAGATTGAGTGCGATAAAATCCGGCAGCCATATCCTTGATATCTGTAGTAGGACGGGTAATGGCGCGGCTTATTTCGCCGCAAAAAGGAATGTTTCCGGCGTCTGCATGGATGTTTCAGCTAGGATGCTGAAGATTGCTGAGGAAAGGTTTAAGCCTGCAAATTTGGCTTTCACTACAAAAAAATTTTGGGATTATAACCTTCCGGCAGGGGACAATGAGTTTGATGCTGTTTTGTGTTTTGAAACAATTGAGCATATTCCGGATGTTAGCGCTTTTATGCATGAGCTGGGCCGTGTTGTTAAGCCTGGAGGAGAGTTAATACTGACAACGCCTAACTATTTATGGGAGCCAATTCATTTGTTTGCCGCTGTTTCAGGCATTCATCACAGCGAAGGCCCGCATCGCTTTTTGCGCAGGAGAGAGGCGCTTAAAATTATCCTTGATTCCGGGTTTAGGGTTAAAAAAGAGGAAACAACAGTGCTGATTCCATACGCCCCAAAGTGCTTGACGGATATTGGAGAAAAACTTGAGGGGATTTTTAAAAATACATTGATGCCTTTTTTCGGGCTAAGAAGAGTCTTCATCTGCGAGAAAATAATTCCATCAAAATGAAAGCACAAAAATTGAAAGGTAATTTTTGGCTCCCAAAAAGCAAGGCTTTTTGTGGAACATCAAAAGTTGCTTTTGTTAAGAATATACAATCAAAAGAGGGCGTTTTTGCCGCTGTTAAAAGAGCGATGGAGCTGGCTGGCTGGCGGAAATATGTAAAGGGCAAAAAGATTTTTCTTAAGATAAACGCAATGAACATTAAGCTTATTCCAGGGACAAACACCTCTCCCTGGGTGTTGGAGGCTGTGCTTGTAGTGCTGAGGAGGCTGAATGCCAGGGTTTATATCGGCGACGGGGATTTATGCTCGCATAAAAATGTGGATATCTCCGCCGATGTCTGGGGTTATAAAAAAATTGCTGAAGCGTACGGCGCTGAATTTGTGCATCTTACTAATGACTCTCAAAAAAAGGTTAATATGAGCGGCGTAATTGGCTTAACATCTGTTTCTGAAAAGCTGGCTGAATGTGACTGTATAATATCTCTACCCGCAATTAAGACGCATGTGTGGTCCACTATTTCAGGCGCTGTCAAAAACATGTTCGGCTGCCTGCCTAGGGAGAGGCATCTGTTGCATTTGCAATTAGCAGATGCTTTGGTTGATTTGAACAACTATCTTAAGCCGTGTTTTGCTGTGGTGGATTGTACAGTCAGTCTTGAGGGCAGCGGTCCGAGAACCGGGATTCCGAAAGTGTGCGATGCGATTTTTGCATCCAGGGATTTGGTTGCAGTTGATTCTGCTGGCGCAGCTTTTATGGGCTTTAATCCAGAGGCAATAAAGCATTTGAGGCTGGCTGGTGAAAAAGGCCTGGGCAATACGAATTTTGAGCTGATTGGGGATGTCCGCCATTTTGTTGTGCAGCATTTTAAGCGCCCAGCTGATACGGTTGTTACGCGAATGCACAAAACCTTAAGAAACTCTTTTCTTGAAAAATACTTTTTTAGGACAGGGCTTTTTGAGGTGCTTAAGGCTATGGCTTATTCTTACAATATGTTTTATTGGTATTATTTTAAGGGCAGGCCAAAGGCTGTCTGGATTAGGAAAAATACTGGCTATCAGGAGGAATTTTCCAATGTTGAGAAATCTTGAGCTGAGGGATAAGCACTATCTTTTTTTTATTTTGGTAGCCGCCCTGTTTTTTTTTAATGGGATGTTTTTTAATCCCGGGTTAAGCTATGCAAGCCGTGACAGTCTGGATATTTACGCTTTTGAATACCAGCATCGTTATGCCACTTTTAACACTTTGAATCAGATTGCCTTTTGGAATCCTTACCTTTACGGCGGTTTGCCGTTCTTCCCGGGTGTTAGCATCTTTTATCCTTTTAATGCCTTATTTTTGCTCAGCAATTCTTTTTTGTTATTGAATTTTTATCAGCTGTTTCATGTTCTGTTGGCTGGATTGCTGATGTACACATTTGCAAGGCTCTTAAGGCTTAATTCTTTTTGCAGTTTTGTAACAGCTTTGGCCTTTATGTTTGGGGGCAACCTGCTTACAAAGGTTGGTGGTGCATATCCTCAACTTGCAAGCTATAGCTTAATGCCTCTGGTTTTTATTTTATTGGAGCTGCTGCTTCTTAGAGGCAGGTTTTTTTATGCAGTGCTTTTTGGCTCTGGTTTAGGGCTTTTATTTTTGGCAGGCCATCAGCAGTATTTTTATATGATAAGCCTTGCTTTGTTGCTCTATTTTGTTTTGAGGGTTATTGCTGTTTCAAAGTGGAAAAGGTGTATTCTCTATTTTGTAATCGCCTATGTTGTCGGGCTTTTGCTGGCATCTGTTGCTGTTCTGCCGGTTCTTGAATTTGGAAGCTACATCAGCCGTCTTGATGGCGGTATAAAAGGCGCTGGCTACAGTTATGTTTCCTCTGGCAGCCTGCCACTTAAGCAGCTGACTAATTTTATTATGCCAAATCTTTATGGAAATGGATGGGCGCTTCTGGAGAATGGCCTAACAACCTATTGGGGCGCTCCAACATATAACGAGCTTTATGTTTATATGGGGCTTATTCCACTATTCCTTGTTTTATTTGCCACAAAAACACCCAGAAAGATATGGCACTTTTTGGTATTGGCTTTATTTGGCTTAGTTTATGCTTTAGGTGCCAGCACTCCATTATTTAATCTGGTTCTTTTAATTCCGGGTGCTGATTTGTTCAGGACTCCTGCAAGAATGCTGATGGTTGTTAGTTTTTGTTTTGCAGTGATGGCCGGTTATGGCATGGAATATTTGCTAAGAAAAAATAAGCCTCTAGGAAAGCCATCACAAATCTTCGGGGTTATCTTAACATTTTTATTTATTCTTTTTACTCTTCTGGTTTTTCTGTTCAAATCCTATATACTTAATGTTGGTGAGAAGATTCTTAACCACTTGTATTATGCGGTTTATGCAAATTCAATATTTGTCCAGACGCACTCTTTTGAGAGCCTTCTTGGCCTTCTTGACAAGGCTTATGCAGCAGCCGCCTATTCAATATGGTGGTTTACACTTTTTTTTATTATGGTTATCATTCTCTCATTTGTAGTAAACAGGTCAAAGGCAGTTTTTAAGTTTTTGATTGTCACGCTTTTGATTGCTGATTTATTTGTTTTTAATTCGCCTCTTCTTGAGGGCTCTGATTTATCCTCATTTCTTAAAGAGACAGAGATTATTGATTTTCTTAAGGAGGCTAAAGAAACCAACGCGCTGTTCAGAGCAGTTGCAACAGAGCCGTCTTTGTTTAGGCAGTATTTTGCCCAGAAGTATAATATCCATAATCTGTTGGGCTCTGGCTCATCCAGAATTAAATATTTTGATGCGTTTGTTGAAAAAGGATTAGGTATTGTTGATGATGTTCATGCACAAATTAAGTGGGGCGAGCTTGTAATTCCTGCTGAAAGGATGGAAACAGATTATATTTCAAAATTATTGGGCATGTGGAATATAAGATATATTATTAGCAGGGAACCATTGCATAATCCTGATTTTAAAGCTGTTTTTGAGGCTGTTGACGGGATTGTTTATGCTAATAGTATGGTTTTGCCTCGCGCTTATGTTGTGGGTAGCGCAAAAGTTGTTTCTTCTAACCTGATTTTTGATGAGATGCAGAGCAGTGCCTTTGATCCGCATAAGATTGTTTTGTTTGATGATGGGGTTCCATACCCCCTGAACAATGAGGGTTTTTTTAAAGAGGCAAATGTAACAAACTATACTCCAAATGAGATTGTTGTAAAGGTTAGTCTCCAAACTCCTGGTTTTCTGGTGCTGGCTGATAGCTGGTATCCTGGCTGGGTTGCTTACGATAACTGCATCAAAAAAGAGGTTTATCGTGCTAACTATGCAATGCGTGCTGTTTACCTTGATAAAGGGCTGCACATTGTAAAGTTCAGAAGAGAGCCAACTTATTTATACGCAAGCCTGATTGTAAGCTCTCTAACAGCAGCTTTTGTTGCGGTATATCTCTTATTATATGGTATTGGGAAATGGTGGAAAAAGGCATCTCAAAAAAATTAAAGGTGGGCATACTCACAACATCCTTTCCAGCTTACCCTGGGCATGCGCAAAGCCCTTTTATTTATGAGTTGGCAAAGGCTTTGCAGAGCTATGCTGATATAAAAGTGATATGCCCATTCTATCCTGAAAGCAAATCAGAGGTTGAATGTTGGGAGGGTATTGAAATCAGGAGGTTTAAAGACGCAACTAAACTAACATCTGGTGGTGGAATTCCCTCAAACTTAAAATCCAGCGCTCTTTCAAAGATTGTTCAGCTTTTTCCATTTCTCAAAAGTTTTTATTCTAAAGCCAAAGAGGAGTGCAGTGATTGTGATATTATTCATGCTCAATGGGCGTTGTCAGCAGTGGTTGGATGGCGGGTTAAAAAGGCATTAAAGATCCCTCTTGTTTTAACCACAAGGGGCGCTGAAATAACAAGCGCTCAAAAGAGTCGTTTGTTTAGGCAGGGATTAAAGTTTGTCCTAAATCATTGTGATGCTGTAACACCCAATAATGAATCTCACAGCAAAGTTTTGTCCAGTATGGGCTTTGCAAACTTTGATATTATCCCTAATGGCCTTAATGTTAAGCAGTTTACTCCGCGAAATAAAGTGCTGATTAGAAAAAAGCTGGGCGTGCCGAAAGATAAAAAAATTATCTTATTTGTTGGCTGGCTCATTCCAAGAAAGGGTTGTGACTGCTTGCTTCGTGCAATGCCCTCTATTTTGCAGCAGAATTCAGATGCTTTGCTTTTAATTGTAGGGGATGGCGTTTTAAGAGGTCAGCTTGAGGGGTTATCTGTTGAGCTTGGCATAAAAAATCATATCAGCTTCAAAGGCAGTTTGCCTCCTGATGAGGTCCCTTACTGGATGAATGTAGCCGATGTTTTTGTCCTGCCTAGCATTTCTGAGGGCAAGCCTAATGTTGTTGGCGAGGCAATGGCCTCTGGATTGCCTGTTATTGCAACAAATGTTGATGGAACACCGGATTTTGTTGAGGATGGGAAGGATGGTTTTTTAATTCCGCCCGGGGATATCGCCAGTTTGTCTAACAAGCTGAAGCTTCTTCTTGGTGATTCTGATTTAAGGGCTAAAATTGGAAAAGAAGCCAGAAAAAGCATTCTTAAAAAAGGCTTAAGCTGGGAGAGATGCGCTCAGGATTATTTTAAGACCTATCAGCGCGTTTTATCTAAAAAGATTTAAGAAAAATAAGGTGGACAGCTGACCTGAATCAGATTTTTTAAAATGCTCAAAAATCTAACTGGATTTTTGGCACAAAAAAATGCTTTGCATTTTTTATGAAATCTGGTAAAAAGCAGGGACCTAAAATCTTTGGGATTTTAGTCCCTTTAACTGGCGGTTTTTTCTTTTTTTGTGTATACTTTTTAAGAAAAATAAGGTGGACAGCTTATCCAATTTCCCGTTCGGAGAACAGTACACTCGGATACGGAGGCTTGCTTGACTTCCGTGTTCGAATGGGAACGGGTAGAACCAAGCCCCTATGGCCGTCCATTGCTCTCAATAAACCAATTCTTTATAAAACTTTCGTTGAACTAGCCCCAAATTTATCCTTTTTTTCTATTAATTCAGAGAATGCCTTGCTTAACGCCATTATCGCCTTTGGCAGTTCATCTGCGTTAAAGCTGGTAGTGGACTTCCAGCTTCCATCTTTGTCTTTGTATCTTTTTTCTAGGGTTATGCTTTTCAGCTCTTTGACCTGGCCGTTTATCTCTTTGATGTTGTTCCATATTGCTACATTTATATTTCCCATTCTGATGTTTTGTTCTGGTTTTGCCATATTTTATCACCCTGTTTTTTGCTGATTTGTTTTACCCCCTTAATATATTGTTCTGCAGGTTTTTCGGAAAATTTTCAATACCACCGGCAAACTTTATAAACTCTTAACTGTTAGTTAACTTTTGTGTTTTCAAATTTATATATCGTGCAAAAGTTAACTTCACTAAACTTTTGCCCATTTCCTATACAAAACGCAAAAGTTTAGTGTTAAATTTGTACTATGTCCAGAATAGCTGTTGTTGAAAGGGAGAAATGCAATCCTATTGGCTGCGGCGGCTACCTTTGTATGAGGAAGTGCCCTGTTAACCGCCAGGAGCAGAACTGCATTTTCAAGGACCGTGAAAAGGTTGGTATAGACGAAGTTCTTTGCATTGGCTGCCAGATTTGTGCCAGAATCTGCCCCTATGAAGCGTTAAGCATAATTAATCTGCCGGCTGAGTTAGCTAAGCCTCCAATACACCAGTTTGGCAGGAACGGTTTTCATCTTTATAATCTTCCAGTACCCCTTTTTGGAAGAGTGGTTGGAATTCTGGGAAGAAATGGCATTGGTAAATCAACTGCAATTAAAATTCTTGCCGGCATTTTAAAGCCTAATCTTGGTGGCGACAAGCCAGCAAGCTATGATGAGATTATCAGCTTTTTTAAGGGTTCAGAGGCACAGCTTTTTTTTGAAAAAATGAGGGCAGGTCTGCTAAAAGTCAGCTACAAACCCCAGCAGGTTGACTTAATCGCAAAGGAGTTTAAAGGTAGTGTTAGGCAGCTTTTGTCTCAAACAGATGAAAAGGGGCAATTGGCTGATATCAGCATTGAGCTTGATTTGGTCAGGTTTCTTGATTCAGATATTTCTCAACTGTCTGGCGGTGAGTTGCAGAGGGTTGCTATTGCCGCATGCGTCCTTAAAAAAGCCAACTTTTATATTTTTGATGAGCCTACATCCTATTTGGATATACGCCAGCGTTTGAGGGTTTCTAAATTTATCAGGAGTCTTGCAGCTCATGATACTGCTGTTATGGTTATAGAGCACGATTTAATTATATTGGATTGCATGACTGATTTAGTGCATCTTATGTATGGCAAGCCTGCCTGTTATGGTATTGTCAGTCATCCGAAATCAGCTAAGGTTGGTATTAATGCTTATCTTGAGGGTTTTTTAAGGGACGAAAATTTAAGGTTCAGGCCGAATGCTATCCAATTTGAGGTTAGGCCGCCGGCAAAAATATCCGAAACCCCGGTTTTAGTTAGCTGGGGTGGCCTCAAAAAAGGCCTTGGAAGGTTTAGCCTGCAGTCTGATATTGGTGAAATACGGAAAAAGCAGGTTTTAGGCGTGCTTGGGGAGAATGGCATCGGCAAAACAACATTTGTTAAGATACTTGCAGGGGTTATTAAGCCAGATGAGGGTAACATTGACTGCTCTATTCGGGTAAGTTATAAACCCCAATATCTGGATAGCTCCGCAACAGAATCGGTTGCTTTTGTTTTGCAGCTTGCTTTGGAGAAATTTGATGCCCAGCTTATCAAGCCTCTTGAATTGCATAATCTTCTTGACAGAAGGGTTTGTGATCTTTCAGGTGGGGAGTTGCAAAAGGTTGCTATTACTTATTGCCTGTCGCAGGATGCTGATTTATACCTTTTGGATGAGCCCTCTGCCTATCTTGATGTAGAGCAGCGTTTGGTTGTCTCTAAGGTTATTGGAGACCTTATGTTCTCTAAGGGAACCTCGGCATTGATTGTTGACCATGATCTATTGTTTGTTGACTACCTTTCTCAGGGTTTGATTGTGTTTGAGGGCAGCTCTGCTATACATGGTTTTGTAAAGGGGCCGTTTAATATGGAGGATGGCATGAACTTATTTTTAAAGGATTTAGGCTTAACCTTCAGGCGCGACCCCGAATCGCATCGCCCGAGGGCCAATAAGCTGGGTTCGCAGATGGATGTGCAGCAGAGAGAGGAGGGCAGGTTGTATTATACCAGCTGATTTTTGTATGTGAACTAATAACGTGATAGCGCAAAGAAATAAAAAACAGCAAACTTTATTAACTGCAATGGCTATAAGAGTATATCATGTCAGAAACTATATGCATCAATAAAAATGCAATTTTGGATTTGGTTAGGGTTAAAGATAAATTTGATACAATAATCGAATCTCTGGAGTTAATGTCTGATAAAAAATTTATGGAATCTTACAAGAAGTCCAAAGTTCAGATTAAAAAAAGAGACTTTGTTGATTGGAATGAATCATAAGATTCTCCCTACAAAGGAGTTCTATAAAGATTTCAAAAAGTTAGATAAGAATATTCAAGAAAGAATTAAGGACAAAATAAAAGAAGTTGCAGAAAACCCAACAAGATACAAGCAGATGCATTATGATTTAAGTGGAAGTTGTAGATTATGGATTGGGAAATTAAGAATTCTTTTTTCATATGATACAAATAAGCGAGAGATATATCTTGAAAAAGTGATATTTGGGCATAAGTACAGAAAATAAAACAATCCAAACTCCAAAGTAAACCAAACATAGGAGGGGGAGAACAGGCTGTATTATACTGGCTGATTCTTGTATGTGGAAAGCGCCAGCTATTCATATAAGAGAGGATGTTATTGCAAATTCGTTTGTGTTGTTTGATTTTAAAAGGTTCAATTGTCAACTAGTGGATAGCATAACCGCCATTTAGTAGTGAAATACCAAAAGCTTTATAAGGGGCTGTTGTTGCTTCTGTTTTAGATAATAGGTGTAATATGGGTTTAATTCCAGATAGTTGTATGCCTTCTCCTGAGGAGGCGAAGAGGATACTTGAGGAGTTGTTGAGTATGCCTGTTGATTCAGTTAGTTCTAAGTCTATTGGTTCTTCTTATAAGGGTGTTGTGTTTGAGTCGGTTGCTTATCGTAAGCCTGGAGAGTCAGATAAATCATTTTATTATTTTGATGAGAGTCTTTCTCGTTTGAAAAAAGCTGGTTTTGAGCGTCATGCTAGGCCTCAGGAAGTGTTTAGTTTAATTATTGATAATTTGGAAGGTAAGCTTTCAGGCCAGTTGAAGGGTGTGAGTGATGATATGTTAAAAGATTGTGGTGAGTGGTTGAGTCTTGCAGTAAAGTGTGAGGGTAATGTTTTGATTGCGTATGTTGACCCTAAAAATTTATTTTTGGATAAAGGCAGTAATAAATATGTTG